>NZ_JBNJLK010000002.1:0-519333 GCF_051195255.1 Falsirhodobacter sp. 1013 | reverse complement strand
GAATGTCCACAGTCCATGGCAACCTCACCAGCCGCCGCTTCCCGTCCCAAAGCGTCTCCGCTTCGGTGAGGCGGTATTTAGGCTGGGGCGCTGACTGACGCAAGAGGAAAAAACACGATCAGTGACGTTTTTATGTCGGCGCCAACAAACATTGATGTTTTTCGGGCAGCGTCAGGGGCCCCTGCCTTTCTTGGCCGTTTCCCGCCGCCCTCCCCTGCCCTACCGAAGATGCCTTGATTCCTTGGCCGGGGTGGGGATTCTATCGTGCACACCCATGAAGGACATTCCCATGACGCCCGACTCACGCAACGCCGCCAAATCCGTTCTGTCTTCCGACCTTCGCATCAACGGGGACATCTTCTCCGACGGCGCGGTGGAGATCCTTGGCAAGGTGGAGGGCAACATCACCGCCCGCGCGCTGATGATCGGCGTGGACGGCACCCTGAACGGGATGGTGACGGCCGATGCGGTGGAGGTGAAGGGAACCCTGGAAGGTCGGGTCGCCTGCGTGAACCTGACGCTGCGGGCCCATGCCCGCGTGACGGCCGACGTGATCTATCAATCCGTGGTCATCGAGGATGGGGCCGCGCTTCAGGGCCGCTTCACCCTGGACAAGCCCTGACATCCGGCCTGCGCGCCGCCCCGGCGGCGCGCAGTTTTCTCCTGCTCCGCGGTCAGAGCTTGTATATCGTGCGAAACTTCGCTTCGAGGTAGCCCAGAAGGGGCTCCTCGTTCGGCTCGAACCCGCAGGCGTGACGGATCGTGTCGCGCGGCCCGCGCAAACCCCCGAACCGTTGCAGGTTCTCGCGCAGCCAGTCCAGCGCCTCGGCCGTCTGCCCCTGGGCCAGCTGCCCGTCCAGATCGGGCACCGCTTCGCGCAGCGACTGGTGCAGGCAGCCGGCATAGACGTTGCCCAGCGCATAGGTCGGGAAATAGCCGAACAGCCCCACCGCCCAGTGCACATCCTGAAGCAATCCATGCGAGGGCCGGTCCACCGCCACCCCGAAATCGCGCAGGAAGCGGGCGTTCCACGCCTCCTCCAGATCCTCGACATCCAGCGCGCCGCGGATCAGGTCCCGCTCCAGATCGAAGCGCATCATGATGTGCAGATTGTAATGCACCTCGTCCGCCTCGGTCCGGATGAAGCCGGGGGAAACGCGATTGACGGCACCGTGAAAGGCGTCCGCATCGGCCAGCCCCAGATCGCCGAACCGCTCCGTCATCTCGTTGAACAGGAAGCCCGTGAAGGCGCGGCTGCGGCCCAGCTGGTTTTCATAGATCCGGCTTTGGCTTTCATGCACGCCCATGGACACGCCGCCACCCAGCGGGGTCAGCAGATAGTCCGGATCGATCCCCAACTCGTAGCAGGCGTGGCCCACCTCGTGGATGGTGGAATAGATGCAGTTGAAGGGATCCGTCTCTACCACCCGGGTGGTGATCCGCGCGTCGTTGCCGGAACCGGAGCTGAACGGATGCACCGCCAGATCCAGACGACCGCGGGTGAAGTCATAGCCGAAGGTCTTGGCCAGATCGCGCGCCAGACGCATCTGCGCTTCGGCCCCGAAATGGCCTTCCAGCGCCTTGGGCTGATGCTCCGCCCCCATCACGGCTTCACGCAGCGCCACAAGACGCGGGCGCATCCGGTCGAAGATCGCGCCGATCGTGTCGGCCGTCGCCTCCGGTTCGTAATCGTTGACCAGCGCGTCATACAGGTCGCCGCCACCGGCCAGCGCCGCCGCCTCCTCGCGCCGCAGTCGGACCACCTGCGACAGCGTGGGCAGGAAGGCCGCCACGTCGTCCTTGGCGCGGGCGTCGGCCCAGGTCCCCTGCGCGACGGAGGTGACGCGGGCGATCTCCTCGGCCAGACGGCCGGGCACCTTGGTCGCGCGTTCATAGCTGCGGCGGATCAGGCGCAGCTGGGCCTCCGCCTCCTCATCGACGGGATCGGCCTGCGCCAGCCATTCGGCGATGCGCGGATCGGTGCGGCGGGCGTGCAGGACGCCCTCCATCGCGGCCATCTCCTCGCCCCGCTGTTCGACCGCGCCGCGCGGCATCACGGTTTCCTGGTCCCAGCCCAGCCGGCCGGACACCTGTGCCAAAGCTTCGGTCTGGCGCTGGAACGCCAACAGGTCCTTGTACGCGCTCATGCCGTTCCTCCGCGAAGGGATGTGACTTTGGGGTATTGGGACAGATAGCGCGCGCGCAGGATCAGCACCCACAAAACGATCGCGCCGATCTGGTGGGTGATGGCCGGATGCAGGCTGGCGGCCGTCAGCACCGTCGCGATGCCCAGCGCGACCTGAACCCAGATCATGCCGAACACCATGTGGAACGCCGTCCGCGTGGCCTTGTGAACCGATTTGCGCCCGCGCAGCCAGACGACGATGCCGAAGACGAACACTAGATACGCGACCATGCGGTGCACGAACTGCACAAGGCCGGGGTTTTCAAAGAACGCGCGCCAGCCCGCCCCGCCATCGGGCACATAAAAGGCATCGGCCGGGAAGAAGGACCCGTTCATCAGCGGCCAGGTGGGGAAGCTGCGGCCCGCGTCGATGCCCGCAACCAGGGCGCCCAGCAGGATCTGCAGGAACACCAGATGCAGCAGGCCGGTGGACATCCCGAAGGCCTTCGCCTCGCGCACGCGGCGTGCTTGCAGAAGCTGCCCTTCCGTCCGCCCCAGCAGCAGCGCGTACCACGTCAGGTAGCCAAGGATGACAAAGCCGATGCCCAGATGCGTGGCCAACCGGTAGCTCGCGACCGAGGTCATGTTCCCTTCCAGCCCCGACGACACCATCCACCAGCCGACGGCGCCCTGAAGGCCGCCCAGCACTCCAACCCACAGCAGCCGTTTCGCCCAGCCCATGGGGATCTTGCCCGCGATCCAGAAGCCGACGAAGCCCAGCGCCCAGACCAGCCCGATCACGCGGCCCAGGAAGCGGTGCCCCCATTCCCACCAGTAGATCTGCTGGAACTGGCCCATCGTCATGCCTTCGTTGGTGAGACGATATTGCGGGCTTTGCTGGTACAGGTCGAACTCCGCCTGCCAGTCGGCGGCGTTCATGGGCGGGATGGCCCCCGTCACGGGCTTCCATTCGGTGATCGACAGGCCCGCATCCGACAGGCGGGTCAGGCCACCGATGACGATCATGACCGCCACCAGCGCGAACAGCACCATCAGCCAGATGCGGATCGCGCGGCGCGCGCCGCCGGTGCCGCGGTCGATCAGGCCGCCGGCCTGCGGGGCGGCGGGGGGCGCGCCCTCCCCCACCTCTTCGAAGATGCTGCGTTTCGCCATTTCAAGGGCCCTTATCGTTGCGGGCCCGACAGTAGCCCCCGCGCCCCGGTGGTTCAAGCTGACGGAATGCCCACGGGCAGGATGGTCGTGTGCTTGATCTCCTCCATCGACAGCAGGGCGGTCACGTTGTAGACCCGCACCTCGGAAATCAGCGCCTGATAGAAGCGGTCATAGGCCCGCGCATTCTCGACCCGCACCTTGAGGATGTAGTCGATGTCGCCCGCCAGCCGGTGCGCTTCCAGCACCTCGGGGCGTTCCTGCAGGGCCTTCAGGAAGCGGCGCTGCCAGTCGGCCTCATGCTCGGATGTGCGGATCAGGACGAAGAAGCACGCTTCCAGCCCCAGCGCCTCGGCGTCCAGAAGCGCGGTCTGGCGCAGGATCACCCCCGCCTCCTTCATGCGGCGGATGCGATTCCAGACGGGCGTCTTGGAGCTGCCGATCTTGCGCGCGATCTCGTCCAGCGACTGCGAGGCGTCCTGCTGAAGTTCCGCAAGGATCTTCCGATCCATTTCGTCCAGACGGGCAGCCATTCGCATCCTCCTTCAAAATGGGGAACCACGTTCCCTTCGCCGTCCTTATGCGAACAACTGTCCTTATCCGCAAGGGTGGATGGTGCGGCGGGGGGATGTTGTTCTATATCTGGGGGAAGATTTTCCCATCGGAGCGACGCCATGACCCTTCAGCCCGCCCTGACCGCCCCCGGCACCGTGACCTTCGCAGGCGCGGGCCCCGGTTCGGCCGACATGCTGACCATGGGCGTGTTCCGTGCGATGCAGGCGGCGGATGTCGTGATCCACGACCGGCTGGTGGGGCAAGAGGTGCTGGACCTCATCCCCGCGCATACGACGCGGGTGGATGTGGGCAAGGAAGGCTTCGGCCCCTCCACCCCGCAATCGGCGATCAACGCGCTGATCGTGGGCCATGCCGGCACCGGCGCGCGCGTGCTGCGCCTGAAGGGCGGCGATTGCGGCATCTTCGGCCGCCTGGACGAGGAGATCGAGGCTCTGGACGCCGCCGGCATCGCCTTCAACATCCTGCCCGGCCTCACCTCCGCCTCGGCCGCGGCGGCCGCCATCGGGCAAAGCCTGACCAAGCGGGGCCGCAACCGCGGCCTGCGGATCGTCACCGGCCATGACATGGACGGGTTCGCCGATCAGGACTGGAAGGGCCTTGCCCGGACGGGCGAAGTCGCCGCGATCTACATGGGCAAGAAGGCCAGCCGCTTTCTTCAGGGCCGCCTGATGATGCACGGCGCGTCCCCCGACACGCCGGTGACGCTGGTTGAAAACGCCTCCCGCCCCGACCAGCGGATCATTCGGGCGCGGCTGTCCACGCTGGCCGATTGTGCCACCCGTCTGACCGGCCCCGCCATCCTTCTTTACGGGCTGGCCCCGCGCGCCGCCGTCCACGCCCTGACCGACCTGCCCGCAACCGATCACAACGAGGCCACCGCATGAGCCGGAAATTCACGCCCAAGGTGGTGACCGCCAACGATCTCCTGATCGGCGATGTCGTCTACCTGACCGTCGACGACCAGTGGACCCGCGAACACGCGCAGGCCGAGCTGATCGAGGACGAGGCCCACGCCCAGCTGCGTCTTCTGGACGGCGCCTCGCAGAAGAACATCGTCGTCGGGGTGTATCTGGCCGATGCGAAGCCCGGTCCGAACGGGCCCGAGCCCACGCATTTCCGCGAGGTGTTCCGCACGCGCGGCCCGTCCAACTATGCCCACGGCAAGCAGGTGGGCGAACTGCCCGGCCCCCGCCAGCACTGAACGTCGAGGAAGCCACATGTACAGCTACAACGAGTTCGACGAAGCCTTCGTGCGCGAGCGCGTCGCCCAGTTCTCCCAACAGGTCGCGCGCCGCATCGACGGATCGCTGACCGAGGATGAATTCAAGCCGCTGCGCCTGATGAACGGCCTTTACCTGCAACTGCACGCCTACATGCTGCGGGTGGCCATTCCCTACGGGACGATCAACCCGCACCAGATGCGCCAGCTGGCCCACATCGCCGAGACGTGGGACAAGGGTTATGGTCACTTCACCACCCGCCAGAACATCCAGTTCAACTGGCCGCTGCTGAAGGACGTGCCCGCGATGCTGTCGGCCTTGGCCGATGTGGGCATGCACGCGATCCAGACGTCGGGCAACACGATCCGCAACGTGACCTCGGACCACTTCGCCGGTGCGGCGGATGACGAGATCGAGGATCCGCGTCCCTACGCCGAACTTCTCCGCCAATGGTCCACCGACCATCCGGAGTTCCAGTTCCTGCCGCGCAAATTCAAGATCGCCGTCACCGGCAGCCCGAACGACCGCGCCGTGGTGAAATCCCACGACATCGGCCTGCGCATGATCCGTGGCCCCAAGGGCGAACCGGGCTTCGAGGTGCTGGTCGGCGGCGGCCTGGGCCGCACGCCCATGATCGGCCAGGTGGTGCGGGACTTCCTGCCCGTGGCCGATCTGCTGCCTTATTGCGAGGCGATCCTGTCGGTCTACAACACGCTGGGCCGCCGCGACAACAAGTACAAGGCGCGCGTGAAGATCACCGTGCATGAAACGGGCCTGGACGAAATCCGCCGTCAGGTGGAACAGCGCTTCACCGAAATCCGCCCGACCTTCCACGGCCATGACCAGGAGCTGCTGGAGGACATCCGCGCGGCCTTCGCCCCGCCCGCCTTCCGCAACGCGCCCACCGACGCGCATGACCAGTTCTATGCCAACGATCCGGTGTATCGCGCCTGGGCCGACACCAACCTGACGTCCCATCGCAACGCCCAGTACGCGATCGTCACGATCAGCCTGAAAAAGCACGGCGCGACGCCCGGTGACGCGACGGCCGACCAGATGCGCGTGATGGCCGATCTGGCCGAACGCTATGGCCATAACGAACTGCGGATCAGTCACGAACAGAACGTCATCATCCCGCATGTCCACAAGTCGGACCTTCCGGCGCTGCACGCGGCCCTGCAACAGGCGGATCTGGGCACGGCCAATGTGGGCCTGATCTCGGACATCATCGCCTGCCCGGGCATGGATTACTGCGCGCTGGCCACCGCCCGCTCGATCCCCGTGGCCCAGCAGATCGCCACCCGCTTCGACGAGCTGAAGCTGGAGCATGACATCGGCCCGCTGAAGATCAAGATCTCGGGCTGCATCAACGCCTGCGGGCATCACCATGTGGGCCATATCGGGATCCTCGGCCTTGATCGCGCGGGGGTGGAGAACTACCAGATCACTTTGGGCGGCGACGGCACGGAAACCGCCGTCATCGGCGAACGGGTAGGCCCCGGCTTTGCCTATGACGAGATCGTGCCCGCCATCGAGCGTCTGGTGAAGGCCTATCTGGCCGAGCGTTCGGAGCCGTCGGAGACCTTCCTGCAAACCTACCGTCGTCTGGGCCTCGGCCCGTTCAAGGCCGCGCTTTATCCGGCGGACGAGGCGCAGGATGCCGCTTGATCCCGGGCTGTCCCTTGCGGATCGCGCGGCCCACCTGAACGAGAGATACCGCAACCACGCGGCCATCTCGGTCATGGAACTGGCGCTGCGCGACCATGACGTGGGCGAAACCGCCCTCGTTTCCTCCTTCGGGGCCGAGTCGGTCGTGCTGCTGCACATGGCGTCGGTTCTGGACGCGCATCTGCCGGTGCTGTTCATCGACACGCAGATGCTGTTTCCCGAAACGCTGGCCTATCAGGCCGAACTGGCCGACAAGCTGGGCCTGACCAACATCCAGACCATTCGCGCCGACGAGGCCGCGGTGGAGTTCGACGACCCCGACGGCACGCTGCACCAGTTCAGCACCGACGCCTGCTGCGCCCTGCGCAAGACGGTGCCGCTGGAACGCGCCCTGTCGCGCTATGACGCCTGGATCACCGGACGCAAGCGCTTTCAGGCCGGCACTCGCGCCGCGCTGGAATTCTTCGAGCCGGATGGCGAGACCCGCCTGAAGATCAACCCGCTGGCCATGTGGGGACGCGAGGATATCGAGGATTACATGGTCAACAACCGCCTGCCCCGCCATCCGCTGGTGGCCAAGGGCTACCCCTCCATCGGCTGCGCGCCTTGCACCAGCCCAGTGAAACCGGGCGAGGATCCGCGCGCCGGACGCTGGCGCGGCAGCGCCAAGACCGAATGCGGCATCCACTTCATCAATGGAAAGCCCGTTCGCATCGGAAAGGAAAACGCCGCATGAGCGTCATCGTCACCGACACCGGCTTCAAGGCCGACGACCACAACGCCCCCATCGTGCCCTTGGCCGAGCTTGGGGACGAAACGGCCGTGGATCTGGCGAACACCGACGATCCGGCGCTGCTTCAGGACCGGCTGGCCGATCTGCGCCTGATCCGCATCGCCTTCCCCTCCTCGGCGGACGGGCGTGGGTTCACGCAGGCGACGCGCCTGCGCCGCATGGGCTTCACGGGCCGGCTGCGGGCCTATGGCCACGTGATCGCGGACCAGTACCCCATGGCCCGCCGCTGCGGCTTCGACGAGGTGGAAATTTCGGACGAACTGGCCGCCCGGCAGCCCGAGGACCAGTGGGCCTTCCGCGCCAACTGGACGGCGCACGACTATCAGGCGCGGCTGAAGGCTTGAGGTTTCCCCTCGCCTGCCGCACCTTCGTGAAAGGATAAGGAATGACCGACACAATGACCATCAATCCCGTCAAAGAACTCAGCCCGGCGCAGCCCGACCCGAACGCCCAGACGGTGACCTCGGTCCGGCACTGGACCGACTCGCTGTTCTCCTTCCGGGTGACGCGGCCGCAGACCCTGCGCTTCCGGTCGGGCGAATTCGTGATGATCGGGCTGCCGGGCGACAACGGCAAGCCGATCATGCGCGCCTATTCCATCGCCTCCCCGAACTGGGACGAGGAGTTGGAGTTCTATTCGATCAAGGTGCCGGACGGCCCGCTGACGTCGAAGCTGCAGAACATCCAGCCGGGCGACCAGATCATCCTGCGCCCCAAGCCCGTGGGCACGCTGGTTCATGACGCGCTGATCCCCGGCAAGCGGGTGTGGTTCCTGGCCACCGGCACCGGCTTTGCGCCCTTCGCCAGCCTGATGCGCGACCCCGAGACCTACGAGAAGTTCGACGAGGTCATCATGATGCACACCTGCCGCACCGCCGAGGAACTGACCTATGGCCGCGATCTGGTGGAAGCGCTGGAAACGGACGAACTGCTGGGCGAGATGGTGGCCGGCAAGCTCAAATACTATCCGACCACCACGCGCGAAACTTCCCCCTTCATGGGGCGGATCACCGACAACCTGTCCTCGGGCAAGGTCTTCGCCGATCTGGGGCTGGAGCCGATGAACCCCGCCACCGACCGCGCAATGGTCTGCGGGTCGTTGGCCTTCAACCAGGACGTGATGAAGGTTCTGGAAGGCTTCGGCCTGCACGAAGGGGCCAATTCCGAACCACGCGAATACGTGGTGGAAAAGGCCTTCGTCGGCGAAGGGGTTTAAAGCCCCAGCGCTTCCCGAACGGACGCCAATGCGCTTTCCAGCGTTTCGGGCGTCTGTTCGGCCGCACCCAGCGCGTTCTGCAGCGTCTGCTTGGTCGCGTCGGGAATGTCCTGCGCCTCGATATACTCGTAGGCGCGCTCGGGGTCGTAATTCTCCACCGTGAAGATGTCAGCGGGCGACAGGTCCGCCAAGGCTTGGGCGGCAGCCTGCGTTGCGGCTTGGGCCGCCTGCTGCGCCCGGTCGGCGGCCTGAGCGGCCGTTTCGGCGGCAGCGGCGGCCTTGCCCGACTCCGCCGCGTTCTCCAGCGCCGACTGCGCTTCGGCCGACGCGTTCGAGGCGGCGGCCGTGGCGGCGTCGGCGGCGGCGGACGCGGTGTTCGCGGCTTCCTCCGGATCTTCCGACTGGTCGGTCGCGGTACGGGCCATTTCGGCGGCATCCTCGGCCTCGGCCTGGGCTTCCTGCGCGGCGGTGGCTTTCTGGGCCGCTTCCGCCGCCTCTCTCTCTCCGGGCAGATAAACGAACTGGTGATAGCCGAGGGCTGCCAGAACGATCACGATCGCCGCGACGAGAATGGATTTGAGCATGCCTGTCTCCTTGGATGTCACCGGTTCAACGAAGGTCGCGCGATTCGCGTTCCCGATGGTGAAATCCGGTTGAACACAAGCATGGGAGGGCTTACTTTAAGCTCGATTCAAATCTCCGAAGGACCTCCACCATAGCCCGCAGACCCCACAACGCCCCGCCGCAACGTGACACCGGACCTCGTACCAACGAACGGATCCGCTCGCCCGAAATCCGCCTGATCGGCGCGGACGGCGAGAATGTCGGTGTGGTCACCCCCGCGCGCGCCATGGCCATGGCGGAAGAGGCCGGCCTTGACCTGGTCGAGATTTCGCCGAACGCGGAACCGCCGGTCTGCAAGATCATGGACTTCGGCAAGTTCAAGTACGAGCAGCAGAAGCGCGAGGCGGAGGCCCGCAAGAAGCAACACATCATCGAGATCAAGGAAGTGAAGTTCCGCCCGGGAACCGACATCCACGATTACGACGTGAAGATGCGCTCGGTCCTGAAGTTCCTGGGGGAAGGCGACAAGGTGAAGGTCACCCTGCGCTTCCGCGGCCGCGAAATGGCCCACCAGGATCTGGGCCTTGCCCTTCTGAACCGCGTCGCCGGCGACGTGAACGAGGCGGAGGCAGGCAAGATCGAGTCCATGCCGAAGCTCGAAGGCCGCCAGATGGTCATGATGATCGGTCCGGCAAAATAAGAAAAGCAGGCGCGGGCAACCGCGCCTTTTTCATTCGTCCGGTCGGCGCGCCAGATCACGCAGCTCGGCCGTGCGGGCTTCGGTCATCCGCGTGCGGCACTGCGCGTCCACCATCGGTTGCATCGATCCCCCCGCATAGGCCCAGGCTTCGGCCGCGCATCCCTTGTCGCGCAATGTGATCCATCCCTTCTGTGCGCTGCGCAGCGCCTTGGCCGCGCCGCGCCGGTCCGGCGCCAGCCCCTCGTCCACCTCGTGCATCCGCTCCATCGCGGGGGTCCAGGCGTCGTTCAATGCCTTGTCCGCCGCCTCAAGTGCCACACCGGCGCAGCGTGTCATCTCGCCCTGCGTGATCGCCCGCCCGCAGTCCTGCGCCATGGCCGCCGCCGGCAGCATCGCCAGCGCGAATGCCCGAAAGATCATCACTTCCCTCCCTGTCGTGGGGGCCAATAGTATGACCCGGCCCCTGCAGGGCAAGTCCTGCTGGAAAACCGGGCGACAATCGGCTAGCGCTGCGGCATGACCCAGACCCTTACGCTTCGTCGTCCCGATGACTGGCACCTGCACCTGCGCGACGGCGCGATGCTGAAGGCCGTCTTGCCCGAAAGCGCACGCCATTTCGCGCGCGCGATCATCATGCCCAACCTCGTGCCGCCGGTGGTCACTGCCGCCGACGCCACCGCCTATCGGGACCGCATCCTTGCGGCCCTGCCCGAAGGCTCGGCATTCGAGCCGCTGATGACCCTGTACCTGACCGAGCACACCGATCCCGCCGATCTGCGCGCGGCAGCCGAAAGCGGCCTGATCAAGGCCGTGAAGCTGTATCCGGCGGGGGCGACAACCAATTCCCATGGTGGGGTGCGCGATCTGGACAAGGTGCGCGCCGTGCTAGAGGCGATGGCCGAACTGGGCCTGCCCTTGTGCATCCATGGCGAGGTGACGATGCCCGAGGTCGACATCTTCGACCGCGAGGCCGTGTTCATCGACACCGTGCTGGACCCGCTGCGCCGCACCACCCCCGGACTGCGCGTGGTGATGGAACACATCACGACCTCCGAAGGCGTGGCCTATGCCCGCGCTGGCGGTCCGGATCTGGCCGCGACGATCACGACGCACCATCTGGTCATCAACCGCAACCACATCCTCGTGGGCGGGATCAAGCCGCACTATTACTGCCTGCCGGTGGCCAAACGGGAACAGCACCGTCTGGCCCTGCGCGAAGCAGCCACCAGCGGCGACGCGCGCTTCTTCCTTGGCACCGACTCGGCGCCGCACATGGACGCGCTGAAGGAACACGCCTGCGGTTGCGCCGGCTGTTTCACCGCCACCAACACCCTGTCGATCCTCGCCGAGGTCTTCGAGCAGGACGGCGCGCTCGGTAAGCTGGAAGCGTTCACCTCCCTCAACGGGCCGGCCTTCTACCGGCTGCCGGTGAACGAAGGCACGATCACCCTGACCAAGGGGGACCCTGTGGCCTATCCGTCCAAGATCGACACGGGCGAAGGGCAGGTCACCGTCTTCGATCCGGGCTTCCCGCTGCACTGGCGCGTCGCCTGATCCCTTTGCCCATTCTGCCCAATCGGGTCGGGACGTTCCCGGCCCCTTTCTTCAAGGAGCCGCCATGATCCCCACATCCTTCCCCCCGCGCGAGGAGATCGCCCGCCTGACCGCCCGCATGCTGCTGGAGATCAAGGCCATCCACTTCAACGCGGACACGCCGTTCACGCTGGCCAGCGGGTTGCCTTCGCCGACCTATATCGACTGCCGCAAGCTTATCTCCTATCCGCGCATCCGGTCCACCCTCATGGATTTCCTGACTGTCACGGTCCTGCGCGACGCGGGGTTCGAGGCATTCGACAACATCGCGGGCGGTGAAACGGCGGGCATTCCCTTTGCCGCGCTGGTGGCCGAACGGATGGCCCTGCCGATGACCTATGTGCGCAAGAAGCCCAAGGGCTATGGCCGCAACGCCCGGATCGAAGGCGTGATGACCGAAGGCGAACGCGTCCTGCTGGTGGAGGATCTGACCACCGACGGCGGATCGAAGCTGTCCTTCGTGGACGCGATTCGCGAAACGGGGGCCAGCTGCGCCCACACGGCCGTCATCTTCTATTACGGGATCTTCCCCGAAACCACGCAGCGTCTGGCCGATCACGGCGTGACGCTGCACCACCTCTGCACCTGGTGGGACGTGCTGGCCGAGGCCCGCACCATGGGCACCTTCGACGAGGCAACGCTGACCGAGGTGGAAGCCTTCCTGACCGCGCCGCGCGACTGGCAAGAGGCGCGCAAGGGCTGATCCCCGCGCATGGCGGCGCATTACCCTTTGCGCCGCCCCTCCGCTTCGCGCTATGAAGGGACTTCCCCAAAAGCGCGATGTCCGATGAACGAGATTACCCATTTCCGCCCGAACACCCAAGGCGACACGGACACTCTGCCCCACAATATCGAGGCGGAACAACAGCTTCTGGGCGCGATCCTCACGAACAACGACGTGTATGACCGCATCGCCTCGCTGTGCCGGGCCGATCACTTCTACGACCCCGTGCACGCCCGCATCTTCGAGGTGGCGGCGGCCCGCATCCAGAAGAACGCCCTCGCCTCCCCCGTCACGCTGAAGGCGTTCCTCGAGGATGATCCGGGCCTGCGCGAACTGGGGGGACCGGCCTATCTGGCCCGTCTGGCCGGGGCCGCGATCTCGGCCTTCGCGGCGCGCGATTATGCGCAGATGATCTACGATCTGGCGGTGCGGCGCGAGTTGATCGCGTTGGGGCGCGACATCTCGGCCAAGGCGGCGAAGGTCGACGTCATCTCCGAACCCAAGGAACAGATCGTGGAGGCCGAGCAGCGCCTTTACAAGCTGGGCGAACAGGGCGTGGCGGAACGGGGCTTCCAGTCCTTCCTGAAGGCCGTGACGGACGCCGTGAACGTGGCCAACGCCGCCTATCAGCGGGATGGCGGTTTGGCCGGCATCTCCACCGGGCTGGTCGATCTGGACAAGAAGCTGGGCGGGCTGCACCCTTCCGACCTTCTAATCCTGGCCGGTCGTCCGTCGATGGGGAAAACCTCACTGGCGACCAACATCGCCTTCAACATCGCCAAGGCCTACAAGCGCGGCATCACGCATGACGGCACCGAAGGCGCGGTCGAAGGCGGCATCGTCGGATTCTTCTCTCTGGAGATGTCGGCCGAACAGCTGGCCGCCCGGATCCTGTCCGAGGCGTCGGAGGTTCCGTCCGAACAGATCCGCCGCGGCGACATGACCGAATCCGAATTCCGCCGCTTCGTCGAAGCCGCCAAGGCGCTGGAAGCCTGCCCGCTTTACATCGACGACACGCCGGCCCTGCCCATTTCCCAAGTCGCCGCCCGTTGCCGCCGCCTGAAGCGGACACACGGTCTGGACGTGCTGATGGTGGACTACCTCCAGCTCCTGAAAGGCTCCTCGAAGGAAAGCCGCGTGCAGGAAGTGTCGGAGATCACCCAAGGCCTGAAGGCCATCGCGAAAGAGCTGAACATCCCGGTCATCGCGCTGTCGCAGCTGTCGCGTCAGGTCGAAAGCCGCGAGGACAAGCGCCCGCAGCTGTCCGACCTTCGCGAATCCGGCTCGATCGAGCAGGACGCGGACGTGGTGATGTTCGTTTACCGTGATGAATACTACAAGGAACGCGAAAAACCGGGAGACCATGATCTTGAGGCCATGGCCAAGTGGCAGCAGGTCATGGAACAGGTGCATGGCAAGGCCGAATGCATCATCGGCAAGCAGCGCCACGGGCCGATCGGCACCGTGGAACTGTCGTTCGAGGGCCGGTTCACCCGCTTTGGCAACCTCGTGAAGCCTTGGCAGCAGGGCAGCGACTTCTAGGGCCGGACGGGCCGCGCGCTGGCCGCGCGGAAGGATTGCAGCACCTCCCCCTCCGGATGCTCCTTCGCCATCTTCAGCAGGCTGAAGCGGACATGGGCCAGCTCCTGGTAATAGGAGATGAAGGCGAGGTTCACCGCCGCCCCCGTGGCCGCGCCGAGCAGGGGCACGGTCTGGGCGGCCAGCTTCTGGCTGAGAACCGCCGCCAGACGGGGCGCGACCGAGGCGATCAGCCCCTGCGCCCCCGCCCCCGTCAACGCGATGCGCGAGGCGAGGAAGGCGGTGTTCGTACCATCATCCTCCTCGAACGGCATGCCGGAGCCGAAGACCCGCAGGCATTCCAGGCGCACGGCCTCCTCCTTGGGATCGAAGCCGTGTTCGGCGGCGACCTTCTGGATCGCGGCAAAGAAGATGGACACGGTGGCCGGCAGTTCCACGACCGAACTCGCCATCCCGCCGAACCCGCCAAGGCCACCGGACATGACCGCCGCCACCTTGTGCCCGTGCTTGCCCACGCTGGGCAGGCGCGACCCGTGCGCGGCCGAGGCCACGCCGTAGCAGCGACGCAGCGCGAAGGCCGTCGCATCCTCGATCCGGATGCGGATGGGCGCAGGGATGCGCTCCATCAACCCCTCGGCGCGATTGCCCGCGAACGAGATGACCTTCATCAGCGGCCCGCCCGCCTTTTCGGCACGACGGGCAAGGGCCGCGATCTCGGCCTCGGTTTCAGGGGAAAGCGGCGTCAGAACGGGCGTTTGCGGCATGGGCACCTCCATCACGGCAAAGGTAGGGGGCGACGGGCCGCGCACAAGTCATTCCGCCACCGTCAGCCCGCGGGTGCCCAGCATCAGGCGGTTTTGCCGCACCGGCGCGAAGGTGATCCGGCCGTCCAGCACGCCGGCGATGTCCGCCTCCGTCACCCAGGCGTCCGGCTCGACCTCCCGCTGCTCCAACATTCCGTCGGGGCGCAAAAGGAAGGCCCACGCCCGTCCCTTCGCCAGCACGACCCCCTGATCGCCCGGCTGGTCGGGCAGGAACGGCCCCACGACCATCACGCAGCCCGGACGGCCTTCCTCGGGATGACTGTGGCATCGCTCGGTGATGTCGTGACGTATATCGGCGGGAAGAAGGCCGAGGATGCGATCGCGCACCGCCGTATGGTCGGCGGGCCGGACGGCCAGAACCTCCTCCAGCGGGCGCATTGCGGGGGGTGCGGGAATCCGTTCCCCCAGCTCCGCCCGCGCCGCCTTTCCCGCGCGGCCCCAATCGTCGAAAGGCACGTTCTCCGGCGCCGTCACCCGCCCCGCCCGGATCCGCTCCGCCTGATCCTGCGCGGCGATGCGCTGGGCGTTCAGAAGCGGCGTCAGCCACGCCACGGCCAGCAGCATCAATCCCCCCGCCAGCCAGACGTTGCCGCGCCGGATGGCGTTCATCCACCCGCGGCGCGGCGCCGCCGCCAGATACGCAAGCCCGTAAACCAGCCCCACCACCCCCGCCAGGATCGAGGCCACCCGCGAGGGCGTCCAGCCATACTCCCCCACGCGCACCGTGATCGCCCACAGCGCCAGGGCCGCCGGCACCGGCAGGATCACGGCCAGCGCCCGCGCGCTCCACACCGTCAGGGGAAGCTGCACGGCATGGGCGTCATCGCGGTCCACCGCCACGGTCACCAGCGTGGCGATGGCCGCGCAGATCGCCAGCAGCGTGCCCGCCGCCGAAAAGCCGCCGAACAGTCCGGACACACCACGCAAGGGCAGCGCGACGATGAAGACCGTTACCACCACCAGCACGACCGGGATCAGCAGCCGCATCAAGCGCAGGATCAGGAACGGCGTCACGTAATCCGAAAGCTCGTCCGCCACCGCGATGGCCAGGCCGAAGGCCACGCCCGTCAGCACCATCCAGGTGCCCGGATGGTCGATCAGCCGCCCGATCCAGTGAATGCCCACGATGGACAGAAGCGAATCCGACAGGAACACCACCGCCCAGAACACGCCCGTGAACAGCGTGGCCGCGATGAAGCGCGCGACGATGCCCCAGCTGTGGTGGAACAGCTGCGCGTAATCGCGCGCCCCGCTTGCGATGCAGAAGGGCAAGGGCACCAGCACCAGAACAAGAAAGGCCACGACCCCAAAGGACCCGTGCCTGTCGCTGGACAGATCGAAACGCAACGACATGGCCACCAGCAGCGCCGAGGCGACAGCGGCCACCCCGGCCGCGCGCAGGGCGGCCCGCCCCGGCGACAACGGCCCCGCCATCGCCAGAAGCCCCGTGAAGAAGGCGCAGGTGAACGCGATCAGGGCCAGCAGCGGACGGTCCGGCAGGACCATCTCCCCCGCCATCCGGTAGATCGCCCAAAGCCCCGTTCCGGCCAGCCCGCCGATCAGGGCCATGACGGCCCGCCATTGCATCGCTTGTGTCATCATCCCACCGTTCTGCGCGAGGTTGCGGGTTCCGGCAAGCCCCCGCCCTTGCGAAAGCGCCCCCTGCGCGCTACACCGCAGGGCAACGAAAAATCCCGGAGCCTTTCCATGTCGATCGACATCGAGACCGCCCGCAAGGTGGCGCATCTGGCCCGCATCCGCGTGGACGAAAGCGACCTGCCTGCGCTGGCCGGCGAACTCAGCAACATCCTGTCCTTCATGGAACAGCTGAACGAAGTCGACGTGGAGGGGGTGGAGCCGATGACCTCGGTCACGCCGATGCGGCTGAAGCGCCGCGCCGACGTGGTGACCGACGGCGACATGGCCGACAAGATCCTGAAGAACGCCCCCGACGCCCGCGAGGGCTTCTTTGCCGTGCCGAAGGTGGTGGAATGACCGCAAACACCCTGACGATCGAAGCCGCCCGCGACGCGCTGAAGAAGCGCGAGATCACGGCGGTCGAGCTGACCGAGACCTGCCTTGCCGCGGTGGACGCCGCCGACGCGTTGAACGCCTATGTCCACAAGACGCCCGAGATCGCGCTGGAACAGGCCCGCGCCGCCGATGCGCGTCTGGCGGCGGGCGACGCGCCGTCGCTGTGCGGCATCCCACTGGGCATCAAGGACCTGTTCTGCACCAAGGGCGTGCCGTCGCAGGCCGCGTCGAACATCCTGAAGGGGTTCAAGCCGGAATACGAATCCACCGTCACGTCGAAGCTGTTCGACGCGGGCGCGGTCATGCTCGGCAAGCTGAACATGGACGAATTCGCCATGGGCTCGTCCAACGAATCCTCGTGCTACGGCCCGGTGGTGAACCCGTGGAAGGTCGATGACGTCAAGCGGACGGCCGGCGGATCGTCGGGCGGTTCGGCGGCGGCGGTCGCGGCCGACCTGTGCATCGCGGCCACCGGCACCGACACCGGCGGTTCCATCCGCCAGCCCGCGGCCTTCACCGGCATCGTCGGCATCAAGCCGACCTATGGCCGCGTGTCGCGCTGGGGCACGATCGCCTACGCCTCCAGCCTGGACCAGGCGGGACCGATGACAAAGTCGGTCCGGGACGCCGCGATCTTCCTGCAGGCCATCGCCGGGCACGACCCGAAGGATTCGACCTCGGCCGACCTGCCCGTTCCGGATTTCGAGGCGGCGCTGACGGGCGACATCCGCGGCAAGAAGATCGGCATCCCGCGCGAATACCGCATGGACGGCATGTCGGCCGAGATTGAGGCCCTGTGGAACCGCGGCACCGAGATGCTGCGCGATGCGGGGGCG
This sequence comes from Falsirhodobacter sp. 1013, assembly GCF_051195255.1. Taxonomy (NCBI): domain Bacteria; kingdom Pseudomonadati; phylum Pseudomonadota; class Alphaproteobacteria; order Rhodobacterales; family Paracoccaceae; genus Falsirhodobacter; species Falsirhodobacter sp. 1013. Next base: position 501,751 of record NZ_JBNJLK010000002.1, on the reverse strand, counting down.
GAGATCGTGGACATCTCCCTGCCCCACACGAAATACGCGCTGCCCGCCTATTACGTGATCGCTCCGGCGGAAGCGTCGTCGAACCTCGCCCGCTATGACGGGGTGCGCTATGGCCACCGCGCCGCGCTGGAGGCGGGCGACGGCATCGTCGACATGTATGAAAAGACCCGCGCCGAAGGCTTCGGACCCGAGGTGCAGCGCCGCGTGATGGTCGGCACCTACGTCTTGTCGGCCGGCTTCTACGACGCGTATTACAACCGCGCGCGCAAGGTCCGCGCCCTGATCAAGCGCGACTTCGAAACGGTGTTCGCCGAAGGCGTGGATGCGATCCTGACCCCCGCCACCCCGACGGCGGCCTTCGGTCTGGGCGCGATGACGAGTTCCGACCCGGTGGAAATGTATCTGAACGATGTTTTCACCGTCACGCTGAACCTTGCGGGCCTTCCCGGCGTTTCGGTTCCCGTGGGGCTGGACGCGAAGGGCCTGCCGCTGGGGCTGCAACTGATCGGACGGCCGTGGGACGAAGCCGGGCTTCTCAATCACGCCTATGTGTTGGAGCGCGCGGCGGGCTTCGTGGCGAAGCCGAACAAATGGTGGTAAGGGCGCTTCGGTAATGGTCAGAGGGCGGACGATGGTGCGGATTTCTTCGGTGTTGCTGGGGGTTCTGGCCTTGGCAGGTTGCGCGTCGCAGGCGCCCGACAGCTACCAGACCTATATGCGCGACCATACGGGTGGCACGGGCGGTTATGCGCAGCCCACCGCCGCCGCACCGGCCCCACAGGGCTTCTCGACCGAAGGGGCGCTGGACGCGATCAATTCGGCCGGAACGACGCCGGCCCCGGCCGCGGCAGCCCTGCCCTATGGCGAACGCCCGCGCGGCAACGCCCCCAGCAACATCCGCGCCGAGATGGGTGAGATGGCCAACCTGCCCGGCCACACCGGCATCTCCAACGAGAACAGCTTCGAAGCGGTCACCGCCCAGCGTTCCATCGCCGAGGATGCGGCCGTGATCGCCCAGAACCGGTCGCAATACGTGCAGGTGCAGCCGACGGCCGTCCCGTCGCGCCCCAATGACAACACGCCGAACATCGTGTCCTATGCGCTGCAGCAGAACCACCCCCGTGGGCAGCAGATGTATGGCCGGTCCTCGGTTCGGTTCAGCAAGCCGCAGCAGCAATGCGCGCAATACATGTCGGCCGATCTGGCGCAGGAAGCCTTCCTTGCCGCCGGCGGCCCGCAGCGCGACCGCAACAACCTGGACCCGGATGGCGACGGTTATGCCTGCGCCTGGGACCCGGCGCCCTTCCGCGCCGCCGCAAGCTGAGCCTGTCGCCCAATCACGGCCCGCGCCGCGACGGCGCGCGGCCCGAGGTGATCGTCCTCCACTACACCGCCATGACCACCTGCGAGGCGGCCCGCCTGCGCCTGTGCGATCCCGTCGCGGAGGTGTCGGCGCATTGGCTGATCTCCGAATCCGGAGAAACGATCGCCCTCGTGGACGAGGATCGCCGCGCCTGGCATGCCGGCGCGGGTCTTTGGCAGGGGCGCGAGGATGTGAATTCCCGCTCCATCGGGATCGAGCTGGCGAATGACGGCGCCTCCCCCTTTCCCGAACCGCAGATGAGGGCGCTGGAAGACCTGCTGCGCGAAATCATGACGCGCTGGCAGATCGGCCCGCAAGGCGTCATCGCCCATTCTGACATGGCCCCCGAACGCAAGACCGATCCCGGCCCCCGCTTCGACTGGCGGCGGCTGGCGCGGCAGGGCCTGTCCGTCTGGCCTGCCCCTGCGGCGCCGGCCGACTTCGAAGCCTCACTTCTCGCCTTCGGCTATGCCCCTTCCCCCCGCCTGCTGGAGGCCTTCCGGCTGCGGTTCCGTCCCTGGGCCACCGGACCGCTGGACGACACGGACCGCGCCCTTGCGGCAGGCCTTGACGCGGGGGCGCGGGCCACGTAACCCCTGCCCTCGCGCGGATGGCCGGATGACCGCGGGGGCAACCTCGAGGAAAGTCCGGACTCCATGAGGCAAGGGTGCCGGGTAACGCCCGGCCGGGGCAACCCGAGGGAAAGCGCCACAGAGAAGAGTCTGCCACGACCGCCAAGGGTTTCGCCCTGTGGCACCCGGTTCGTGGCGATGGTGAAACGGTGGGGTAAGAGCCCACCGCGGACCTGGCGACAGGGACGGCACGGCAAGCCCCACCCGGAGCAATGCCGAATAGGGACCTCGCGCCTGTAAGGTCCGCGCGCAAGCGGAGACCACAGGCAGGGACGCTTCAGCCCAGAGGTCCGGGTTGGCAGCTAGATCCCGCCGGCAACGGCGGGACCAGAGGAATGGTCATCGAAGGGGGGCAACCCCCGGAACAGAATCCGGCTTACAGGCCATCCGCGCAATCAGACGGCCATCGACAGCATCCACAGCGCCATCAGCACCATGATGACGTTCTCGGTCAGGGACACGAAGCCCAGGGGTACGTTGCTGCCGCCGCCCACGCAGGCGCATTTCAGCTCCCGCTTCTCCACATAGACCGCCTGGAAGACGGACACGGCGCCGATGATGCCGATGAACAGCGCGACCGGGATCGACACCCAGTTCAGCACGCCGGTGATCATCAGAAGGCCCGCCGCCGTTTCGGCAAAGGGATAGATGTAGCCATAGCCCACCCACCGCTTGGCCAGCAGGTCGTAGTTCAGGAACATGGTGGAGAAGCTTTCGATGTCCTGAAGCTTCTGCAGGCCCAGAAGGCACATGGCGAAGGGGATGGCCCATTGCAGCCATGTCCCCACGCTCAGATCCCCCACGACCCAGCGGGCGGCCAGCGCCATCAGGGCGGCCACGGCAAAGATCACCAGAACGGGAGTATAGGTCAGCTGGTCCTTGGGGCGGACAGGGGTGCCAAAGAAGGCGCGCAGATCGGTGTGCCCGCCCACCCGGTCGCCGTCGATGAAGGTCTGGGGGGTGGTCTTCACGCCATGTTTCGACTTGAAGGCGTCCACCTCCTCGCGCGTGGTCAGGTGGTGATCCTCCACCACATAGCCGTTTCGCTCCAGCAGCGCCTTGGACTTCAGGCCAAAGGGACAGGTATGCCCCGGCATGACCATCCGGTACAGCACCGCCTTGCGTTGTGATTCGCCCGTTCCCAAACTTGCCGTCATGCCACCATCCTTTCCGTTCCCCTTCGAATGTAAGGATTGGACGCCGGGGTTCCAGCCCAAGTTTTCCACAACGCTGTGACCGATTGCCCGTTGACTCTGCCACCTGTGAGGGTAAAAGGCGGCTTCAAGGATTTGACCGGAGGGCGCGTTCCTCCGACGCTGTGGAGACGATTATGGCGAAGCCGACGACGATCAAGATCCGTCTGAACTCGACGGCGGGCACCGGGCACTTCTATGTGACCAAGAAGAACGCCCGCACCATGACCGAGAAAATGACGGTCCGCAAATATGACCCCGTCAAGCGGGAGCATGTCGAATACAAGGAAGGCAAGATCAAGTAAGATCTGCCGAACCTTGGAACGGTTGAAGCCCCGGGTGCAAGCCCGGGGCTTTCTTCATGCCGGTAAGGGCTGTTCGGCCCGGACCTTGGACGTGAAAAAAAGGGCCGGTCTTTCGACCGGCCCTTTTCACATTGATGTCCGCAGGATCACTCGCGGTTGCCCATGAACTGCAGCAGGAACATGAACAGATTGATGAAGTCCAGATACAGGGTCAGCGCGCCAAGGATGGCCGCCTTGCCCAGCCATTCGGCGTCGCCCATCTGGGCATGCTGGATGTAGGTCGCCTTGATGTTCTGCGTGTCATAGGCCGTCAGACCCGCGAAGATCAGCACGCCGATGGCCGAGATCGCAAAGGTCAGCGCGGGCGAGTGCAGGAACATGTTGACGATCATGGCGATGACCAGACCGATCACGCCCATCATCAGGAAGGTGCCAAGACCCGACAGGTTCTTCTTCGTCGTGTAGCCGTAAAGCGACAGGGCCGCAAAGGCGATGGACGTCACAAGGAAGGTCTGCGCGATCGACGCCCCCGTGAAGACCAGGAAGATCGACGACAGCGACAGGCCCATCAGCACGGCATAGCCGAAGAAGACCAGCTGCGCCGTGGCCGTGGACATCTTGTTGATCAGCGCGCTGAAGGCGAACACCACCAGCAGCGGGGCGAACATGATGACCCATTTCAGCGGCGAGGCGTAGATGGCCGAGCCGAGAGCCGTCAGATACTGGCCATTGCCCATCTGGGCCGCCGCCTGCGACGGATCCGTCGTGGTGGCAAGGCCGGCGATGGCCCAGGCCGCGCCGCCCGTCAGCAGCATGCCGACGGACATCATGCCGTAGACTTTGTTCATGTGGGCGCGAAGGCCCGCATCGATCTGGGCCGCCCGCGATCCCGCGGTTGAGCCGATCGTCTGATATTGCGCCATGGAGTCCTCCGTAACTTCCCCCTCGGTGCGTCATATCCCGCAGGGACCGCCCGAATTACGCAAAATATCGGCAAGCCGGCCAGATTTTTCAAGTCGCCCGGTGCGGGCAGTTCGTCGCAGGGCCTTTATACACTCACGTAATGATGAATAGGAACTTATGCACATATTGAACGGTTCAATTGAACTTATCAGGCGAGTATGACAAATATGGTAAATTGTTTTGATACAAACCTCCTCCTTATGTTGCTGTGAATGATAGTAGAAAACGGGCAGGCCATGGACGCGACCACAGACAAACATCCGGTAGACGTGCATGTGGGAAAGCGCATCCGCCATCGCCGCTGGACGATCGGCACGACACAGCAGCAGCTTGCCGAAGGTGTGGGGATCAAGTTCCAGCAGATTCAGAAGTATGAAACGGGCGCCAACCGCGTCAGCGCGTCGCGTCTGTGGGACATCGCGCATGTTCTCGACGTGCCGATCGCCTATTTCTTCGAAGGTCTGGATGGGGCGTCCGAAGCGTCGTCGCGCGACATGATGGCCGACCGCGAGGCGCTGGAACTGGTGCGCGTGTATTACGCCATTCCCGAAGCCCAGCGGCGGCGCCTGTTCGATCTGGCACGGGTCCTGTCCGACGTTGCTTGACCCGAAGGGGGGCCGCCGCTAAGGCGACGCCATGGACGATCGCAACAGCATCATCGAAACGGCGCATGAACTGGCCGAGGCTGCGCGTGGCGCGGCCATGGCTCTGTTCCGTCAGCCTTCCCTGGGCGTCGACAACAAGGCCCCTGCGCATTTCGACCCGGTGACCGCCGCCGACCGCGCCGCCGAGGACGCGATGCGCGCCATCCTTGCCCGCCGCCGTCCCCAGGATGGCATCCTGGGCGAGGAGCGTGGGCACACCGAAGGCACCAGCGGCCTGACCTGGGTGCTGGACCCGATCGACGGCACGCGCGCCTTTCTGTGCGGCACGCCAACCTGGGGCGTGCTGATCGCGGTGTCCGACGCGAAGGGTCCGGTCTACGGCCTGATCGACCAGCCCCATATCGGCGAACGGTTCGAAGGGGGCTTCGGTCTGGCGCAGGTCGCGGGCCCGCATGGCATCCATCCCCTGCGCACCCGCGCCCCCCGCCCGCTACGCGAGGCGTTCCTGTCCTCCACCTTCCCTGAAGTGGGCAGTGCCGAGGAGGAAGCCGCCTTCCGGCGCGTGAAGGATCAGGCGCGGCTGACCCGTTATGGCATGGACTGCTACGCCTATGCCCTGCTGGCGGCCGGGCAGATCGACCTCGTGATCGAAGCGGGGCTTCAGCCCTATGACATCCACGCTCCGATCGCCGTGATCCAAGCGGCGGGTGGCCTTGTCACCGACTGGACGGGTGGTCCCGCCGTGCAGGGGGGCCGGGTGCTGGCCGCCGCCAATGCCGCGATCCACGCCGAGGCAATGGCCCTGCTGAACGCCTGATCACGTGGTCGTTGAAGCGGGAAGGCTTTTCAGCCCCCATCCCCTGCCGTAGCCTGTGGCCATACGCAGCAAGGAGCACGCGATGAAACTGATCTGGCTTGGCCATGCCGGCTTCCGGCTGGAGATCGAGGGGGCCGTCCTCCTCATCGACCCGTGGTTCACCGGAAACCCCTCCTTCCCCGAGAAGCGGCGCGACGAGGCGCTGGACGGCGTCACCCATCTGCTGCTGACGCATGGACATGGCGACCACACCGCCGATGCCCTGTCGGTCAGCAAAAGCCACAAGATCCCGATGGTGGGCATCGCCGACCTGATCGGCTGGTGGTCGAACGAGGAAGGGATCGAAGGCATCGGCTTCAACAAGGGCGGCACGGTCGATCTGAACGGCGCGAAGGTGACCATGGTCCACGCCGTCCATTCCAGCTCCGTCCAAGGCAAGTCCACGCCGATCTATACCGGAACCGAGTCCGGCTACATGATCGCGGGCGAAGGCCACGTCATCTATGTGTCGGGCGACACCGACATCATGGCCGACATGGACTGGATGGGCGACTACCACAAGCCCGACATCGGTATCCTGGCCTGCGGCGGGTTCTACACGATGGACATGGACCGCGCGGCCTATGCCGCGAAACGGTACTTCAACTTCAAGACCGTGATCCCCTGCCACTACAAGACCTTCCCGGCGCTGGCGCAATCGGCGCAGCCCCTGATCGACGCGCTGCCCGGCGTGCGCGTGATCGAGCCCGAGGTCCTGGTTCCGCTGGACCTCTAGGCCCCTCCGCCGATCCGCTCGGCGGCCAGCACCTGCACGATGGGACGCGCCTGCTCCTCGGTCATGCCGGGGGACAGGCGCGGATCATACAGCATCCCCAGCATCTGCTGGTCCATGTCGGTCAGCAAGGCAAACTCCTCGTCATCATTGAAGATCGAAGGGCGCGCCTGCGGGCTGTCGTTCTGCAGCCCAAGCCCTTGGGAGATCTCCTCGTGCAGGCAGGCCAGGCTCAGCAAGGTGGGATGTTCCTCACGGATCAGGGCGAAGGCGCTGCTGTAGGCCCCGGTCCTGTCCGTCGTGGCATAGACAAGGCAGTAGGTTTCCTTGGGCAGGTTCTGCACTGCCGCCACCTCGGCCGGAGACAGATTGGGCGCGGCCTGCGCGATCACGGGGCCCATGGCGCGGCGTTCATCCTCGTTCACGATGAAGATGTTGAAGTTGACCTCATGATCCGCCAGCGCGATGGAGTGGCCGGTCAGGGTTTGCAGGCGGGCCAGATAGGATCCGATGCGCGCCCGTTCCAGCGCCCGGTCCGCGGCCGGCACCGAGGGGCCGAAGATCAGGCCTACCCGCACCGGCTTTTGCCAGCGCCGCATCGTGGTCGGGGTTTCCCCGGCGGTGAAGCCCTCGGCCCCCCGACGGTATTCGTCGCGGAAAGCGATCCGGAGGAAGTTGTCGGCAAGGATTCGGTCATCCCAGGGCGTGTCGGGGCCTCCTCCATCCGTTCGCAGCAGCCCCTGGGCCAGCAAGCTTTTCTGCACGCCCGCGTAATACCCGCTCAGCGCGACCGAGGCGGCAGAGGGCGGCGGCGGCACCAGATCCGCCGGGCGCGCCTTCGGATGGACAGGTTCGACCGGCACCGGGGCCGGCGCCGGCGGCTCGGCGCAGGCGGCCAGCAGCAGGCACAGCAGTCCAACACTCCGCGCCCGAACGTGCATGGTTCTATCCCTTCGGGCGGGCCTTTGCGGCCGCCAGTGCTTCACGCAGTTCCACTTCCATGCGACGCAGGCTTTCCTCGGCCGTCGCGCGCCGCGCCTTCGCCTCCTCGGCGATGGTCAGGCTTTCGTTGATCGTGGTGATCAGCTCGCCATTCGCATGACGCACCGCCTCCACATCGAAGACCCCCCGCTCCGTCTGGGTGCGGATCTCGCGGTTGGCTTCGCGCAACTGGGTGGCGTTCGACGTCAGCAGCTCGTTCGTGAGGTCGGTCGCGTCCTTGATGGCCCCCGCCGCCTCGCGCCCGCGCTGAACGGCCACGGCCTGCGCCAGCTGCGTTTCCCACAGCGGCACCGTGTTCACGAGGACGGAGTTGATCTTGGTCACCAGGCTCTTGTCATTCTCCTGCACGAGCCGGATCGACGGCAGAGACTGCATCGTCACCTGCCGCGTCAGCTTCAGGTCGTGCACGCGCCGGTCCAGATCGTCCCGCGCGGCGCGCAGGTCGCGGATGGCCTGTGCCGCGATGTTCTTTTCGGAGGCCGCAAGGTCGGTCATCGCCGCCTCGCGCGCGGGGATGATATCGCGGTCCAGTTCGGCGATCTTCGCCTCGCCCGCCGCGATGTAGATCGCCAGCTCGCGATAGAAGTCCAGCGTCCGGTCATACAGCATGTCCAGCGCCTTGATGTCCTTCAGCAGCCCATGTTCGTGCTTCAGAAGGGCATCCGTGATGCTGTCGATCTGGCTGCCCACGCGGTCGTAGCGGGCGACGAAGGTGGCAAAGGGCGTGGCGCGGCGGGTCACACGCTCCCAGAAGGTGGGCTCGCGCCGCACGTCCAGTTCGGACACGGAAAAGCCGCGGATCGTGGTGATCATGTCGCGCAGGCTGTCGCCCGCCGGACCGACCTCCTTGTTGCGGACATCCTCCAGCATCTTGGCGCTGATCTCCTGCAGGCCGGACTGCGCGCCGGCGCCGAAGCGGATGATCGATTCGGTCCGGTTCAGATCCAGTTCGGCCATGCGGGCGCGGATGACCTCCGCCTGTTCCGGTGTGGCGGTGTCCAGCGTCAGCGGGCTTTCGGAATCGTTGGGCAAAGCGGTGGTGGGGGAAAGCGCCTCGATTTCGTCCGAAGGGGCCGTGGCGTCGGTGTTCATGCTCTTCCTCTTTCTTCCCGCGTCAGCCTGTCGCGCAGGACCGAGATTTCCAGGTCCAGATCCGCACGGTCGTTCTGCAACAGGACGGACGTACGGTTTGCGAAGTCGGTTTCAAGGTCCGACAGCAGCGCGACATAGTCGCGGCGCGCGTCCCCGTCGGCGCGTTGTGCCGACAGGTCGGCAAAGGCCACCGTCGCGTCCCGCGCGCCCATCAGATAGACGCCCAGGTAACGCCGTGCGCCGGGCAGATCGCGGGGATCATCCTCCACCCGGCGGAACAGGCCGCGCGCTGTGGCGACAAAGCCCGCCACGCGGCCCGACAGCGCGGGATCACCCAGCGCCTCGATCCGGGTGGTGATTTCGTTCAGGTAGCTTTCCGCCTCGTCCACGGCGCGCGCCACGCGGGACGCGTCGAGCCCTTCCCCCTTGTCGCGCAGGGGATCGACGCCGAAGCTGGCCACGTGCAGCGCCGCACCCGCCACCCCCATCAGAAGCGCCAGAACCGGCCCCTGCTGCACCGTTCCGACCGCAAGGCCCAGACCCGTCGCCCCTGCCGCCATCAGCTTGCGCGGAAGGGCGGGACGGCGGGCGATGGTGCGCGTGTCATAGGCCAACCCCGCGCGCAGCCCTTCCCGCGTCAGCCACGAGGACGCGATGATCAGCAGCCCCGCCGCCCAGAAGGTCAGCAGATGCGCGGCGTCGCCGAAGAAGCCCGTCAGGAAAAACAACGCCGCCGGAAGCAGCATCATCCGCGCCCGGCTGCTGCCGCGCAGGCGCCGCCGCCCGTCGAAGGGATGCCGGCGTGCGATCATGCGCCACCGCCGCAGGATACGAAAAGCATCAGCCCCATCAGAAGCAGGAATGCAAGTTTAGCGAAGCCCTCGCCGGACATATGTGCCTCGTTGTGTTTGTTCTTCAAACGTAGCCGAGGGTGACCCCCACGCCAAGGGCCACCGGGCGAAATGCGCCGATCAGGCGCCCCGCGCCTTTGTCACTTCGCCCGCCACGCCGTTCCAGGCGCCGGCCACCAGCGCCACGCCCAGCACGCGGTCGGGGTTGGTGGGGGGCGGCATCACCACGTGGTCCAGCTTGCGAAAACCAAAGCGGCGATAATAGGGTTCGTCCCCCACCAGCATCACGCGTTCCCAGCCAAGGATCCGCGCCTCGGCCAGCGTTTCGGTGATCAGCAGCGCGCCCAGGCCCTCCCCCTGCCGGGTGGGGTGCACGGCGACGGGGCCCAGAAGAAGAACGTCATGGCCGTCGATCTCGGCCGGCCAGTAGCGGATCACGGCCGCGATGGGGCCACCCGGATCGCGCAGCACGGCGCACAGCGCGGCCACCGGCGGCACCCCGTCCCGCAACCGATAGGACGACAGGGCCGTGCGTCCCGGCGCGAAACACAGGTCATAGAGCGCCTCGACCTCCCACCAGTCGGCGGGTTGTTCCTGCTCCAGCTGATACATCGGTTCCCCATCGTGACTGGAAATGCGCCTAGCACGGGTGCACATTCCCTGCAAACCTTCAAGGAGTTGCCATGTTCTACCGCCCCGAAGACGGCCATAACCTGCCGCACAATCCCTTCAACGCCATCGTGTCGCCGCGGCCCATCGGCTGGATCTCCACCCGCTCGGGGACGGGGGACAATCTTGCGCCCTATTCGTTCTTCAACGCGGTCGCCTATGTGCCGCCGCAGGTGATGTTCGCCTCTACCGGCATCAAGGACAGCGCCCACGCAATTCGGGAATCGGGGGTGTTCTGCGTCAACATCGTGTCCACCGATCTGGCGGCGGCGATGAACGCGACCTCGGCCAGCTTTCCGCGCGGCACGGACGAATTCACGGCGGCCGGCATCGCGAAGGCCGAATGCGACACCATCGACTGCCCCCGCGTGGCCGAGGCGCCGGCATCGCTCGAATGCCGGGTGACGGAGATCGTGGCCCTGCGGGGCAACGGCAACCTGCTGATCCTGGGCGAGGTGACGGGCATCCACATGCGCGACGATTGCGTGGTGGACGGGCGCTTCGACGTCACCCGCTTCCACCCCTTGTCGCGGCTGGGATACCGCGATTACGCCTCGGTCACCGAGGTGTTCGAGATGGTCCGCCCCGACGACCGGAAGGCTTAGGCTCCCGCTTGGTGGGGTCCGACCCGAAGGCGGTGGACTTGCCGCCCTTTTTGGCGGTTCCGAACGTCTTCGGCCCCGCACCCGCCGGCTTCGCCGGGGGGCGGCGCGGCTTGTCTTCCGTCTCCGCCTCAACCCGGCGGGTGCCGCTGCGCACCGGCTTCACGGCCGTATCGCGATCCTTCTTCAGCGTGACCACGCGGCGCGGCTTCTTCGCGGGCACGTCCTCCTCCACCGGATCGGACAGGCCCAGCTGGTCCTTCAGCACGCGCGGCTTGATCTCCTCCACCTCGCCGGGCTTCAGCTCGTTCAGGCGGAAGGGGCCGTAGCTGACGCGGATCAGGCGGTTCACGGTCACGCCGATCGACTCCATCGCGCGGCGGATCTCGCGGTTCTTGCCTTCCCGCAGGCCGACGGTCAGCCAGGCGTTCGCGCCCTGATGGCGGTCCAGCTTCACATCCATCGGCTGGAAACGCTCTCCGTCGATCACCACGCCCTTGCGCAGCGGTTCCAGCTGCGGATCGGTCGGGTTGCCCTTCACGCGCACGCGGTATTTCCGCAGCCAGCCGGTCGAGGGCAGTTCCAGCCGCCGCTTCAGCCCGCCGTCGTTGGTCAGCAGCAGCAACCCTTCGGAGTTGAGGTCGAGCCGCCCCACCGACATCACGCGCGGCATGTCCTCGGGCAGCGACTCGAACACCGTCTGGCGGCCCTTCTCGTCGCTTTCGGACGTCACCAGACCTTCGGGCTTGTAATACAGCCACAGGCGGGCCGGCTCCGGCGCCTCCAGCGGCTTGCCGTCCACGACGACGCGGTCCTTGGGCGTCACGTTCAGCGCGGGGCTGTCGATGACCTTGCCGTTCACCGACACCAGACCGGCCTCGATCATCCGCTCCGCCTCGCGGCGCGAGGCGACCCCGGCGCGGGACAAAACCTTGGCGATGCGTTCGCCGCTGGGGGAAGTGGGCTCGGTCATGGGAATCCTTCGTTTCGGCCCTGAAGGATATGGGTGGACAAGCCCGCGCACAAGGCGGCATGACATCCGCATGAGCCCCTTTCGCAGCCACATGCAGACCGCGCTGGACGAGGCCGCCGCCGCCGCCGCGCGCGGCGAGGTGCCGGTGGGCGCGGTGATCGTGGCCCCGGACGGCCGCATCGTGGCGCAGGCCGGCAACCGCACGCGCGAGCTTTCCGACCCCACCGCCCATGCCGAGATGCTGGTGATCCGCGAGGCGTGTCGTCTGGCCGGATCCGAACGCCTGGGCGGCCACGACCTTTACGTCACCCTGGAACCCTGCCCCATGTGCGCGGCCGCCATTTCGGCCGCGCGGATCGGGCGGCTGTATTACGCGGCCCCCGATCCGAAATCCGGTGGCGTGGCGCAGGGGCCGCGGGTCTTTTCCCACCCCCAGTGCCACCACGCGCCCGAAGTCTACGACGGCCTGCGCGAGGGCGAGGCTGCCGCCCTTCTGCGCGCCTTCTTCGCGGGTCGTCGTTGACAACATCCCCTCGCCCGCCCATGACGGCTGCGACAACAGGAGGCCCGCCATGCCCGCACTCGACCTGACCCGCGTCCTTCCCGAAGCCCGCATCCCCGAACTGCCGAACCCCTATTTCGGCAAGGTGCGCGATTGTTACGACCTTCCGGACAGGGGCGAGGGCGAACAGCGGATCCTGATCTCCTCGGACCGCATCTCGGCCTTCGACCGCATCCTGACGGCGATCCCGTGGAAGGGTCAGGTCCTGACGCAGATGGCCCGCTGGTGGTTCGAACAGACCGCCGACATCGCGCCGAACCATGTGGTCGCCTATCCCGACCCGAACGTCGTGATCGGCAAACGGGTGGAAATCCTGCCGGTGGAGATCGTGGTGCGCGGCTATCTGGCGGGCACCACCGGCACTTCGGTCCTCACGCTCTACAAGAAGGGCGTGCGCCAGATGTATGGCCACACCCTGCCCGACGGACTGCGCGACAACGAGGCGCTGCCCGCCCCCATCATCACCCCCACGTCCAAGGCCTTCGACGGCGGCCATGATGAACCGCTGGACGAGGCCGCGATCGTGGCGGGCGGCCTTCTGACGCAGGCGCAATGGGACGAGGTGTCGGCCATGGCGCTGGCCCTGTTCGCGCGCGGCCAGACCATCGCCTCCCAGCGCGGCCTGATCCTCGTGGACACGAAATACGAATTCGGGCTGGACGACGACGGCCGCATCCTGCTCGCGGACGAGATCCACACCCCCGACAGCTCCCGCTACTGGCACGCGGCCAGCTATGCCAAGGCGTTCGAGGCCGGCACCCGCCCCGACAGCTTCGACAAGGACGTGATCCGCGCCTGGGTCGCCGAACGCTGCGACCCCTATGCGGATGCCATCCCCGAGATTCCGGCCGAGATGATCGCCCGCACCGCCGCCGCCTATGTGGAAGCGTTTGAAACGATCACCGGCGAAGCCTTTGTGCCCGACACGACCGGTACCACCCCGCTGGACCGCGTCCGCGTCAACCTGCAACCCTTCTTCCAATAGGGCTTGCCGCCGACGCACGGTTTGCTATGCGTCGGCACCATGGAAGTGTGGCCGAGTGGTTTAAGGCTCTGGTCTTGAAAACCAGCGTAGGGGAGACCCTACCGTGGGTTCGAATCCCACCGCTTCCGCCATAATATAAGACAAACGTCTGACCTTATTGCTTAAATTGGACATTCACCAGATCATCCCACCGATAGTCCCACCAAACAAATTGTAAGATTCGCTCAATGAGAAGCCTCCCGTCCTCATAGCTAGCCCTGACGTCGAGGCCATGATCGTTGGAGCGGGTGGCACATGCTTCGCATGGATATTGGATCTACTTAGCTACCATTTTTGCCTCAGATCCCTTCCACGGACTGCTGGTGCAGGAATGCGTCGATCTCGACATCGAGGTGCGCCCCTTCGTCCCAGTGTTGCCAAACCGACTTTTCTTCGTTCAGCCGCTGGGTCCGAAGGCAAGCGAAGGAGCTGTCGCATTCGTGAAATTTGCCACTGCCCGCCTGCAGATGATGACGAATGAGCCAATGATCAAACATGCAGCGCAAGCGATCACGCGGGATAACTGACTTATCTGGGCAGCTCATACAAACCTGAGGACACTGTCATCGTTATGCTGCCCTGCATTCGGCTCGTAACGGATGAACGATAATCTAACAGTGCTCCGAAAACCTGCGTCCGGCCTTCATCGGTGAGGTCCCTAGAAGTGCCGCCCAAAACAATGAAGCCCCAAAGCTGTCGTTGAAGCAGCGCTGAGATCCTACCCGCCGTAGCCTGCGACTTACCCCCTTGATCGTCCCTCCGTCGCGCAGGCGTGGGCTGGTCAAGCGGAGCCGGACGAACAGCTTTGCCATCAACGCCCAAATCTAAAGGCGCCCGCACACACAGCAGAAGGCCATCATTGTGCCGAACAGCAGGATGTCCACGAACATCTGCGGATGCCGGCACAAAGAGTCCGCAAGGGCCCGGGGAGGGGGAAAGGCGTGCCCCCTCGAGTGCGCTCTCCTCCCATCGACGGATCAATCAGAAGTTACATTCCCCTACGCCGCCCTCCTTTGGAACGCCATCATAAATCACGAGTGATAAGGTCGTGTTGATGAACCAAGGAGAATCTGCATGCCAATGTCCATCCTGTCGCTTCGTCGCTTTTCGGCCCTTGTTCTGATGGCGACCACGGTCATGGCCCTTCCGCTTCAGGCACAGGATGTGGTACTGTGGGTGGGCGACCAGGTGGGGGCCGAACGTGCCCGGCTGGAGGCTGCGGGCCTTCTGAAGGACGTGCCCTACACGATCGAATGGTCGGTCTATCCCGCCGCCGTCAATCTGCACGAGGCGTTGAAGGCGGGTGCGATCGATGTGGGCAGTTCGGCCGACTCACCGGCCGTGGCCGCCATAGCGGGCGGGTCGAAGGTGAAGATCGCCGCCGCCTTCAACAACGGCGGGCGCGGCACCTCGATCATCGTGCCCGAGGACAGCGACATCACCTCGCTGGAGGGCCTTCGCGGCAAGACCATCTCGCCCACCACGCGGGGCAGCGTGTCGCATTACCTTGTTCTCGGCGCGCTGAAGCAGGCCGGGATCGATCCGTCCGAGGTGACGCTGGCCTTTCTCGCCCCCACAGACGCCTCGGCCGCGTTCCAGGCGGGCGGCATCGACGCTTGGGGCACCTGGGGCATCTACACTGCGCGCACGACCGGCATCCTGCACGCGCGGATCCTGACCGACGGCGCGGGCATCAACAGCGGATACTCCGTCTACTCCGTGACAGAGGAGGCGCTGGCCGACCCGGCTCGCCGCGCCGCCATCGCCGATTATGTCGACCGGATGGACCGCGCCTATGCCTGGTCTCAGGTCAATCGCGACTCGTTCCTCGAGTTCTATTCCCGCTTCACCAAGCAGGACCGCGAGGTGGTGGAACCGATGTTCGAGGAGCAGACGGCCTATGAACGTCGCCCCGTCAACGACGCGCTGGCCGCAGACTTGCAGAAGGTTCACAACACATGGGTGGAAGCGGGTGTTCTGACGGGCGATCTGGACATGTCGCAATTCATCGACCGCGGCCCGCTGCAGGAGGCCACGCAGTGACCCTGATCCAACCCATTCGACGCGCGCCGCAGCTGGAACGGCTGCGCCCCGCGACCCCGCGCAAGGGGCCGCCCCGCGCCCTGCGCCGCGCGATGGGGCCCTTGCTGCTGGTGGCGCTGTGGCAGGCGGCCTCCATGACCGGAGTCCTGCCGTCCGAGGTGCTGGCCGCGCCCTCCACGGTCATCGGCAGTGCGACGGAACTTGCCCGCACGGGCGAGTTGCAGGACGCGATCCTCGTGTCCCTGCGGCGCGTGATCTTCGGACTGGCCATCGGCGGCGGGATCGGCGTGATCCTCGCCATCACCGCCGGGCTGACCCGGCTGGGCGAGGATCTGGTCGACGCCCCCATGCAGATGATCCGGACGGTGCCGAACGTGGCGCTCATCCCTCTGCTGATCATCTGGCTCGGGATTGGAGAGGCGCCGAAGATCGCCCTCATCGCGCTGGCAACGGCCTTTCCCCTCTACATCAATGTCTATGCCGGCATCCGGGGTGTCGACCAGACGCTGGTGGAGGCGGCGCGCACCCTGGGCCTGTCGCGTGCCGCCATGGTGCGCCACGTCATCCTGCCCGGGGCGCTGCCCAACGCGCTAGTCGGCTTCCGCTACGCCCTCGGCGTCGCCTGGCTGGCGCTGGTGTTCGGCGAGCAGATCAACGCGACCGCCGGCATCGGCTATCTGATGGCCACCGCGCGGGAGTTCTTCCAGACCGACGTGATCGTGGTCTGCCTTGTCGTCTATGCCCTTTTGGGTCTGGCCGTGGACTTCATAGTCCGCCTTCTGGAAAGGAGCCTTCTTGCATGGCGTCCCTCGTTCATCGGCACTTAGAAGCCGCACCCGCCCCACCCGCCGTTCACATCCGCGGGCTGAACCGCAGCTTCGACGGTCGCCGCGTGATCGAGGGGCTGGACCTGACGATCGCGGCAGGGGAATTCGTGGTCCTTCTGGGCGCCTCGGGCTGCGGCAAGTCCACGCTGCTGCGCATCCTCGGCGATCTGGATCGTGACTTCGACGGGGAGGTGGACGTGCCCGCCCGTCGCGCCGTAGCCTTTCAAGCACCCCGCCTGATGCCGTGGAAGCCCGTCTGGCGCAATGTCGTGCTGGGCCTTCCCGGCCGGCCCGATCGGGCGCTGGCCGAACGTGCCCTGGCCGAGGTCGGCCTGTCGCACCGCACCGATGTTTGGCCCAAGGTGCTGTCCGGGGGCGAGGCGCAGCGCGCGTCCCTCGCGCGTGCGCTGGTGCGCGACCCCGAACTGCTGCTGCTGGACGAACCCTTCGCCGCGCTGGACGCGCTGACCCGCATCAGGGCGCAGGCGCTGGTGGCCGAGTTGTGGCAGCGCCATCGCTGCGCCGTCCTGCTGGTCACCCATGATGTGGAGGAGGCCGCCCTTCTGGCCGACCGCGTGCTGGTCATGAAGGACGGCGTGATCGCCCATGAACACCGCATCGACCTGCCGCGTCCCCGCGACGTGGCCGACCCCGACATCTCAAGGCTGAGGGGTCGGTTCCTCGACTGGCTTGGCGTGCACCACTGACAGGAGACATGACATGAACATTCCCCCAACGAACTGGAAAACCGATGGCATCCGGGTCATCGCCCCCCAGGCGCGCGACACGGGCACGCCTGAGACGAAGGGCATGAACCGGCAGGTCGCCATCTCGGGCAGCCGCACAGGGTCCACCTCCCTCTGGGCCGGCACGAACCATATCAAGCCGGGCGAGATCACGGGCGCGCACCACCACGGCCCGCTGGAAAGCATCATCTACGTCACCTCCGGCACGGCCCTGATGCGGTGGGGCGAACGGCTGGAGTTCATCACGAAGGCCGAGGCCGGGTCTTTCCTGCTGGTTCCTCCCTTCATGCCGCATCAGGAACTGAACGCCTCCGACACCGAGGATCTGCACTGCGCGCTCGTCCGCTCGGGCACCGAGGAGGTGGTGGTGAACCTGCCCGACCTCATCCCCGCGGACGATCCCGAATGGATCACCTTCTGATAGGAGACAGACATGAGCATCGAATTCATCGGCTTCATCGGCAACCGGAACGGATCCGAGACGATCCCCTTCACCGGCCCCGTCATCGACCGCGAGCACATCCGCGCCTCCGCCGCCATTCATGAGGCGGGCGGCTTCGACCGGGTGCTGCTGGCCTTCCACTCCCATTCCCCTGAAAGCCTGATGGTCGGGCAATACGCGGCCAGCGTCACCTCGCGGCTGGGGTTCCTGCTGGCGCACCGGCCGGGCTTCGTGGCCCCCACGCTGGCGGCCCGGCAGCTCGCGACACTGGATCACCTGACCGACGGACGTGTGGCCGTGCACATCATCACAGGTGCTGCGGACGCCGAGATGGCGCGCGACGGCGACTGGCTGAGCAAGGACGAACGCTATGCCCGCGCGTCGGAATACATCGACATCCTGCGCCTTCAGTGGCAGGCGCAGGAGCCCTTCGACTACGTAGGCGAGTATTACCGGGTATCTAGTGCCCGGTCCGACGTGCAGCCGCGTCACCTGCCGGTGTTCTTCGGCGGGTCGTCGTCGGCGGCGCTGGCCGTGGCGGGCAAACATGCCGACACCTACGCCCTGTGGGGCGAGACACTGGAACAGGTGGCGGAAACCATCGCCGCCGTCCGTGCCGCCGCCGAACCCTTCGGCCGCACCCCGCGCTTCAGCCTGTCCCTCCGCCCTATCCTTGCGGACACGGAAAAGGCCGCCTGGGCCAAGGCCGATCGCCTGTTGGCCCGCGCGACATCGCTGCGCAAGGATGGCCCCGGGCGCCACGAGATGACGGGAGGCAGCGCAACGCCGCCCAACGAAGGCTCTCGCCGGTTGCTGGCGGCGGCGGAACAAGGCAGCCGACTGGACCAGCGGCTTTGGACCGGAATGGCAAAGCTGACGGGGGCGGCCGGAAATTCCACCTCGCTGGTCGGCACCCCGGATCAGGTGGCCGAGGCCATGCTGGAATATCACCGCATCGGCATCGACACCTTCCTGATCCGCGGCTTCGATCCCCTGGAGGACGCCTTCGTCTACGGCCGCGACCTGATCCCCCGGGTGAGGGATCTGGCAGGGCAGCGGAGGTTCGTCGCCGCTGAATGATCCGGCCGACCTCGCTCCTATACAGGCCAAGCCTCACCTCGCTTGATCCTGCGCAAAACGGATGGCCGGGCTGATACCCAAGTGGCCCCGCGATGTCAGTTCCGCGGAATCCTAGATTTGCTCTGCCTAAAAACGAACGTCCCCCAAGTCCTATCACTGACCTATTTTAACTACCTCCGAGATGCAGACTCTTCGTTGACAGGAGGCTCGCCGGATGGGCCCAAATTGATGGGATAAACGCTGCAGAGTGCAGATCGCTCTGCAGCTAGCTCCTTAAACGGCTCGCCTCGCGCGGAGGCTTCGGCGTAATTCGACGGCCAATGGTAGCAGGATAGCCAGAGCCGCGAGTGCCAGCAGGGTAGCAGCGATGGGTCGGGTTACGAAGACGCTCATGTCGCCTTGGCTGATGGTCATGGCGCGACGGAACTGCTGCTCGGCGAAGGGTCCGAGGATCATGCCTATCACCACAGGGCTGGTCGGAAAGTCGTAGCGCCGCATGATGAAGCCCAAGATCCCGATGCCGTAGAGCAGTCCCAGATCGAAGACCGAACGGCTGATGCCGTAGGTCCCGATCGTCGCGAAGACGAGGATGCCGGCGTAGAGATAGGGCATCGGGATCTTCAGGATCTGCACCCACAGCCCTACCAGTGGCAGGTTTAGCACCAGAAGCATCACGTTGCCGATGTAAAGACTCGCGATCAGCCCCCAGACCAAGTCTGGTTGCGACGTCAGGAGTTGCGGGCCAGGGTTGATGCCGTAGCTCTGGAAGGCCGAGAGCATGATCGCCGCCGTGGCAGAGGTCGGCAAGCCGAGCGTCAGCAGCGGCACGAAGACCCCCGCGGCGGAGGCGTTGTTGGCGGCTTCCGGCCCCGCGACGCCCTCGATCGCCCCCTTTCCAAACTCCTCCGGGTGCTTGGACAGCCGTTTTTCCATGAAATAGGACAGGAAGGTCGGGATCTCGGCTCCGCCTGCGGGCATGGCGCCGATGGGAAAGCCCACGGCAGCACCCCGGAGCCACGGCTTCCACGATCGCGCCCAGTCCTGCCCGTTCATCCAAAGTGAACCCCTGATGGGGATGATCTCGTCCTTGCCGCGCCTGTAGCGGGTGGCAAGGTGCAGGGTCTCGCCCACGGCGAACAGGCCGACGCAGACGATGACCACGTCGATCCCGTCCAGCAGCGACATCTGTCCGAAGGTAAAGCGTGCCTGACCCGTCTGAAGGTCCACCCCGATCAGGCCGATCAGCAGGCCAAGCGCCAGTGCCGTCAGCCCCCTGATGATCGATGAACCGAGCACGGCCGACACGGTAACGAAGGCCAGCACCATCAGTGCGAAGTAGTCGGCGGGCGAGAACATCAGCGCCCATCTGACAATCACCGGTGCCAAGACCGTGATCCCTATTACCCCGATGGTGCCCGCAACAAAGGACCCGATCGCGGCCGTGGCCAGCGCCGGACCGCCACGCCCCGCGCGGGCCATCTTGTGGCCCTCCACGGCGGTCACGATAGTGGCGCTCTCGCCGGGGGTGTTGATCAGGATGGAGGTGGTCGATCCCCCGAACATCGCGCCGAAATAGATGCCCGCGAACAGGATGAAGGCCGCCGCCGGCTCCACCTGAAAGGTGATCGGCAGCAGGAGCGCGATGGTCAGCGCCGGGCCGAGACCCGGCAGCACGCCGATGGCAGTGCCGAGCGTGACGCCCACGACCGACCACAAGAGGTTCATCGGCGTCAGTGCGACCGAGAACCCGTGAATAAGAGAAACGAAGCCATCCATCAGAACAGATCCTCGATGAGGCCGTCACCCATGCGCAAGCCGAGCAGTTGGGCAAACCCAAAATAGGCGACAAGCGCCAAGACGAACCCCACCAGCGCTGCAAACCAGATCCGCCGCGCGCCGAAACCCTTGGCGATCAGCAGATACATCAGCGTGGAGGAGAGGATGAAACCGATCTGCGCGATCAGCAGCAAGTTTAGGAGAAGCCCGCCTGCGACCCAGGCAAGGGGAACGAGGTCGAGCGGCGGCTCTTCGGCGTCGGTGGCCTCGCATTGCCAGCGGCCGGCGAAGGCGTTGACCAGAAGCAGCACGCCCAGCACGGCAAGGGCCGCGCCGACGATGCGGGGGAAGACGGTGGGGCCGATGCGCGCATAGGCTGGCGAGACTTGGATCAGCGTGCTCGCCCAAAGCACTCCGATCCCCGTCAGCAGGACAGCCGATGCGACAAGGACAGGGCCGAGTCGCGATCTGTCCATATCAGCCTGCCAGCCCCAAACCTTGGAGCACGCCCCGGATCCGCGCGGTGTCTTCCTCCAGATAGGCCGCAAACTCGTCCCCTGAGAGGAACAGCCGGTCCCAAGCGCGGTCCTTCAGCGCGGTCTGCCAAGCCTCGGAAGCGTCCATCTTCGTCAGGAGGTCGATGAGCGCGGCGCGGTCCTCGTCGCTGATCTCCGGCGGTGCGAAAACGGCGCGCCAATTCAGGAGCTCCACGTCCAGCCCCTGCTCGCGGATGGTCGGCGCGTCGATCCCCGCCACCCGCTCCGGCGCAGAGATGGCGATGGCACGCAGATTGCCCGCCGCCACCTGCTCGGAAAACTCGCCCCAGCCCGAAACGCCGCAGGTCACCTGATTGCCCAGAAGTGCCGCCATCGCCTCGCCGCCGCCCGCGAAGGCGACATAGCTCACCGCCAGCGGATCGACCTCCGCCGCCTGCGCGATCAGCCCCGCAAGCATGTGATCGCTGCCCCCGGCGCTGCCGCCGGCCCAGGACACCGATCCCGGATCGGCCTTCAGCATCGCCACCAGATCCTTCAGCGACCGGATGTCGGAGGCGGCGGGGACCACGACCACCAGGTATTCACCCGTCAACCGCGCGATCGGCGTCACCATCGACAGGTTCACGGCCGAGTTGTTGGTGATGATCGCACCGACCATCACCATGCCGCCGGTCATCAGGGCGTTGCCCTCGCCGGAATACTGGTTGATGAACTGCGGCAGGCCGATGGTGCCGCCCGCGCCGCCCACATTGGTGATACGGGACGACCCGATCAGACCCTCGGCGCGCAGGACTTGGTCCATCACGCGGGCCGTCTGGTCCCAGCCGCCGCCGGGCGCGGCGGGCACGAAGATCTCCAGGTCGTCGATCTCCTGCGCCGCGGCAAGTCGGGGCATCCCGGCCATCAGGCCCAGCGCTCCGGTCGTCATCATGAATTGTCTGCGATCCATTGTCGTTCTCCTCCCTTGAAGATGCAGATGTCGCGGTCACTCCCCTTCGCGCGACATTGTCCGGTCCTCTGGCCCGTCATAGGTCCAAAGCCATTGCCTGGGGATCGGCCCCTTGTTGCGGGTCGACTCCAGGCTCTGTTCGTAGGCATGGGCCAGAATGCCGACCGAGCGGGACAGGATGAACAGCCCCCGGCACAGTGACGGCGCAAAACCCAGTTCAGCGTAGATGGCGGCGGTGGCCCCGTCGATGTTCATGGGCACCGGGCGCGACTTCGTGCGGCGCAGATGCTCATCGATGGCACGGGCGATGGCGGCGAAGCGCCCCTTCACCGTGCCCGCCGCGACCGCGTCGTCCACCAGCGCCAGAAGGCGCGGCGCGCGCGGGTCTACGGGATGGAAGCGGTGCCCGAAGCCCGGAAGGTATTTCAGCCCCTTCTCGGCCAGCACGTCCGCCACCGCATCCGGGCCGCCCGCCGCGTCGATCTCGAGGAACAGTTCGACCGCCTGCTCCCCCGCGCCGCCGTGGATGTCATCCAGCACGTTGATCGCGGAAGCCATGGCGCCATTGATCCCCACGCCTCCGGTGACGGCGATGCGCGAGATGGCGATGGAAGGCGCCTGCGGACCGTGATCAACCCCTGCGACCATCGCCGCTTCCAGCAGCCTTGCCTGTGCTTCGGTCGGGAGTTCGCCCCGGGTCATCAGCCAGACCATCTGAGGAAAGCTGACCCGGCCGATCAGGTCCTCGATCGCATAGCCGCGCATCCGGATCTCGCCGGGACGCATCTTGATTATGGAGGTCTTCCACCAGTCCTCGGCCAGCTTGCGGTCGTTGCTCATCATATCGCTCCCTCCACGGTCAGACGTTCCAGTTCGGAGGGCTCGATCCCGAGCGCGCCATATATGTCGCGATTGTCAGCGCCAAGCACGGGGGGCGGGTTGACCACTGTCGGAGCCGCACCGTTGAATTTCACTCCGGTGCGGACCACCGTGATATCCCGATCCACGCCTTCCGGTGCAGGAAACGTTGCCAGCAGCCCACGCTCTGCCACCTGCGGCGCCGAAAGGATCTGCGGCACCGACAAGATGGCGCCTGCCGGGACGCCGATGCGGTTCAGATCGGCCGCCCAATCCTCGGCACCACGGGTCGAAAGGGTCTGTTCCAGCTCTGCCCGCAGCGCGAGACGGTTCGTCTTGCGCAGCTCGCGCGTGGCGAAGCGCGCATCGGCCAGCAGATCCTCTCGCCCCAGATGAGTCGCCAGCGTCACCCACTGCTCATCCTTGTTGGCGGCGATGTTGATCGGGCCATCGGCTGTCTCGAATGCGCCCGATGGGGCAGAGGTGACGTTCTCGTTGCCGTTCGCCCGCGGCTCCACCCCCGCGATCAGGTAGTTGGAGACGACCCAGCCCATGGTCGCGACCACCGCCTCCAGCATCGATACGTCGATGAAGCTGCCACGCGCCGGCGCGTTCAGGGCGGCGGCGATGGCCATCGCCGCCGTCAGCCCGCCCACCGTGTCGGCCAGCGGGTAGCCGACCCGCAGGGGCGCGCTGTCCTTGTCGCCGGTGATCGACATGACGCCCGACGCGCCTTGGATGATCTGGTCATAGGCCGGACGATCCTTCCACGGCCCGTCCTGCCCAAAACCGGAAATGGCGCAATAGATCAGGCGCGGGTTTTCGGCCTTCAGAACCTCGTAGCCGACGCCGAGCCGGTCCATCACCCCGGGACGGAAATTTTCAACCAGAACATCGGCCGTCTGCACCAGCCGCTTCAGAAGTGCTTTGCCTTCGGGGTGCTTCAGGTTGACAGTGATCGACTTCTTGCCCGCGTTCTGCGCGAGGAACGACACGCCCATTCCGCGCCGGTTCAGCTCGGCATCCGCGCCAAGGTTGCGGGCAAGATCGCCCCGGCCGGACGCTTCGACCTTGATGACTTCCGCACCGAAATGGACCAGCTGGTGGCAGCAGAACGGCCCGGCAAGGACGTTGGTAAGGTCGAGAACGCGAATTCCGGCAAGCGGTATCATGGAACGATCCTCTGTCTTGATCTGGGTGGACATGTTCATGCGGATGCTCCTGCAAGGGGGATGATCCCGAAGACCAGCACACCGGCCAGCATCGCGACGAGCCCCACGACCCACAGGATCGAAGCGCGCTGGTTGTCGCGGTAATCGACGCCGACTAGGTTCACGAGCAGGTAGGTCGACGCGACAAGCGGGCTAAGAAGGCGGACCGGCTGGCCAATCAGCGAGGCGCGCGCCATTTCGGCGCCAGTGATCCCGTAAGCCTCGGCGGTGGAGGCGAGGATGGGCAGCACTCCGAAGTAGAGCGCGTCGTTGGTCGCGGCATAGGTCGCGACCGCGCTGGAGAGGGCGGTGACCGCTGCCATGTAAGGCCCAAGGTTGTCCGGCATGATGTTCAGGAGGCTTTTCGACATGGCATCATCCATGCCAGTGCCTGCCAGAACGCCGGTGAAGATGGACGCTGCGAAGATGAGGCCCACCACCGACACGACATTGTAGGAATGCGCGGCGATCCGGTCGCGCTGGTCGATCAAGGATGGGTAGTTGACGAGGAGGGCCACCGCGGTCGCCAGGATGAACAGGATCGGCAGCGGCAGGATGCCGGTGATCAGGCCAGCAAGCAGAGCGACCGTCAGCCCGACGTTGAACCAGCACAGCTTCGGGCGGCGGCAGTCCGGTGCCTCTTCCGTGTGCTGTTCGAGTTCGGCTTCCTCTTGCGGGCCGAGGACTCCAAGACGGCGGCGTTCGCGCAGGCCGAAGATCGTGGCCACGACGAGCAGGCACGCAAAGCCAACTGCCATGGCCGGGATCAGCGGGACGAACACTTCTGCAGCCTCAACATGCATCGCGGCCGCCGCCCGCGCCGTTGGTCCACCCCATGGCAGGATGTTCATGATGCCGATCGACATCAGAAGGAGCGTCGCCATGTATCGCGGGCTGAGGCCGATCGCGCGGTAAATGGGCAAGAGTGCGCTGACGCAGATGACGTAGGTGGTGGCGCCGTCGCCATCCAGCGCGACTGAGGTGCCGATGACGGCCGTTCCGACGAGGATCTTGAGCGGATCGCCCTTCGCGATGCGCAGGACGCGGGAGATCAGCGGGTCGAACACCCCGGCATCGGTCATGATGCTGAAGAAAAGGATGCCGAACATGAGCATGGCGCCCGTAGGCGCCAGCATCACGAGGCCGTCACGCATCATGTCGCCAAGACCGGCCGGATCGATCAACAGCCCGAACGCGGCCGGGACCAGCGCCAAGGCGACGAGTGCAGATAATCTTCCCGTCATGATCAGGGTGAGGAACACCCTGATCATGGCGAAGCCGCCGAATGAAAGCATTGAAGTCTCCTCCGTGTCACATGCATGACAGGAAAGACAGCGGCGAAAAATTCAGTTATATTCAGCGACCGCAAACCATCAGGACGCTGTCATGGATGTTCGCGATTTAGCCTATCTTCACGCCATCCTGCGCACCGGCAGCGTCGCCGCCGCTGCGGAACAGATGGGGCGAACTCCACCTGCCCTGACAAAAGCAGTCCGGCGTCTGGAGGAAGAACTGAACGTGACCCTGTTCCGTCGCATGGGGCGCGGACTAGAGCCGACCGAGGCGGCGACGTTCCTTGCCGACCAGACTTGGGGGATGGTGACGCGACTGGAGGTTGTCGGGCGCCAGGTCCGAGATGTCGGGGCGGGACGACGGGGACACCTGAAGCTCGGCGTGGCAGCCACCATGGCGGCAATCTTCCTGCCGTCTTTCCTGCGACGCCTCGGCGCGGAGCATCCCGATCTACGCATCTCCGTGATCAACGGCATGAACGACGTCCTGCACACGGCACTGCGCGAAGGCGACATCGATCTTGTGCTGGGCGTCGTCGACCGGACCAATCCAGACATGACAGATGCTCTTGTCCTTGCAGAGGATCATGTTCGGATCGCGGCGGCGGCCCATCATCCTCTGCAAGGGCGCCCCGTCGCCCTTGAGGAGGTCCTTGCGCAGAAATGGGTCCTGCCTGCACGAAGTGTTGCGATGCGCCAATGGTTCGACGCCGCCTTTGCCGCACGCGGCCTGCAACCACCTTCCCCTCATGTGGAGACTTCGTCGATCGCGGTGCTCGAAGAGCTGATCGGGGGAACCGAATATCTCAGCTTCATCTCTGGCCTGAAGATGGAACTTCCAGCCTTGGCCGACCGAATATCACCTTTGATGATTGATGAGTTCAGCATGGTGCGGCAGATGGGCGCCACTTGGGGGAGTGATCCTTCCCCTTCCACTCGCGTCGCGCTGTCGCTGCTTCTGGAAGCATGAACGCCGAGCCTTGATACAGAACTGAACGGCAGCTTCTTCCCATTAAGCTCATGGAGGGCGTGGCACGCGTATGGACAAAAGTCGTCAGCCGGCTGACAAAATATTTCAGGCGGGTTGCGATCCCATGGATGGGGTGTCATCCGGAGGCTCCAGAAGATCGGCTTCAAAATCGTCACCTGCTTCATGATCGGGAGCATCACCTCGGCCAGAGGTGAAGCGTCATGCCGCATCATGGAGAAGTGTGTTACCAGCGGCAGCCTCAGCACGACGCCAATAATTTGGCGGGCGCCTTCCGCGATCTGTGGCGCAAAGTGGTTGACCGGAAGGTAGCGTACCCCAAGGCCGTAGGTTGTAAGTTTGGCCACCATGCTCAGGCTGTTGCAGGACAGCACATTGTTCAGAACGAAGCCGTTTTCCGCGAACCACTTGCGATACGGGACCGTCAACACGGAATTTTCAGGCTGGCCGATGATCGGCAGCGCCGAGATCTGCTGCGGCGTCAGGGTGCCCTCGGGAAGATTGAGTGTCGGGCTCGCCATCCAGGCATTGCAGATGCGCCCGAGCGGAACGGCGTCGGCAGATCCTTCAGGACGCCTTCCATCGGGACGAGCTGATCCCCGGTCGCGTAAATCTGCACGTGCCAACCCAGAGGCGCGATCCGCCGACAGATTTCCTGCAACCGCTCCACCGTCGTCTCGCCCCACGACTGAGAAACGAAGTTGACCCGGACGCCGGTTGCCCTTTTCGCGGCCATGTCCCGAAGTTCCGTCTCGGCAATGTTGGTGTCGATCACTACCACGGCGCGCGCATCGCGGCCCATCTCCACCGTCGCGTTGAGCGTGCAACGGTTGTCGGTGCCGCAGGTGGACAGGTTGACGATGACGGCACGGCGGGTGCCGATCCGCGCCTGAAGCTGCTGGTAGGCGGTCACCGTCGCATCCTCCACCCGTTGTCCTTTCCAATGCAGGGACGCTGGATATCGCGTATCGAAGATATGGATGTGAGAGTCGCAGACATTAGATGGTATACGAAGCTGCGGTGGCGCATTGCCTGTCGAGGACGGAGCCGCCTAGCCTCCATTCCGTAATGTCGCACCTCGAGTGATATATCGGGTCATTTGGTTCTTCCCAAAACCTTCGGATTGACAAAGGCCGAGGTTGCCCCCGGCCTTTCGTCAGCTTTCTTCTTCTTGGAACGCTTCCTCGCGCTTTTTCCGGAAGCTGGGCAGGATCATCAGGGCCAGCAGGATCACCGTCGCCGCCAGCATGGTCAGGCTGATCGGGCGTTCCACGAAGATCGACGGATCGCCTTGCGTGATCAGCAATGTCCGGCGCAGGTTCGCTTCCAGCAACGGACCGAGGACGAAGCCCAGCAGAAGCGGCCCGGGTTCGCATTTCGCCTTGCGGAAGGCGTAGCCCAAAAGGCCGAAGCCCGCGGCCAGCAGCACGTCGAAGATCCGGTTGTTCATCGAATAGACGCCGACGCAGCAGAACAGAAGGATTGCCGGATAAAGAAGGCGGTAAGGCACCGTCAGCAGCTTCACCCACAACCCGATCAAAGGCAGGTTGATGAAGACCAGCAGCGCGTTGCCGATCCACATGGAGGCGACAAGGCCCCAGAAGATCTCCGGCTGCGAGGTCAGCACCGTCGGGCCGGGCGTGATACCGTGGATCATGAACGCCGACAGCATCATCGCCATCATGTTGTTCGACGGAATGCCCAGCGTCAGAAGCGGAATGAATGACGATTGCGCTGCCGCGTTGTTGGCCGCTTCCGGCGCCGCCACGCCTTCGACCACACCTGTTCCGAACTTCTCCGGGTGTTTGGAGACCTTCTTTTCTAAGGAATAGGCGCTGAAGGATGCCAAGGTCGCCCCACCGCCCGGCAGGATCCCGAGGAAGCTGCCGATTCCTGTGCCGCGCAGCACGGCAGGCCAAGAACGACGGAAATCCTCACGCGTGGGCCACAGGCGGGTCAGTTTCGCCACCTTGACGCCTTCGGAACCCGACCGTTCGAGGTTGGAGATGATCTCGGAGAATCCGAACAGGCCAATGGCGATGACCGTGAAGTCGATACCGTCGAACAATTCCAGCGAGCCAAAGGTCAGACGTTCCGCCCCCGTCGCCTGATCCGTGCCGACCATCCCGAACAGAAGACCGATCAGGATCATTCCGATGGCTTTCAGCACCGGACCGCTGGCAAGGATCGTCGCGGCAAGAAGCCCGAACACCATCAGGGCGACGTATTCCGCAGGTCCAAAGTTCAGCGCGAAACTCGACAGCATCGGCCCGGCGATGGCAATGCCGAAAGTGGCCACCGTGCCCGCGAAGAACGAGCCGAGCGCCGCAACGGCCAGTGCCGAACCGGCACGACCTTGCTGCGCCATCTGGTAACCGTCCAGCGCGGTGACTACCGCCGACGCCTCGCCGGGCAGGTTCACGAGGATCGCCGTGGTGGAGCCGCCGTATTGCGCGCCGTAATAGATCCCTGCCAGCATGATGATGCCCGCAAGCGGGGGCAAAAAGAAGGTGATCGGTAGCAGCACGGCGATCGTTGCCGTCGGGCCGATGCCCGGAAGCACGCCGATCAGCGTGCCCAAAAGCGCGCCGACCAGGCAAAAGCCGAGGTTCGCGGGGGTCATCGCTTCCGAAAACCCCAGCATGAGAAGATCGAATATTTCCATGTTCTTTTCCTCGGCTCAGAACGGCCAGAGTTCGATTTGCACGCCCAGACCATAGACGAAGACCAGTGCGCCGAACGCCGTCAGCCCACCCGCGAGCATCAGCGTGGTGCGCCAGCGGCCGCCGGGATCAGCCAGCGATCCGGCAATGATCAGCCAAAGCGACGCGATGATGAAGCCGCCGTGTTCGCAAAGATAGGCGAAGCCCACGATAGAGAGCACGATGACGAGCAGCGGACGCAGGCGCATGGCCTCGATGGCGACCGCCTCGCGGCGCAGGGCCGTGACGCCGATCACCGCGCCCAGCAGGATCAGCAGCCCGCAGACGGCGCGGGGCAGATATCCCGCACCCATCTGCGCCAGCGTGCCCTGATCCAGATCGCGCGCCAGCCAGAAGCCGAGCGCGCCGAAGCCGATGAACAGGCCTGCTGTCAGCAGGTCCGGACCGTCGCCTTTTCTCGCAACGCTCGGCCCGGTCATCACTGCCCCTCTTTGATCAGCGCGAAGATCTCGCGATAGCGGTCAAGGCGTGCGGGCATCGCAGCCTGCCAGTCGGAACCGGACTGGAAGGACAATGGCAGCGATTGCTGCTGCGCCTGCGCCTGGAATTCGGGGTTGGCCAGTGCGGCGTTGACAGCTTCGGCAAGGCGGGCGCGGATCTCCTCGGGCACTTCGCAACGGGTCGCAAGACCACGCTCAGAGGACATGATCACGTCGTAACCCTGCTCCTTCGCGGTGGGCAGGTCCGCGGCCAGCACCGACCGTTCCTCGGCGAACTGCCCCAAGGCGCGCATGGCGTTCTTGTCGGCCGTCGCGTATTCGCCGACGTTCAGGCCGATGGCGGTGATGTGGCCGCCCAGAAGCGCGGTCTTCGCCTCGTTTGCGCCGCCGAAGGGGATTGCCGTCAGGTCGATGTCGGCCGAACGTTCCAGCTGCAGCATCGCCATATGTTCGTCCGTGCCGACGCCGGTGGTGCCGATGGACACCGCGCCGGGGTTCTCCTTGGCAAAGGCGACAAGATCCTCCAGCGTCTGGAAGTCGGAGGAGGCCGGCACGATGAAGGTGCCCGGATCCTCGACGATGCGGGCGATCGGGCAAATCTCCGCCGGGTCGAAACGCAGCTTGCGGTCGATTTGCATGGTCAGGAAGCCCGGCGTGTTCAGCGACGACACCGTGTAGCCGTCGGGCCGCGCCTGCGACAAGGCGGTGTAGGTAATTTCGCCAGCGGCGCCGGGTCGGTTCAGGACCGGGAACTGCGCGTCCAATTCGGATTCGAGATAAGGCGCGAGCGTGCGCAGCATGATGTCGGTGCCGCCGCCGGGAGCGTAGGCGACGATCATCTCGACGGGGCGGTCAGCCGGCCAGTCGGCATGAGCCGCACCCGTTGCGGATGCAAGGACGGCTGCCGCGAGCGGCAGTGATTTCAGATAGGTCATGGTAGTCCTCCCTTGGTTTCTCCCCGGTTGTCAGATTCCGTCCGGAATCTCGCAACCCAGCTTCTTCAAGGCTGCGTCAACCCAGGAACGGTCGTTCGTTCCTGCTTCGATCGCGGCCATCTGCTTCGCCTCGGCCTCCCCCTTGGCGACGGTCTTGTCGTAGATGTCTTTGGCGGCGTCGAACGGCACGGCAAGCACGCCGTCGCTGTCGCCGATGACCAGGTCACCCGGCTCGATCACCATCCCGTCGATGGCGATCGGGACGTTGATCTCCCCCGGGCCGTCCTTGTAAGGACCGCGATGCGTGACGCCGGCGGCGAAGGTCGGCAGGTTGACCTTCACGAACGCGTCGGCGTCCCGGATGGCCCCGTTCAGCACGAAGCCCGCGACCCCCTTTTTCACGGCATAGGCCAGCATCAGCTCGCCCATCAGCGAATTGGTCAGATCGCCGCCGCCATCGACGACGATCACATCGCCGGGCTGCGCCATGTCGATGGCCTTGTGCAGCATCAGGTTGTCGCCGGGGCGGGCCTTCACCGTGATCGCGGGCCCGGCCATCTGGCCGTCGGCGTGCATCTTCATCAGGCGCGGACCGGCGGCGGTCATGCGGGACATGCTGTCGCTGACATTGGCCACGGGCAGCTGCAGATAGCGCTGCACGAGGTCGGCGGAGACGGCACGGTTGCGTTTCAGGATGCGAAATCCGGTAGCCATGATGCTCTCCTCAGGCCGTGATCTTGAGTTTGGCGCGGTTGACGATGCGCGCAGGGGAAACGGAACGCCCCGCCAAGACATCGACGATGCCCTGTGCCGCCTCGACACCGACGCGGTTATTGGCTGCCGCAGTCACGCCTCCGATATGTGGACTAAGGACCAGTCGCGGCTCGGACCAGAACGGGTGGTCGGCCGGCGGCGGTTCCTGTGCAAAGGTGTCGAGACCGGCACCGAAGATTCGGCCTTCGGCCAAGGCGGCGGCAAGGGCCGTCTCGTCGATCAAGCCGCCCCGCGCCGTGTTTATGATGATGGCATCGCGTTTCATCAGCGCGAGTCGTCTGGCATTGACGACGTGCTTCGTCGCGGGAGTCAGCGGGGAATGCAGGCTGAGAACGTTGCTGGTAGCGAACAGCGTGTCCAAATCCTCGACCCGTTCCACGCCCTCGGCGGCGAAGACCTCGGCCGGGGTGAAGGGGTCGTAAGCACGGACGCTCATCCCGAGCCCTTTGGCAAAGCGGGCGGTCTGCCGCGCGATGGCCCCGAAAGCGACAAGGCCCATGACCGATCCTGCAAGTTCGCGGCCTTGAAAGCCTGCCTTTTCCCAGCGACCTTCGCGGATGCTTTGGTCGAGCGGGATGACCTTCTTGGCCACCG
The DNA here is from genome assembly GCF_051195255.1 of Falsirhodobacter sp. 1013. Taxonomy (NCBI): domain Bacteria; kingdom Pseudomonadati; phylum Pseudomonadota; class Alphaproteobacteria; order Rhodobacterales; family Paracoccaceae; genus Falsirhodobacter; species Falsirhodobacter sp. 1013. The sequence goes on along the minus strand of NZ_JBNJLK010000002.1, from coordinate 470,151 downwards.
CGAACAGGAGGGCGATCGCATGTTCGGCGACCGACACCGCATTGGCCCCGGCGGCGTTCAGCACAGGGATGCCCCGCGAGGTGGCAGCGTCCACGTCGATGTTGTCGACGCCGGCCCCGTGCTTGGACACGACGCGGAGGCGGGGCGCCGCATCGAACACACCGCCGTCGATCCGCCCCATGCGGGCGAGGATGCCCACCGGATCGGCCTGACGCACCGCGGCGATTAGCCCGTCTCCGTCACTGTAGGGTGGCACGTAGACCGGGACGTAGCCCGCATCCACAAGCACGTCGGTGGCGGCGGGTGCCAAGCTCGGCCCCGTGATCAGGATATTGTTTGTCATCGTCCTCCACGATGCCACTTGCGGCACCTTCCTCGAAAACAGAGGATCATCTTTCAGCTTTGGGAAATCTAGCGCATAATATTAACAATCGTTGTAAGGGATTCTTCACATACATGGATATTCGCCAACTCAGGACATTTCTTGCGATCACCGAACTGGGCAGCTTTTCGAAGGCAGCCCTTCAGGTGAATCTGACACCGTCCGCCGTCAGCCAGCAGATGCAGGCGCTGGAGACGGAGATCGGCGTTCCCCTGTTCGACCGCACCAGTCGACCCCCGCGGCCCAACACTGCAGGCATGCAGATGATCGACGCCGCTCGCGAACTGATCCGCACGGCGGACGACGCAATCGGCACGATCACGGGACGCAAGGTGGTTGGCACGCTGGCGATCGGATCGGTTCGCACCAGCGCCATGAGCCTGCTGCCGAAGGCGATCGTCCAGCTGAGGGAACGCAATCCCGACCTGCGGATCAGGCTGCGGGTGGGATCGTCGGATGCGCTCCTTCAGGACGTGGCGGCAGGGCGCCTCGACGCCGCGATGGTGGCCGAGAACCGCGACCTGCCCGCCGCGCTGCGCTGGAACCCGTTCATCCGGGAGCCTCTGTTCGTCATCGCCCCGCCGGACACGCCTGCCATGCCGGATCAGGACCTGCTGCGGGCATTCCCCTACATCCGTTTTCGGGCGGCCGTTCCCTTGGCGCAGACCATCGACCATGAACTCGCCCGGATGAACATCCCCCTGACCGAGATTGCCGAGATCGATACCATCTCGTCCATCACCTCCTGCGTGGCGAATGGCCTTGGCGTTTCGGTGGTGCCCAATATCGCGATCCGGGAATGTCCGGCCCCGCTGGTGGCGGTCCCCTTCGGCGATCCAGTTGTCACCCGGCGGATCGGCCTTGTCCAGCGGATTGGAAACGCGCGCGCCGTGATGATCGAACAGCTGCTGACCGATCTGAGAAATGTCAGTGGGGATCACGCGTCGTCATAAGCATTCGACCGGCCTTAAATCCGTGTCATTAGGAATGGATAAGGCTCGGTCGCCCGCTTTGCACGAAAGCGATCCGGGAAAGATCGAGCCTACATGAAGATCGCCCGCAGGGCTGCCCGCGTCCTCGTGGTAAGACGGGGATCAGTGCCCTTGGAGGCCGACCTGATCTCGTCCAGCCCCTGCTCCTCGTTCGCAGAGACAGGTGGGCCCATGATCTCGATCAGCGCCTTGGCCACAGTGTCACCGGCCGCTTGCTCCAGCGCCAAACGCAGGAGAAGAGCAGGATCGCAGCCGAGCGGGCACCCGGTCGACGGGCAGTTTGGTCGCACCCGACCGCAGCATCGACATCATGTTCGGCGACACGAAGCCCGCCTCCTCGGCGATCTCGCCTTGCGATCCGACCGGCTTCAGTTTCAGGAGGCGGCGGTACACGAACTTCGTCAGGGCGGTGTGTTCGAACGGTCTTTTCGGCATCTCGGTTCTCTTCTCGATTGACTAAGAGACTTATACCGATCGCAGCAGATCCTCCCTCGCGGGACCGTCAATGGCTTGAGCGATCCCAAAGATATCTTGCCATTCAGCCCATTTCTGCTTTCCTGGCGGCATGGTGAAGCTGGTTCTCCTCCACAAGTCGGCGTCGATCTACGACGACCTGCTCGACAGCGTCTAAGACTTCCCGCGCGCTTATCTGAAAGCGGTGACGGAGGCGGTTGGTGACTGGATCGTCTACTATGAGCCGGTGAAGGCGGGCGCCCGGGGGTATTTCGCGGCCGCTCGGATCCCAGAAGTCCTCCCAAAACCGCGTGAAGGACGCTACCTCGCGATCATCACGGATTACATGGAATTCGTCGAACGTGTCCCGCGCCTCCTGAACGGCCTTCCGCTGGAAACCAGCCTGATCGACGCCGCGGGTCAACCGATGCGGGGCGGCCTTTCACAATCAGCCGTGCGGCGTCTGCTGGAACCGGACTTCACGCGCATCGTGAACCTTGGCCTGCCCGAGAATTTGGAGAAGGTGGAGGCAACGCGCTACGACAAGCCGCTGCCTGGCCTTCAGGACGAGCCTTTGATGTTTCAGCGCCCAGTCATTGAACGGCTGACACGCCGTAAGTATCGAGACGTCGCCTTTAGCCGGAAGGTCCGCGAAGCCTACGACTACCGCTGTGTGATGTCCGGCCTGCAGCTCCGCAACGGAGGCGGTAGGCCGGAAGTCCAAGCAGCCCATATCCACCCGGTCGAAAGGGACGGCACCGACTCGGTGCGGAACGGGCTGACCCTTTCAGGAACGTTGCATTGGATGTTCGACCGCGGCCTGATCTCAATAGCCGACGACAACGAGACGATCCTCGTGTCGCAGAACAAGGTGCCGGGCGACGTGGTCCAGCGCCTCCTGCCGCCGGATCGAAAGTTGCTGAGGCCCCGGAACCCTCATCATGCTCCCATCCCGAGAACTTGAGGTGGCACCGCGAGAATGTCTTCGGGCAGGTGGTGCAGGAGAATGCCCCTTGGGACTGAAACCTCCCGGCAGCGAGCCATTCGCAGTTAATCCAAATGTCTGGCGTGACTATCCGCGCACGTGCCCCTCTTCCTGTGCTGCAGGATGATGACGCCGTCTCCTACCTGCGCGTCAGCACGTCCCTAGCAGTCTTCTGATTTTTCTGGCGGTCAATCGCCATCACGACTCTTAATAGCCGCCAGCAAATCTCCCACGCGCCCTCAGAGCTATAAGGGTGAGCATCGAGATGCTACTGCATCAACGGGGGTGGTGAATGAACAACCCGCATTTCGCCAAACGCGTGGTTCAGTGCAATGGCAGGTGCGTCGGGATCAAGCGAGCAGGCTCCTTGCCACGTCGTTCGCGGCCGGAGCCTCCATATTCTGCGTCTCAACAAGGATGGATGTAGCACCACCGGAGCCGTGACCGACCTGTCGAAGACATGCCTCCCGAAACGTGACAACTAAAGCCGTTTTATCCACGCCGACCTTGGCTTTGCCTCCGTCCCCTCCTCCTTCACAAACAGGTCAAACGGATTGACGCCTCAAGAAGAATAGGAACAAATAGTGAACTATTCCTTGTCCTGAATTGCCCCCGCCATGCCCCTGCATCCTTCCCCGACGCTCCGTGAACACATGGCCTTCGGATGAGCTATGCCGAGCTTCAGGTCAGTTCGCACTTCTCCTTCCTGCGGGGGGCGTCTTCGGCCGAAGAATTGTTCGCGACGGCGGCCGTCATGGGCATCAAGGCGCTGGCCGTGGTCGACCGCAACAGCGTCGCGGGGGTCGTGCGGGCGTGGGAGGCGGCGAAGACCACCGGCGTCCGGCTGGTGGTCGGCTGCCGGCTGGATCTGGTTTGCGGCATGTCCCTTCTGGTCTATCCCACCGACCGCATAGCCTGGTCGCGGCTCTGCCGCCTTCTCAGCCTTGGCAAGGCCCGCGCGGGCAAGGGCGGCTGCCACCTGGAATGGAGGGACATCGCCCCCTATGCCAAGGGGCTGATCGCGGTGCTGGTGCCGGACCGTGCCGACGACACCTGCGGCTTGCACCTGCGCCGGTTGCGCGACCTGTTCGGCGACCGCGCTTATCTCGCCCTGACCCTGCGCCGCCGACCCAACGACCAGCTGCGGCTGCACGAGCTGTCCACGCTGGCCGCGCGGATGCGGGTGCCGACGGTGGTCACGAACGACGTCCTTTACCACGAACCCTCCCGCCGCATCCTGCAGGACGTGGTCACCGCCATCCGCCACAACACCACGGTGGAGGCGCTGGGTTTCCGGCGCGAACGGCACGCCGACCGCTACCTGAAGCCGCCCGAGGAGATGCATCGCCTGTTTGCCCGCTACCCGGAGGCGCTGGCCCGCACGATGGAGATCACGGACCGCTGCCGCTTCTCGCTGGACGAACTCAAGTATCAGTATCCCGAAGAGCGGGACGATCCGACGCTGACGGCGCAGGAGACGCTGGTCCGCCTGACATGGGAAGGCGCCGCCGCCCGCTACACCGGGGGCATCCCAGAAAACGTCACCGCCGCCCTGAACCACGAGCTGACCCTGATCGCGCAGCTCGAGTATGCCCCCTACTTCCTGACCGTGCACAGCATCGTCCGCTTCGCCCGCTCCCAAGGCATCCTCTGCCAAGGGCGCGGCTCGGCGGCGAACTCCGCCGTCTGCTTCGTCCTTGGCATCACCTCCATCGATCCTGCCCTCAACGACCTCCTGTTCGAACGCTTCATCTCGGCGGAACGGCACGAACCGCCCGACATCGACGTGGATTTCGAGCATGAGCGGCGCGAGGAGGTGATCCAGTGGATCTACAAGACCTATGGCCGCGACCGCGCCGCCCTGTGCGCCACCGTGATCCGCTACCGCGCCAAGGGGGCGCTGCGGGACGTGGGCAAGGCGATGGGCCTGCCGGAGGATCTGACCGCCTCGCTGTCCGGCCTCATCTGGGCGTGGTCGGAAACGGGGGTCAGCGACCAGCACATCCGGGAACTGAACCTGAACCCCGACGACCGCCGCCTGCGCCTGACCCTGTCGCTGGCCGCCCAGTTGCAGGGCGCGCCCCGGCACCTCAGCCAGCATCCCGGCGGCTTCGTCCTGACGCAGGACCGGCTGGACGATCTGGTCCCCATCGAACCCGCCGCCATGGCCGACCGGCAGATCATCGAATGGGACAAGGACGACATCGACGCGCTGAAGTTCATGAAGGTGGACGTTCTGGCGCTTGGCATGCTGACCTGCATGGCCAAGGGGCTGGAGCTGATTGCGGATCACAAGGGCGTCCACCACGACCTCGCCTCCATCCCGCAGGAGGACGGGCCCACCTATGCCATGATCCGCAAGGCCGACACGCTGGGCACCTTCCAGATCGAATCCCGCGCCCAGATGGCGATGCTGCCGCGCCTGAGGCCGGAGAAATTCTACGATCTGGTGGTGCAGGTCGCCATCGTCCGCCCCGGCCCGATCCAGGGCGACATGGTGCACCCCTACCTGCGGCGGAAGGCCGGGCATGAGGCGGTGGAATATCCGAAGCCGGAACTTGAAAAGGTGCTGGGCAAGACCCTCGGCGTGCCGCTGTTCCAGGAACAGGCCATGCGCGTCGCCATCGACTGCGCCGGTTTCACCCCCGGCGAGGCCGACCTGCTGCGCAAGTCCATGGCCACCTTCAAGTTCACCGGCGGCGTCAGCGCCTTTCGGGACAAGCTGATCCACGGCATGGTCGAACGCGGCTATGCGGTGGAGTTTGCCGAGCGCACCTTCCGGCAGCTGGAAGGCTTCGGCTCCTACGGATTCCCCGAAAGCCATGCGGCCAGCTTCGCGCTGATCGCCTATGCCTCCGCCTGGCTGAAATGCCACCACCCGGACGCCTTCTGCGCCGCGCTTCTGAACAGCCAGCCCATGGGCTTCTACGCCCCCGCGCAGATCGTGCGCGACGCGCTGGACCACGGGGTGGAGATCCGGCCCATCTGCGTCAACGCCTCCCACTGGGATTGCACGCTGGAGCCTGCGGGCGACGCCTTTGCCGTCCGGCTGGGGCTGCGCATGGTCAAGGGCCTGGCCAACATCCACGCCGCGGCCATCGTCACCGAACGAAGGGACGAACCCTTCACCTCCATCGACGATCTTTGGCAGCGGGTTGCGGGCGTGCCTGTCGCCGCCCTGCATCGCCTCGCCGAAGCCGATGCTTTCCGACCCGGCCTTGACCTTGCCCGGCGCGAGGCGCTTTGGGCCATCAAGGGCCTGCCGGACACGGACCTGCCGCTGTTCGCCGCGGCCCGAGCGGACGCCGCCGAGCCCGCCGTCACCCTCCGCCCCATGCCCGCCGGGCGCGAGGTCGTGGAGGATTACAGCCACACCGGCCTGTCCCTGCGCCGGCATCCGGTGGCCTTCCTGCGCGACGATCTGCGCAAGCGGCGCATCATCCCCTGCGCCGAGGCCATGGCCACCCGGAACCGCCGCTGGTGCGAGGTGGCGGGCCTCGTCCTCGTCCGCCAGCGCCCGGGGTCGGCCAAGGGGGTCATGTTCCTGACGCTGGAGGATGAAAGCGGCATCGCCAACCTCGTGATCTGGCCCAAGGTCTTCGAAACCCATCGCCGCATCATCCTGGGCGCGGGGATGATCGCCGTGAAGGGCCATGTGCAGCGCGAAGGCGAGGTCGTGCATCTGATCGTGCGCCGGGTCACGGACCTTTCGGCCGAGTTGAGGGGCGTGGGGGCCCTGACGGACGCACAGGCCCCGCCCCCGGCCACCGGCCTGCGCACGCGCGACATGTACATCCGCGACCTGCATCTGGACACGATCCGCACGAAGACGCGGGATTTCCGATGACGTCCAACCCACACACGCGGCAAAACCCGCACCCTTTCCGGGAACCCCATCCGGTGGCCCAGAATTCATAGGGGACGCGGGCAGATCCCCTGACCGAGGCGACGATCAGAGGTGCGCATGACCGATCCCATCCCCACCGCCGCGGAAGCCCTTGCGCTTCTTCGAACCCTGGGCGCACAGGACCGGGTCCTGCACGTGACCCGGGACGAACGCACGGCCGAGGCGCTGGCCGCCTTCCTGCGCGGCGCGCTGCCGGATCGGCGCATCCGGCTCCTCCCCTCATGGGATTGCCTGCCCTTCGACAGCGCCTCCCCCACGCCCGAGGTGATGGGGCGCCGCATGGCCGTGCTGAACCGGTTGCAGGACCCGCAGGACGGCGACATCGTCCTCGCCCCCCTGTCCGTTCTACTGCAACGCCTGCCGCCCCGGCCGGCCGTGCGCCATTTCCCCGTCCGAAAAAACCAGCCGCTGGACGTGGCGGCACTGGAAGCCTTCGCCCGCGACGCAGGGTATGAGGCGGACGACCGGGTGGACGAACCGGGAGAGATCGCCTTCCGCAGCAGCACGATCGAGGTCTTTGGCGGCGGCGAATCCCGCCCCTGCCGGATCGAGATGGCGGACGGTCAGGTGACGGCGCTGCGGGGCTATGATCCGGCCACGCAACGCTCCCTCAGCGAAATCGACGCGCTGGACATCGTTCCCGTGACGGAACTGCCCCCGGCCGAGGAGGGGCACGAGCGCGGTGCCGAACACCGTCTGCCCGCCGCCTGGGACGGCCTGAGCCTGCTGCCCGACCACATGGGCGATGCCCGGATCACCGCCCTGCCCGCCACGCTGGCCGACGCCGCCCGCCGCCTGTCCCGGCTGGAAGACGCGCGTGCCGAGGCGGAGGCCGACGCCACCCATCCCCTGCCCGTCGACGCCCTGTACCTGAAAGCGGGGGAGTGGGAGGAGCTGAGCGCAAGGATCGAGGCCCTGCCCGATCCCCAAGGACGCGCCGTTCCCGGCTTTGCCGCCGCCCCCCGCCCCCGCGCCCGGTTGGCACAGTTCCTGAACAGCGACGGTGTGGCGGGGCGACGGGTGATCTTCGTCGCAGGCTCCGCCGCGGAACGGGCGCGGCTGGTGCGCATGGTCGGGCAGGCCACCGGGCAGCCACCCGAACCCGCCGACGACTGGGCGGGATGCGAAGACCATGACCATGCCGTCCTTGTGGCCGATCTGGCGCAGGGCGCCGTGACGGAGGATCTGGTTCTGGTCACCGCGCAGGACCTGATGGGCAGCCGCGCGCAGGCGGCCCGCGACCGGCTGGTTCCGGCGCTGGATGCGCTTCCCTTCACCGGCTTCGACCTTGGCGATCTGGTGGTGCACGAGGATCACGGTCTGGCCCGTCTGGAGGGGTTGGAGCCACTGGATCCCGACCGCCACGGCGCCGAGGCGATCCGCCTGACCTTCGCCCAGGACGAACGCCTGATGGTGCCCACGCATGATGCGGGCCGCATCTGGCGCTATGGCACGGCCGAGGCGGGGGTGAAGCTGGACCGCGTGCGCGGCACCGCCTGGCCCCGCCGCCGCAAGGCGACCGAGGACGCGCTGGCAAAGCTTGCCGATCACCTCGTGGCCCTGACCCGTGCGCGGGAGGCAGCAAGTGCGCCGAAGCTGGTTCCGCCCGCGCGCGACTTCGAACGCTTCATCGCCCGCTTCCCCTTCCCCCTGACCCCCGATCAGGCCGAGGCCACGCGCGCGGTGCTGGCCGACCTCGCCTCCGGTCGGCCGATGGACCGGCTGGTGATCGGCGATGTGGGTTTTGGCAAGACCGAGGTGGCACTGCGCGCCGCCGCCGCCGCCGCCTTCGCCGGCCGCCAGGTCGCCGTCTGCGCCCCAACCACGGTGCTGGCACGGCAGCATTTTGAGACCTTCCGCCGCCGCTTCGCCCCCCTGGGGATCGAGGTGGGACACCTGTCGCGGCTGGTGACCGGCAAGCCCGCCGCCGCCGTGCGCGCGGGGCTGGCCGATGGAAGCATCCGCATCGCCGTCGGCACCCATGCCCTGATCGGCAAGAACGTCCACTTCCCCGATCTGGGCCTTTTGATCATCGACGAGGAACAGCGCTTCGGCGCCGCCCAGAAGGAAAAGATGCGCACCCTTGGCGACAGCGTGCACGTCCTGTCGATGAGCGCGACACCCATCCCCCGCACGCTGCAAACCGCGCTGGTCGGCCTTCAGGACCTCAGCTTCATGGGCACGCCACCGGCCCGTCGCCGCCCCATCCGCACCCTGATCGCCGAGGAAACCGACACCACCCTGCGTCAGGCCCTGCTGCGCGAACGGCGGCGCGGGGGCCAAAGCTTCGTGGTCGTCCCGCGGATCGAGGACATCGCCCCCGTGGCCAAACGGCTGGAACGGCTTCTGCCGCGGCTGCGGGTGCGGATCGCCCATGGCGACCTTTCGGCGGCCGAGATCGACGCGACCATGGTCGGCTTTGCCGCGGGCGACGGCGACGTGCTGCTGGCCACCGGCATCATCGAAAGCGGGCTGGACGTGGCGCGGGCGAACACGATGCTGATCCTGCGCCCTGCCCTGTTCGGTCTGGCGCAGCTTCACCAGTTGCGGGGGCGCGTCGGCCGTGGCGCCGCACAGGCCTATTGCCACCTGCTGACGGCCGAAGGGGAGGAGCTGGCCCCCGACGCGCAGAAACGCCTGGGAACGCTTCAGGCCATGGACCGCCTGGGCGCGGGCATGGCGATCAGCGCGGCCGATCTGGACCGGCGCGGCGCGGGCGATCTTCTGGGCGACCAGCAGGCGGGCCACGTGCAGCGCGTCGGCCTTGGCCTGTACCAGGAGATGCTGGCCACAGCCCTGCGCCGCGCCAAGGGCGAAGCGGACGCGCCCCCCTCCCCCAAGGTTCCGGGCGAACCCGGCCACATTCCCGCCGACTACATCCCCGAGCCCGAAAACCGGATCGACCTGTATCACCGCATCGCCCGTACCCAGCGCGCCGAGGACGTGACCGGCCTGACGGACGAGATCGCCGACCGCTTCGGCCCCCCGCCGGAACCGGTGGACACGCTGCTGCGCGCGGCCCTGCTGCGGGTGCTGGCGGGCGGGCTGGGGGTGAAAACGCTCAACCTCGGCCCCGAGGGGGTGGCGCTGGATTTCCGCGATGGGGTGGACCTGAAGGATTATGCCGAACGGGACCCCGCCTTGAACGGCCTGACCTGCGAGGACCGGCGCCTGACCCTGCACCGCCCCGGCCCCGAAGACCGGCTGGAGGTCGCGAACGACCTGCTGGAACGTCTGGCCTGACCCGGGCGGCGGAACGCGCGCAATCCATTCAGATTGTGCGCATTCTCCCCCACCTCTCGTGCAGGGTGATCAGGAGCCGTTAACGTTTCCCGCCCACAGTCGGGATCATGCGACATCCTGATCCCAGTTTCGGCAGTTCCCGGCGATCGGTTTCGATCACCCTCCTCGCGATCCTCTTTCTGGGGCTTGCGGGGGTGATCGTGGCCAGCAGCTTCTCGTTCATGGGGGTACGCAAGGTCGATCGCGACTCGGCCGAGCGTGAGGTGGCCTTTGCCCGCCTTGCGCTGGCGTCGCTTCTGAAGACCCAGCCGAAGGACCAGCAAAGCTCGGCCATATGGAACGACGCCGTTCTGCGCGTGCGGGAGGAGGATGCGGCCTTCATGGAAGGCAATTTCGGCGTCTGGATGCAAGAATTTTTCGGGCATGACCGGAACTTCGTCCTGCGGCCCGACGGCGTGCCCATCTATGCCTCGTCCGCGCTGGCCACCGTGCCGGTGGACTCTCAGGCCGAAGTGTACGCCGCGATCGGCCCCATGATCGCCCGCCTGCGCGAACAGGTGCTGGAGGCGGAAAGCGCCAAGGATGCGTCCAGCCTGTCGGGCATGGACGTCATCGCCCTACTAGGCGGACCGGCTTTGGCCAGCGTGGTACCCATCGTGCCGGAGAACGAGGAGATTCCCTTCGATCCGGCCCACACCTACCTGCACGTGGCCCTGCGGCATCTGGACAAGGCCTTGGCGGAGAAGATCTTCCGCCCCTACCAGCTGTCCGCCCCCCATTTCGAGCCCGTTCCCGCGACGGGGTCGGAGCATTCGCTGAAGGTGATGGAACAGGCCACGCAGAACCTGTGGCTTGTGTGGACGCCCAACCGTCCCGGTCTGATCCTCGCGCGCGAGATTGCGCCCGCGGCGATGATGGCCGCCCTTGTCTGCCTGATGATCCTGTTGCTGCTTGGCCTGCGCCTGAACCGCACCACCAAGGATCTGGAAGGCAGCGAGGCGCAGGCCCGGTACCTCGCGCTGCACGACCGGCTGACGGGTCTGGCCAACCGCGTCCTGCTGGAAGAACGGCTGGAACAGGCGCTGGCGCAGGCCCGCGCCGGGGGACCGGCGCTGGGCGTCATCATGGTCGATCTTGACGCGTTCAAGCAGGTGAACGACGCCTATGGCCACCCGATGGGCGACAAGCTGGTGCAGCAGGTCGGCACGCGTCTGGCCCGGATCGTGTGGGACGGCCCCACCGTCGCGCGGCTGGGCGGCGACGAATTCGTCATCCTCCTCCCCAACCTTCGGGACGAGGAGGAGTTGATGCAGCATTGCCGCTGGGTTCAGGACGGGCTGTCCGAAGGATTCCGGATCGACGGCCACTATTTCCAGGTCACCGCCAGCCTCGGGGCCGTTCATTCCGACGCCTGCAGCCCCGACAAGGACGAGGTGATCCGCTGCGCCGACATCGCCCTGTACCGCGCGAAGAACGCAGGGAGGGCGCAGTTCAGCCTGTATCACGGCGAGATGGACGAAACGAACCGCAAGCGGAACCGGCTGGCGTCGGACCTTGCCGCCCTTCTGACGGAAGGCAAGGGTGCCATCGCGGTGCATTACCAGCCCATCTTCGACCCCCACGGCCATCTGGCGGGGGCGGAGGCGCTGGCCCGCTGGAACCATCCCGAACTGGGCCCCATCCCGCCCGATGTCTTCGTCGTCCTGGCCGAGGAACGTGGGCTTATCGAACCCCTCGGCCGCGCGGTGCTGGAGGAGGCGTGCCGTGTCGCGGCGCTGGCCGGTCTGTCCAAGGTGGCGGTCAACGTCTCGCCGTTGGAAATCTGCCGGGCCGGTTTTGCAGCGCAGGTGCTGCAGGTGCTGCAACAGCACGGCCTCGCCCCATCGCGGCTGGAGCTGGAGCTGACCGAACGCATCGCCATCAGCTCCCCCACCGCCGCGCAGAAGAACATCGCGGTGCTGCTTGCGGCGGGGGTCACGCTGGCCTTGGACGATTTCGGAACGGGCCATTCCTCCATCCGCTATCTGCGCGATTTCGGGTTCGACCGGGTCAAGATCGACAAGTCCTTCGTGCAGCAGACCGAAGCCGATCCCACGGCGCTGAAGCTGGTCCGCGCGATGATCGACATGGCCTTCTCGCTGGGCATCGCCGTGACCGCCGAAGGTATCGAGGAGGAGGCGCAGTTGTCCCTTCTCACCACCCTCGGCTGCAGTTCCTTCCAGGGCTATCTGCTGGGCCGCCCCATGGACCACGAGGCCATCACCCGCCTGTTCCAAAGCGCGAACAACGTAACCTGGCTGCCCGTGGCCGGCCGCTCCATCGCGTGACGGACGGCGGCCGGCTTATCCCCGCGCCGCCAGCGCCAGTCCGTCAACCACCGCCGTAAACGCCTCGCTCCGCAGGATGCGGGCCTGCGGGCACAGCTGCGCCGCGGCCTCCCCCACCAAGGTCATCAGGCTGGATCCGCCCACCAGGATCACCCGCCCCACCGCCGCCGGTGCCACGCCCGCGCGGCGCAGGGTTTCGGCCGCCGCCTCCTCCAGATCGGCCCGATAGGCGGCGAGCGCCTGGTTCAAACTGTCCGGCGTCACCGGCTGCGACAAACCACGTTCGATGAAGCCCATGGCGATGCGGGCATCGTTGGTGCGGTTGTTGGCGGCGATCTTGCCACGCTCCACCGCGAAGGCCAGTTCGTGGCCCAGCTCCTCCTCCAGCACGGTGGCCAGACGTTCCATCTTCCGCCGGTCCACCGCCATGCGCACCATTCCCGCGACCATGCGGCGCGTGTCCGGCGTGTAAAGGAAGGGGATCTTCGCCCAAGTCGCCAGATCCACGTACACGCCGTTCGGCACCGGCAGCTGCCCCGCCCCCATCTCGCGCCGCAGCTCTCCGCCATGGCCCAGCGCGGGCATGGCATGGGCCATCGACACGGCGTGATCGAAATCGGTGCCACCCAGACGGATGCCGTGGCTGGAAAGGATGTCGAGGCCACCGTCCCGGCTTTGGAACAGCGTGAAGTCCGAAGTGCCGCCCCCGATGTCCACGATCAGCCCCAGGTCGTTCTGCTGGCCAAGGCCGTGGCTGGCGATGGCCGCCGCCTCCGGTTCGGGCAGAAAGGCCACGTCCTCGTATCCGGCGGCCAGGTAGCAGGCGCGCAGGTCGTCCTCCGCCTGCCGGTCACGCGCGGGATCGGGATGGAAATGCACCGGCCGGCCCGACAGGGCGCGGCGGAAGGTCAGGCCGGTGGCCTTGTCGGAGCGCTCCCGAATCTCCACCAGAAAGTCGGTGATGATGTCCGCGATGGTGCGGCGGCGGCCGCCGATCATCCGCGATTCGTGCAACAGCGGCGTGCCGAGGACGCTTTTCAGCGCCCGCATGTAGCGCCCCTCCTCCCCCGCGATCAGGGCCTCGGCGGCGGCGCTGCCGATGCGCATGCCGCCCCATGCCGGAAAGAACACGGCGGTCGGCAGCGTTTCGGCCCCTTCCTCTACCGGGATGCGGACGATCCCTGCCGGGGTCGCCAGCGCGGCGGCCGAGTTGGAGGTTCCGAAATCGATCGCGAGGGTGTCTGTCATGGTGCCTGCCTGCGGATGGGCCGCATCGCGTAGCGGGAAAGCCGCACCGGCACAAGCCGTTCCGCATTGCCCCTTCCGCTGCCTGTGGCTAGAACCGAACCGGATGCGGGCGTGGCGAAATGGTAAACGCTGGGGTCTTAAACACCTCTGCTTCGGCTTGTCGGTTCGAGTCCGACCGCCCGCACCACCCCTAGAACACCGTCAGGCCCCGTTCGGTGATGATCGCGTCCAGCGGCTGATCCGTCGGTTCCACCGGCACGGCCGGCATTTCCTGCACGGCGAAGGCGAAGCCCACGGCCAGAACCGGTCCCTGTGCGCGAAGGCGTTCCAGCGTCCGGTCATAGAAGCCGCCGCCATAGCCCAAGCGGAAGCCGTTCGCGTCAAAGGCCACCAGTGGCAGGATCACGATGTCCGGCACCCGCCATGCGCCCATCGCGGGATGCGTCGTGCCGAAGGGGCCGCGCTCCAGCGCCCCGTCCGGCGTCCAGTCGCGAAAGCGCAGGGGCTGGCCCGCGCCCTCCACCACCGGAACGCAGACGGGGCCGGCATGGGCGGTCATCGCGGGACGGGGATCGATCTCGGTCCGCAGGGGAAGATAGCCCGCCAGCACCTTGCCCGCATGGGGGGCCAGCCAGGACGCCAGATGATCCGCCGCCGCCCCCTGCCCCATCGCATGGGCCTTCGCACGGGCGGCCAGCGCAAGGGCCCGCGCCTCGGCCTTCACAGCAGCACCAGTGTCGCCAGCCCCAGGAAGGAAAAGAAGCCGACCACGTCCGTCATCGTCGTCACGAAGGTGCCGGAGGCCAGCGCCGGGTCCAGCTTCAGCTTGTTCAGGGCCAGCGGCACCAGAACCCCCGCCAGCGCCGCCACGGCCAGGTTGATCACCATGGCCGAGGCGATGACCCCCGCAAGTGCCAGCGACCCGCCATAAAGGAGGATCCCCATCCCGCCCATCACGACGGCGAAGAACAGCCCGTTCACCACGCCCACCGCCACCTCGCGCCGCACGACGCGGGCGGCGTTGGAACTGGTCAGGTCGCGCGTGGCCAGCGCGCGCACGGCCACCGTCAGCGACTGGGTGCCCGCGTTTCCGCCCATGGACGCGATGATCGGCATCAGCGCCGCCAACGCCACGATGACCGAGATGGTGCCTTCGAACTGCGAGATCACCCAGGCCGAGATGTTGGCCGTCAGCAGGTTCACGAACAGCCACGGCGTCCGCGCCCGCAACGTGTCCCAGACCGAGTCCGAGATGGAGCTTTCGTCGCCCACGCCCGCAAGGCGCAGGATGTCCTCCTGGTGTTCTTCGTCCAGCACGTTCATGGCGTCGTCGATGGTGATGACGCCGACGAGCCGCCCGTCATCGTCCACCACGGGGGCGGAGATCAGGTGGTACTGGTTGAACTGATAGGCGACGTCCGACTCCGGATCCTCGGGGTGGAAGGTGCGGTAGCTGTCTTCGGACAGGTCGCGCAGCGCGATGTCGCGGCGTGACGACAGCATCCGCCCCAGCGTCACATAGGACACGGGCTTCATCCGCGGATCGATCAGGATCACGTGGTAGAACTGGTCGGGCAGGTATTCGGCGTTGCGCAGGAAATCGATCGCCTCCCCCACCGTCCAGTGTTCGGGGGCGATCACCGCCTCGCGCTGCATCAGGCGGCCCGCGGAGTATTCGGGATAGGTCAGCGCCTTTTCGACCGCCGCCCGGTCGGCCCGGTTCAGCGCGCCAAGGATGATCTCCTGCTGCGGCAGTTCCAGATCCTGCACGATGTCCACGACATCGTCGGTGTCCAGCTCGCGCACGGCGTCGGCCAGCACCTGCGGCGACAGGGTGTCGATCACCTCCTCGCGGATGCCTTCGCGGATCTCGGACAGCACCTCGCCGTCCATGCCCTGCCACAGGGTCAGCAGGTCGTGCCGTTCGGGCGCGGTGATCTGTTCCAGAAGGTCGGCGATGTCGGCGGGGTGCAGCGGTTCCAGCAGACTCGTGACGCGGGCGGGGTCCTGCGCCTCGACCGCGTCCAGGATGTCCTGCGCCAGCCGTTCGTTCAGACCCTCGTCCTCACGTTCGTCAAGTTCTGCCATGCGACCTCTCATAATGCTTCGTCGGCGATAACCTGCGTTTCCCCGGCCAGAAAGAGGGTTTAGTATGACATCACGTTAAAACGAGGAACGTGATGGACATTCTTCTGGGTCAGGTGCTGCGCTTCGACGGCGATCCCTTCGCGGACGGCACATCGCGGATCGACGAGGCGGTGGCGGTGGCGGGCGGCAGGATCGTCGCCACCGGCACGAAGGATGCCCTTTGCGCCGCGCATCCGCAAGCGCGGGTAACCGATTACGGGCGATGCCTGATCTCGGCCGGATTCATCGACGCGCATGTGCATTACCCGCAGACGGCCATCATCGCCAGCTGGGGCAAGCGGCTGATCGACTGGCTGGAAAGCTACACCTTCCCCGAGGAGATGCGCTTCGCCGACCCCGCCTATGCACGGGAAATCGCGGACCGCTACCTGGACCTGACGCTGGCCAACGGCACGACCACGGTCTGCACCTATGCCACCATCCACCCCGAAAGCGTGGAGGCGTTCTTCGCCGCCGCACAGGCCCGCGACCTTCGGGCGTTCGCCGGCAAGACCTGCATGGACCGCAATGCCCCCGACCGCCTGCGCGACACGGCGCGATCAGCCTATGATGATTGCAAACGCCTGCTGGAAGCGTGGCATGGGCAGGACCGGTTGTCCTATGTCATCACGCCACGGTTTTCCCCCACCTCCACCCCGGAACAACTTGCGGCGCTGGGTGCGCTGTGGCGCGAACATCCCGATTGCCTGATGCAGACCCACCTGTCCGAACAAACGGACGAGATCGAGTGGGTGCAGGCTCTGTTCCCCCAATCCCGCGACTATCTGGACACGTATGAGGCGCAGGGATTGCTGGGCGAAGGCGCCGTCTTCGGCCACGCCATTCACCTGACCGAACGCGAACGCGCCCGGCTGATGGACACGGGGGCGTCGCTGGTCCATTGCCCGACCTCCAACACCTTCATCGGGTCGGGGCTGTTCGACATGGGGCTGGCCCGCACCAGCCTTCGGATCGGGCTGGCCACCGACACGGGCGGCGGCTCCAGCTTCTCGATGCTGCGGACGATGGCGGCGGCGTATGAGGTGGGACAGCTGCGCCGCGACCCGCTGCATCCGTCGCAACTGTGGTGGCTGGCGACCCAAGGCTCGGCGCGCGCGCTGCGGGCAGAGGATCGCATCGGCAACATCGCCCCGGGGATGGAGGCCGACCTCGTGGTGGTCGACCTCGCCTCCACCCCCGCGATCGAACAGGCGACCCGCCGCGCCACGGATGTCTGGAGCGAGGTCTTCCCCACCATCATGATGGGCGACGACCGCGCCATCCGCGCGGTCTGGGTGAACGGCCGCCCCCGTTAAGGGTAATCCTGCTCGTGTTGTTGTCAGAAACAGGAGAAGCGTGCGCAAAGGCGTCAATCGAAATCCGCGTGGCCCGTTGATCGAGCCCATGGATGTGCTGGTCGATGGTACCACCATCCGAGAGGTTGGGACGAACATCTCCACCTCCGCCACGATACGGGACATGGCGGGGCTTACGGTCATGCCGGGCCTGATCGACTGCCACGTCCATGTCATCGCCACGAAGCTGAACCTTGGCACGAATGCGCAGTTGCCCAATTCGCTGGTCGCCCTCAGGGCCGCGCGGATCATGAGGGGGCATGCTGATGCGCGGCTTTACCACCGTGCGGGACCTCGGCGGTGCGGATATCGGGCTCGTAGAGGCGGTGGAGGAAGGCACCATCGTCGGGTCGCGTCTCGTGATCTGCGGCAAGGCCCTGTCCCAGACGGGCGGGCATACCGACTATCGTGGCCCCTATGACCGCCGCTCCGTCGCGTATTATCCGGACCAGCTCGGCGCGCTTGGCCGTGTCTGCGATGGCGTGGACGAGGTGCGCCGTGCCTGCCGCGAGGAGGTGAAGGGCGGCGCTCAGTTCATCAAGCTGATGGCGAATGGCGGCGTCTCCTCCCCCACTGATCCGATCGCCAATCTCGGCTTCTCCATGGACGAGATCGTGGCTGCGGTGGAGGAAGCGAAGAACGCGCATACCCATGTCGCCGCCCACCTTTACACCGACGAGGCAATCCGCCGGGCGCTGGAAGCGGGCGTCATCTCCATCGAGCATGGCAACCTGATTACACCTGAAACGGCCCGGCTAGCCCGGGATAAGGGAGCCTTCGTCGTTCCGACCAACATCGTCTACGACCGCCTGGCCAAGGATGGCGCGGGACTGGGCCTGCCGCCGGCGTCGGTTGCCAAGATCGAGGATGTCCGCAGCATGGGCCTCGACGCGCTGTCCGTCCTGCACGAGGCGGGCGTGCTCATGGCCTACGGCACCGATCTTCTGGGAGAGATGCACGAGCATCAATCCGAGGAGTTCGTGATCCGCGGGGAGCGCCTTCCGGCCAAAGACGTCATCCGTTCCGCCACGCTGGACGCGGCAAAGGCCCTCCGCATGGAGGGCCGTATCAGGACGATCGCGCCCGCGGCCTTCGCCGATATCATCGCGGTAGATGGCAACCTTCTACAAGATCTCAAACTTCTGACAGGTCAGGGGCGGCATATTCCCTGCATCATGCGGAATGGCGAAATCATCAAATCGCTCTGACGCTCGCTGTCATGGCACCTCGCAAGCTGGAAATGTTGAGGTAGGACCGGGCGTTGAATTCCAGCCTGAGCATAACGGTTACGGCGATGACGGCAACGGAAAGGAGAACCATTGGGCACCTATCGTGACCGGTTCCGCCCCTGCGCCGGTCCTTTAGGCACCCGAAACTCCTTGTCTGCGCGCACACCACCTTCTCGATCTCGTGCTGCCCACATCAAACAATCTCATCCGGAAAGCTT
The DNA here is from genome assembly GCF_051195255.1 of Falsirhodobacter sp. 1013. NCBI lineage: Bacteria > Pseudomonadati > Pseudomonadota > Alphaproteobacteria > Rhodobacterales > Paracoccaceae > Falsirhodobacter > Falsirhodobacter sp. 1013. The sequence continues at coordinate 451,685 of NZ_JBNJLK010000002.1, read as the reverse complement.
TTCTGGATCGGAGAACCATGCATTCCAAAATGCTCACGCATGTTTCTCCTGTGTTTGACACCCGTCAACTCGCACAGCGTGGCGAAGACGACGTCGACGCCCCGCGCCAGCTGCGCGTAATCCGTCCACTCCTCCGGCGCGTGGGAAATGCCGCCCCGGCTGGGCACGAAGATCAGGCCGGTGGGGGCGAAACCGGCCATAATCATCGCGTCATGGCCGGCCCCGCTGACCATCGTCCGGTGCTTCAGGCCCAGCGCCCCGGCGTGGCGGGACAGGCTGGCGTGCAGTGCGGCCGACAGGGGCGTGGGGGCAACGAACAGCTGCTCCTCCACCTCGGTCGTCAGGCCGTTGCCCCCGGCCGCCTGGATCACCGCCGTCGTTTCGGCGATCAGCTGGCGGACGACGGACTCCTCCGGCGCGCGGATGTCGACGGTGAAGACCACCAGATCGGGGATCACGTTCGCGCCGCCGGGGCTCACCTCCATCTTGCCCACCGTCAGGACCGAGTCCCGCCCGATGCGGCGCGCCAGATCGGGCAGTTGCGCCAGGGCCGTCACCGCGCCCACCAGCGCGTCGCGCCGCGCGTTCATCGGCGTGGTGCCCGCATGCCCCGCCTGCCCGCGGAACGTCACCTTCAACTGGGACAGGCCAACGACGCGATCCACGATGGCCACATCCTCGCCCTGCGCTTCCAGGACAGGGCCCTGTTCGATGTGCAGTTCTAGGAACGCATGGACCGATCCGGGGGCCAGCACGGCCTCCCCCGCCCGTGCGGGGTCGAGGCCATAGGCCGTCATCGCCTCGGCCGCCGTGACGCCGGTGTCATCGGCCAGCGTGTTCAGATCGGCGGGGTCCAGCTGCCCCGTCAGGATGCGGGAGGCGAGAAGCCCGCCCCCGAAGCGGGAGCCTTCTTCCTCGATCATGGCGATGACCTCGATCGGGCGGTCCGGCGTCAGGCCGTGCTGGCGGAACAGGAAGGCCGCCTCGATCCCCGTGACCACGCCGGCGGGGCCATCGAACCGCCCGCCATTGGGGACGGAGTCGAAATGCGACCCGACGATCACCGGCGCCAGCGTCGGATCGCGTCCTTCCAGCCGCCCGAACAGGTTGCCCACCGCATCCTCGCGCACGGTCAGGCCGGCGGCTTCCATCTGCGCGCGCAGGAAATCGCTTGCCCCCCGGAACTCGGGGCTCCAGGTCAGCCGCGTCGTGCCCTGGCCCGGCGTGGCGGTGAAGCGGTCCAGACCTTCGATCATCTGTTCCAGGCGGTGGGGATCGGCAAAACGCTCCATCACAGCCACCCCGCGAAGATACCGGCCAGAACAACGGACACCATGGTCACCGTCACGAAGCCCGCCACCAGCATGGGCGGCAGCATGTGCGCGATCAGGACCTCCCGCTCGTCGGGGTCGTCGGTCAGGGTATTCACCACCTCGTTCGTGATGACGTAATCGGCGGGAAAGCCGTAAAGCGCCGTCAGCGAACAGGCGAAGGCCATGGCAGGCGTGAAGCCCAGAAGCCGCCCCACGACGAAGGAAAACACGTACATCCCCAGCACGCCGATCGCGATGGTCACCACCATCGGCACGGCCAGTTCCGCCAGCATCTGCGGCGTGGCCTGCTTCAGCCCGTCGAAGATGAACACCATCAGGATCAGGATGGTGAAGCCGAAGGCGTTGGCCGACCGCAGGGGCTGACGCTCCAGAAATCCGACAGACGTGGCGATCACGCCGAACACCAGGCACAGCACGAAGGGGCTGATGGTGACGACGGGTTTGGCCAGTTCGGCCGCGCCCCAGGCCAGCAGGGCCACCACGCCCAGCCGCAGGAACATGAAGTAGTGACTGTTATAGGCGGGCGGCATCGCGGCGAACAGGCGCGGCGGCGCCGCCACGGCCCCATGGCCCGCGGCGGCCGCCACCGGCCCCTGCCACTCGCCGGCACGGTGACGGGCCAGCACGCGGTTGCCTTCGCGCTTCAGCATCACCGCCGTCAGCGGATAGCCCACGAAGCCCTGCATCACGTAGATCAGGATCGCCAGCACCGACAGGCTGGTCAGCCCCGCCTCGGCCGCGGCCTGCGACATGATCAGCGAGGCCACGACCCCGCCCACCAGCGGCGGCGTGGCCACGACCACGGTCTGGAAATCCAGCACCGCCGCGCCCAGCGTCATCAGCAGCGCCACGATGCCGACGATGCCCGAAAGCGCCACGACCACGGTGCGCCATTGCCGGGCCAGCTCCTCGAACGACAGAAGGGTGCCCATGTTCGTGATCAGCAGATACATGGCCAGGAACACGATCGGCGTCTGGAAGCCGGCAAGGGCCACGATGTCCGGGGGAAAGAACGTCCAGTACCCCAGCAGGAACAGGACGGCGCAGACGAACACGGAAGGCAGCCAGGACTTCGTCCGGGTGGATACGGCGTCGCCGATGAACAGGATCAGCGCGAGGATGGCAAAGGCCAGCAATTGCGGCATGGGTCGGAACTCCGCCTGGGGGATGGAACACGCGGAAGGACGACCGTCGCTCCGGCAGGAACGATGTTTGATCCATATGGATGTATATCGCAATCGCGAATACCCTCCGCAGGCCGACAAGCTTCAGGACCCAGGAACATGACCACGCCCGACATTGCGCAGATGCTGGACGACACCTTCGCGTCGGACCTGCGCTATCTCATGGCCGTCAGCCATGTCGTGCTCAGCAACAACCAGATCACCAACCGTTTCATCGAACGCGAATACGACATGCCGGTGCAGGCGTGGTCGGCGCTGTACGCGATCGTCACCTTTCCAGGCCTGCGTGCGCGCGACATCCAGGCGCTGTTCCCCCGGCCGCAGAATTCCATCAGCCGCGCGGTGGGGCTTCTGCTGCGACGCGGGCTGGTGCGCGAGGAAACCTCGGCCACGGACGGCCGTGCCAAGCAGCTGTTCCCGACGCCAAGCGGCGCGGACCTGCTGGGGCGGATCCGCGCAAAGGTGCTTCAACGGCAGGAGGAGATGTTCGGCGCCCTGAACAACGCCGAACGCGAGACCTTTCTGGCCCTGTGCCGCAAGATCGTGCGGGACCCGGGCCTTGGCCGGTCCAGCGCGATGCCGTCGGACTGACGTCAGGTCGGATTGTCGCAGCGCAGGGTCACCTGCGTCACGCCGCGCACCGCCTGCATCCAGCGCAGGTTCACCGACGCCTTGGTCGTCCCCTGCTCCACCTCGGTCCAGGGGGCGGGCAGTTGCGTGCGGCCCGACCCGTCGGTGATGGCGCCCTTGGCCACGATCGCCGTCACGTTGCGCGCCCAGCTTCCGAAGGGCAGGAAGCCGCCCGCGTCCACCGTCCAGGTGGCCGATGCGGTGTTCTGCGTATGCTCCACCGTGACGGGGCTGAAGGTGGCCTGGGTGATCCCGTTGAACGTGTTCGACAGGAACACCGTGTTGCGGAACCGGCTGTAGGTGAGCGTGGCATAGGTTTCATCCACCATGTCCACCCGGTCCACCGTGGCATTGACGGTCCGGAACGCGTTGCCCATCACGCTGAGGCCGTTGATGAAGTGCCCTTCACCACGGGGCGTCACCACCAGCCACCGGAACGACGGAAGCACCCCGCTGGCCATGAAGATGTTGCCCGTGATCGTCAGCCCCCCATAGGAGAATTCGGAGTTGAAGGCCGGGCTCTGGTCATGTTCGTTCGTCCATTCGAGGAAGCAGTTGTCGACATAGTTGCCGGTGAACAGCGTCTTGCAGTTCATCTCGGTCAGCACGATGCCGGCGCGCCGCACCGCCGTTTCCCCGTCCCCCTGGAAGAAGTGGTTGCCGATGAACATGTGGCCGGACCCGTTGGCCACCGCGAAATGGGCGAACCGCACCACGCGGTTGTGGCGCAGCTTCACATCGTTGGCGTTGACGTTCAGCGCGATCGTCGTGCGGTCCACGGCGGTGACGGCCTGTTCGTTCGACAGGAACTGGTTCTCGTCTAGGATCATCCCTTGGCAGCCGGTCCCGATGGAGGTGATGCCCCGGTCCAGCGGCTTGTTGATGACGCTGTGGGCTAGGCGGAAGATGGTGCCGGCGGGGGGCAGCAGGATCGCGCTGCAATAACCGTTGCACTGCATCTCCACGTCCGTGATCTCGAACTTCGAGAACTTGGCGAAGCCCGAAAAGTCGAGAAGATACTTGAAGCGCGAGAAGGTCAGCTTGCGCGTGCCCACGGTGGCGCCGGGCGGCAGGTTCAGTTCCACCGTGCCCGCGCCCACATCCACCGATTTCACGTAAATCTCGCGCGGGATGCCCGGACCGCTGACATGGGAGCCGACGGCGATGTTGGCCGCGTTCTGCACATCCGTCAGCCGGTAGGGGTTGGACACGCTGTAGGTTGCGGCCGAGGTGACGACATCCGTGGCCCATTTCGCGTTCGCGTTCGCGTTCAGCTGGCCGTTGGTCAGGACGCGCCGCTGTTCGAAATTGGCAAGGCCGGACAGCGCGGCGACGTCCACGGGTTCCGGGATGTCGACGATGCGGCCCGACAGGTCCAGCGAGACGTGGTTGGTAAAGTGAAACAGCGCCTGAAGCGCCTTGCGGAAGCCTTGGTATTCGCCGCCGAAGGCCGCCGCATAGGTGTCGAGGTCGTAATTGTGCGTGCAGGCCAGCCGCATCGCTTCGGGCATCTTCAGCGTTCCTTCGAACCGCACCCGGCTGTTCAGCGTCAGGTGCGACGCGATGTAGTAGGTTCCGGGCGACACGAACAGCCGCTGGCCGTTGGTGGCGGCGTCGGCGGCCAGGAAGGCGGCCCGGTCGTCGGTGACCCCGTCGCCCAGCGCACCGTAATCGCGCACGTCCACCATCCCCATCATGTCGCGCAGGAAGACGGAGGTCACATCCTCCACCACGATGTCGTCGATCCGCACCACGCCGCCGTTCGGACCGGTCAGGTCGAGGCCAAGATGGGCGTTGACGGGCGCCGTGCCCCAGACCATGTCGACGCCCTGACGGTTGCCCGATCCGATGATGGCGGTGACCTCGACCACCTCGCCATAGGATTTCAGCGTGGTTTCGGGGCCGGTCAGGGGAACGCTGACGGCCTTGCCCTTGGCATCACCGGCCCATGCCGCGATCCGCACGGTCGGGAAGGTGCCGCTGATCGCCTTCACGCGGGCGGTCACGCGCAGGTAAAGCCCGGGCTGGAAGGGGATGGACTGGAAGCAGCGCAGCTTTTGCGTGGCTTCCTGCTTCAGCAGCTCCATGCAGCCGGCGAAATCCTGGTCCGAAGGGACGTAGGCCGCGTTCGCCTGCCCGGCATAGCTGGCCTGCCCCGCTTCGCCATCCGCCCGCGACCAAAGGCTCAGCCCCTGGGAGAACGCCGGCGGCATCAACACCAGACCGTCGGTAATCGCCTTGTTCATCGAAATCCTCGCCTCGCTTGAGTTGCGGGCAGGAGTATCAACGGACGGTTAAGCCCCCCCGACGCCACCGCGCGGAGGGGCGCAACGTCAGGCCAGCTCGCCGCGCAGCGCGGATTCGATCAGGGCGATCGTCTCGTCCACGCCGTAAAGGGCAATGAACCCGCCGAAACGCGGCCCTTCGGACGCGCCCAGAAGCACCTCGTACAGCGCCTTGAACCAGTCGCGCAGCGGCTCGAACCCGTGCTCCTTGCCGACGGCGAAGACCATGGTCTGAAGGGCCTCGTCCTCCAGCCCGCCGTCCCAGCCGCGCAGGCGGGACAGCAGATCCTCCATTGCCGCGCGCTCCTGATCGGTAGGCAGGCGGAACTGACGCTTGGGGGCCACGAAGTCGTTGAAGTAGCGGACCGCGAATTCCGCCGCCTGATCCAGATCCGGGTTCCCTTCGGGTGAGGCGTCGGGCGCATAGCGCTTGATGAAGCCCCACAGCCCCGCCTTGTCCTTGGCCGCCGACACCGAAGCCAGGTTCAGCAGCATCGCGAAGGGCACCACCATCTTCGATTCGGGCGGGTTGCCGTTGTGGATGTGCCAGACCGGGTTGTCGACGCGCTTGGCCTCATCCTGCATGGCATAGGCGCGCAGCTGCTGGTGGTATTCGTCCACCGCCTTCGGGATCACGTCGAAATGCATCCGCTTGGCCGTCTTTGGCTTCAGATACATGAAATAGGACAGCGATTCCGTGGAGGCGTAGGTCAGCCATTCGTCGATGGTCAGCCCGTTGCCCTTGGACTTGGAGATCTTTTCCCCGTTCTCGTCCAGGAACAGCTCGTAGGTGAAATGCTCGGGCTTCTTGCCGCCAAGGATCTCGCAGATCCGGTCATAGATCGGCGTGTTGGTGGAATGGTCCTTGCCATACATCTCGAAGTCCACGTCCAGCGCGGCCCAGCGGGCGCCGAAATCGGGCTTCCATTGCAGCTTCACGTTGCCGCCGGTGACGGGCAGCGTCGTCTCGGTCCCGTCCTCGTCGTCGAAGGTGATGGTGCCGTCCTGGGCGTTCACGTCCCGGATCGGGACATACAGCACCCGGCCGGTCTTGGGGCTGATCGGCAGGAAGATGGAATAGGTCGCGCTGCGTTCTTCGCGAAGCGAGGCCAGCATCACCTTCATCAGGTCGTCATATCGCTCCACCGCGCGCAGCAGCACCGCGTCGAACCGCCCGGACTTGTAGAATTCGGTAGCCGAATAGAACTCGTACTCGAACCCGAACGTGTCCAGGAACCGGCGCAGCATGGCGTTGTTGTGGCCGCCGAAGCTGTCGTATTCCCCGAACGGATCGGGAACCGAGGTCAGCGGCCGCTGGATGTTCTCGCGCAGCATCTCCTGCTCGGGGACGTTGTCGGGCACCTTGCGCATCCCGTCCAGATCGTCCGAAAAGCAGATCAGGCGCGTGGGGATGTCGCAGATCGCCTCGAACGCACGGCGGATCATGGTGGTGCGCGCCACCTCGCCGAAGGTGCCGATATGGGGCAGGCCCGAAGGGCCGTAGCCCGTCTCGAACAGGACGTATCCCTTTTCGGGCACCTTGCCGCCGACGCGTTTCAGAATCCGGCGGGCCTCCTCGAAAGGCCAGGCTTTGGAATTCATCGCGGCGTCCTGAAGGGCCGTCATGGGCACATCTCCCTTGTTGCGCGGCACCCTGCCGCTGCGCGTGGTCTATTGCCGACACCCCTGCGCGTCAATAATCTGGACAAAAGAAGGACACGACCATGGACGACACCATCCCCTCCCTTTCGCAGCCCGACGCGCTTCTGGCGCTGATGATCGCCGTTTCCGCCTCGCACGGGGCGGTGGAAACGTCGGAACTGGTCGCGATCCAGCAGATGCTGAACCATCTGCCCGTCTTTGCCGAATACGACATCGACCGTCTGGGCAACGTGGCCCGCGTCGTGTTCGACCTGTTCAACGAGGAGGACGGGCTGGACGCGCTGTTCGCCCTGGTGCGCGCCGCGCTGGACGAACGCCTGTTTGAAACGGCCTATGCCCTGGCCTGCGACGTGGCCGCCGCCGACGGCCGCCTGTATCAGACCGAACTGCGCCTGCTGGAGGAGATCCGCGAGGAGTTGCGGCTGGACCGCCTGCACGCCGCCGCGATCGAACGCGGCGCCCGCGCCCGCCACGCCCGCCTTCAGGCCTGAGCGACCCACGCCTCGATCAGGCGGCTTTGCAGGATGCGCGCGTTGCGCGTCCATGCGGCCCCGCCGACGGGGCGGGCTTCCTCGTCCGAATCCAACCCTTCGCGCCGCGAAAGGTCCGCGCAATAGATGGCGAAGACACGCTCCACCCCGCCCGCGCTGACATAGCCCACCAACCCCGACGCGAAGTTGAGCGTGCCGGTCTTGCCCTTGATGCGGATCGCGTCCGACAGGCGTTCGCGGCCATTGGCGTCGAACAGCCCCTCGTTCTTCATCAGGCCGCGCAGGTAGCGCCCGTTCGGATCGGCCTGCGCCAGGGCCAGCGCGTGCACCATCTGCGCCGGGGCCACGCGCGACCGGCCCGACAGGCCCGAATGGTCGCGCAGGTCCATCGCCACGCCGTACTTGGCCGCGGCCCACTGGCTCATCGCCGCGCCCGAGGCCGCCAGCGACCCTTGGCGCGAGGCGGTCAGCCCCACGGCCTCGGCCGACATGTTGTTGGAATATTCCAGCATGTCGGACAGGATTTCGGTCAGCGGGCCGCTGGCATGGGTGGCCAGCACCGTCCCGGACGGGGCCGAACGGGTGACCACCGGCTGCGGCAGCGCGACACCGTGGCGCGCGGCCAGCCAGCGGAACACCTCGGCCGTGTAATCGTCGGGATGGCGCACCGGCAGCCAGCGGTTGCCCCCGCGGCCCAGCGCGGCCGAGGCCACCGTCCAGTTGTCGATCCCCTGCCCGGACGAATAGGTGTAGGCCGGGCTGCTGCGTCCCACGACGCGCATCCGCGACATCGTCACCGGCGGCACCACGCGGCCCGACCGCGCATCAAGGCTGGCCCCCGCACCCCCCGCGCCCCAGCGGAAATAGACGCGGTTGAAGTTCAGGTTCAGCCCCGAGATGGCGGCGTTGTAGTTCGCGCCCACCGGCTGCTGCGGGTCGATCTGCGCGATCAGCGGCAGCGCCCCGCCATAGGCCATGAACCGCCCCGTCACGCCGCGGATGCCCCGCGCGGCCAGCTGCGCCGCCAGCGCGTCCAGCGCGTCCGTGTCCAGCGTCGGATCGCCTGAACCCGCCAGCCACAGATCCCCCTGCACCACCCCACCCGACACCGGCCCTGACGCCATGAGAGAGGTCGCGTAGCGGAAGCCCGGCCCCAGCCGGTCCAGCGCGTACAGCGCCGTGATCGCCTTGGCCGTGGACGCCGGCGGCAGCGTGCCGTCCCCGCCCCGGCTGTCCAGCACCCGGCCCGAGGCGTCGGCCACCACGAAGGCCACGCTGCCCGACACGCCCGAGCGCGCGATCAGCGCCTCGGCCGCGCCGGTGCTGGTCAGGCGCACCGGCGGGCGGGGGGATACGGCGGGGGCACCGGCACATCCGGGCACCGCGGCGATGGCGGCCAAACCGCCCATGATGAAACGTCTGGAGATCATGTGTCGGACGCTATCCAAGCCTGTGTTTCCGCGCTAGCCCCATTCGCCACGCGCCCGGATCGCGGTGGAGGAGACGTCCACCATCGGCAGGTCCGCGAAGGCCCAGGCGGGCGCGTCCGCATGGCCCAACCGCTCCGGTGCGGTTCGGCAGTTGCCGAAGGCCCGCGCCGCACGCCCCAGCCGCCCCTGCACGCCCCACCCCGGACGCGCCAGGACCCCGATCGGCACCGTCTTCATGATCCAGCGCCAGTCGTCCCAGCGGTGGAACTGCACGAGGTTGTCGGCCCCCATCAGCCACACGAACCGCACCCCCGGATAGCGCCGTCGAAGGGCCCGCAGGGTCTGGGCGGTGTGGCGCGTGCCCAGCCGCGCCTCGAGGTCCGTGACGGCCACGCGGGGGTGGCGCATCAGGGCGCGCGATCGGTCCAGACGTTCCTGCATCGGGCGGGGGCCCTTGGCCTTCAGGGGGTTGCCCGGACTGACCAGCCACCACACCCGGTCCAGACCGAACCGCTTCATCGCTTCTGTCGTGATGTGGACGTGCCCCGCATGGGCCGGATCGAACGATCCCCCCAGCAGCCCGACCACCATCCCCCTGCGCGCCATCGGCCAGCCCTGCAAGACGCCCCTCCCGTTGTCCGGCGGCCAGAAACCACCCCCACATTGCCCTTGTCCAGCATTATCGCTATGTAGACGGCCAAATCCCCGAAAGATGGAACACAGCCCATGGCCTCGTACCAATTCGTCTACCACATGGAGGGCGTCTCCAAGACCTATCCCGGCGGCAAGAAGGTGTTCGAGAACATCCACCTGAACTTCCTGCCGGGCGTGAAGATCGGCGTCGTCGGCGTCAACGGCGCGGGGAAATCCACGCTGCTGAAGGTCATGGCCGGCCTCGACAAGGACTTCCAGGGCGAGGCATGGGCCGCCAAGGACGCCCGCGTCGGCTATCTTCCGCAGGAACCGCAGCTGGACGAGGCGCTGAACGTCCGCGCCAACGTCATGGAAGGGGTCGCGGCCAAGCGCGCCATCCTGGACCGCTACAACGAACTGGCCATGAACTACTCGGACGAGACTGCCGAGGAGATGGCCGCCCTTCAGGACCAGATCGACGCCCAGAACCTGTGGGAACTGGACAACACCGTCGACATCGCGATGGAAGCCCTGCGCTGCCCGCCGGACGATGCCGACGTGTCCACCCTGTCGGGCGGGGAACGCCGGCGTGTCGCGCTCTGCAAGCTGCTGCTGGAAGAGCCGGACATGCTGCTGCTGGACGAACCGACCAACCATCTGGACGCCGAAACGATCGCCTGGCTGCAAAAGCACCTGATCGAATACAAGGGCACCATCCTGACGGTCACCCACGACCGCTACTTCCTGGACGACATCACGTCCTGGATCCTGGAGCTGGAGCGTGGCCGCGGTCTGCCGCACGAAGGCAACTACTCCTCCTGGCTGGAAGCCAAGGCCAAGCGCATGGCGCAAGAGGCCCGCGAGGACAAGTCCAAGCAGAAGGTTCTGGAGAAAGAGCTGGAATGGATCCGCGCCGGCGCGAAAGCCCGTCAGGCGAAATCCAAGGCCCGTATCTCGGCCTACAACAAGCTGGCGGACGAATCCGTCAAGGATCTGGTCGGCCGCGCGCAGATCGTCATCCCGCATGGCCCCCGTCTGGGCGGCAAGGTGATCGAGGTCGAGAACCTGTCGAAAGCCATGGGCGACAAGCAGCTGATCGAGAACCTCTCGTTCATGCTGCCCCCCGGCGGCATCATTGGCGTCATCGGTCCGAACGGCGCGGGCAAGTCCACGCTGTTCAAGATGCTGGTCGGGCAGGAACAGCCGGATTCCGGCACCGTCACGCTGGGCGACACCGTGAAGCTGGCCTTCGTGGACCAGTCGCGTGATTCGCTGAACCCCGACGCCAACGTGTGGGAGGAGATTTCCGGCGGGGCCGAGGTGATCGAACTGGGCGACGCTCAGGTGAACTCGCGCAACTACGTGGGCTCGTTCAACTTCAAGGGCACCGACCAGCAGAAGAAGGTCGGCCTCCTGTCGGGCGGGGAACGCAACCGCGTCCACCTGGCCAAGCTGCTGAAATCGGGCGGAAACGTCCTGCTGCTCGATGAACCGACCAACGATCTGGACGTGGAAACGCTGCAGGCGCTGGAAGCGGCGATCGAATCCTTCGCCGGTTGCGCGGTCATCATCAGCCACGACCGCTTCTTCCTCGACCGTCTGTGCACGCACATCCTGGCATTCGAAGGCGACGCCCATGTCGAGTTCTTCGAAGGCAACTTCGAGGATTACGAGAAGGACAAGATCCGCCGCCTCGGCCCGGACGCGGTGAACCCGAAACGCGTGAAGCACAAGAAGTTCACTCGTTAACGTTAACTTAAGCTCTATCGGCACACGACGCTTGCGCGATTTGTTTTTCGTGCTAGCGTCGTGTGTGCGACGTTACCCTTTATCGACCTGTCCTTTGCGGCCACAGCGACTCGATCTTGCTCTGACTTAGCCACGCCGTCGCATGACGCGGACGGTCCCGGAACAGGAGACACTCACGATGGCCAAAGGCACCGTGAAATGGTTCAACGCCACCAAGGGCTTCGGCTTCATTGCCCCCGAAGGTGGAAGCAAGGACGTGTTCGTCCACATCACCGCGCTGGAGCGTGCGGGCATCCGTTCGCTGGATGATGGCCAGGCTGTGACCTTCGACGTCGAAGCCAGCCGTGACGGCCGCGAATCCGCGGTCAACATCCAGCTCGCCTGAATTTCAAAGGCGCGGCTTCGGTCGCGCCTTTCCTCCTGCCCGGTCCTTGCAGCACCGGGCCTGCCATGCGACACAGCCGGCCGTCCGACCCCGGAGGTTTCATGTCGCGCCCCAATATCCTGATCCTGATGGTCGACCAGCTGAACGGAACGCTGTTTCCCGACGGTCCGGCCGATTTTCTGCACGCCCCGAACCTGAAGCGGCTGGCCGAACGGTCGCTGCGGTTCACGAACACCTATACAGGATCGCCCTTGTGCGCCCCGGCGCGGGCCAGCTTCATGTCCGGCCAGTTGCCGTCGCGCACGCGGGTCTATGACAACGCGGCCGAATTCGCCTCCGACATTCCGACCTACGCCCACCACCTGCGCCGTGCAGGCTACCAGACCTGCCTGTCCGGCAAGATGCATTTCGTCGGCCCCGACCAGATGCACGGGCTGGAGGAGCGCTTGACGACCGACATCTACCCCGCAGACTTCGGCTGGACGCCGGACTATCGCAAGCCCGGCGAACGGATCGACTGGTGGTATCACAACCTCGGCTCCGTTTCGGGCGCCGGAGTGGCGGAGATCACCAACCAGCTGGAATACGATGACGACGTGGCGCATCAGGCGATCCAAAAGCTCTATGACCTGTCGCGCGGGGCGGACGACCGCCCCTGGTGCCTGACCGTCAGCTTCACCCACCCCCACGATCCCTATGTCGCGCGCCGAAAATACTGGGACCTGTACGAGGATTGCCCGCAGACCGAGCCGCCCGAAACCATCCCCTATGACGACATGGACCCGCATTCCCAGCGCCTGTGGGACGCCTGCGACACCGACAACGCCACGGTCACCGACGACATGATCCGCCGCGCCCGCCGCGGCTATTTCGCCAACATCTCCTATGTCGACGACAAGATCGGAGAAATCCTGAACGTGCTGGAGGCGACTCGGCAAGAGGCGATCATCGTTTTCACCTCCGACCATGGCGACATGCTGGGCGACCGGGGGCTGTGGTTCAAGATGAACTTCTTCGAAGGCTCCTCCCGCGTGCCGCTGATGATCGCGGGCGTGGCGACGGGCCGGATCGACACGCCGGTGTCCACCATCGACGTGACGCCGACACTCTGCGACCTCGCCGGCATCTCCATGGCCGAGATCATGCCCTGGACCGACGGCACCACCCTTCTGCCCATCGCCGAAGGTGAGGCGCGCCAGCCCGTTCCCATGGAATACGCCGCCGAAGGCAGCATCGCCCCGCTGGTCGCCATTCGCGACGGTCGCTGGAAATACATCCGCTGCGAGGTTGATCCCGAACAGCTGTATGACGTCGTGGCCGACCCGGCGGAACGCCGCAACCTGATCGACGCCCCAGAGGCGGCGGAAGCGCTGGCCGCCCTGCGCGAACAGGCCGACCACCGCTGGAACCTTTCCCAGTTCGACGCGCAGGTGCGTGAAAGCCAGGCGCGCCGCTGGATCGTGTACGAGGCACTGCGTCAGGGCGGATATTATCCGTGGGACTACCAGCCCCTGAAGAAGGCGTCCGAACAATACATGCGCAACCACATGGACCTGAACATCCTTGAGGACAGCAAGCGCTTCCCCCGGGGGGAGTGATCAGCGGTCCACATGCCCAAGGTCGCGATCGGGCCACACCCGGTCGCGCACCAGCTGCTTCAGCGCCTTGCTGTCCGGAAACCCGCCGTCGCGCTTGCGGTCCCAGACCAGCTCGCCATCCACGGTGATGGTGAAGATCCCGCCTGTGCCCGGCACCAGCGTGACCGACCCGATGTCCTGCCCGAAGCTTTGCAGCAACTCCTGCGCCATCCAGGCGGTGCGCAGCATCCAGTTGCATTGCGTGCAATAAGTGAAGGTGATGGCGGGGGCGGTCATGCCAGCCCCCTCCCCTTCAACAGCGGCTCCACCCCCGGCATCCGGCCACGGAAGGCGGTGTAAAGCGCTTCGGGATCCTGCGACCCGCCGGCCGACAGGATGTGTTTTTCCAGCTTCTTCGCCACGGCGGGATCAAACGCGTCCCCCGCCTCGGTGAAGGCGGCAAAGGCGTCGGCGTCCATCACCTCCGACCACATGTAGCTGTAATAGCCGGACGAATAGCCGTCGCCCGAGAAGACGTGGCTGAAATGCGGCGTCGCGTGGCGCATGCGGATCGGCTTCGGCATGCCCAGTTCGGCCAGAACCTCGGCCTGTTTCGCCATCGGATCGGCGGGCGCCGGTCCCTCATGGAACGCCAGATCCACCATGGCCGAGGAGACGTATTCCACCGTGGAAAACGCCTGATCGTAGGTGCCCGCCGCCAGCAGACGCCCCATCAGGTCCTGCGGCATCGCCTCGCCCGTCCGGTAATGGCGCGCGTGTTTCGCCAGAACCTCCGGCACCTCCAGCCAGTGTTCGTACAGCTGGCTGGGCAACTCCACGAAGTCCCGCGCGACGGATGTGCCCGAGATGAAGCCATAGGTCACGTCCGACAGCATCTGGTGCAGCGCGTGGCCGAATTCGTGGAACAGCGTGCGCGCGTCGTCATAGGACAGAAGGCTCGGGTTGCCCTTGGCGAAGTTGCACACGTTCATCACGATGGGCGCCTGCACGCCGCCCAGCTTGCGCTGCGTCCGCATCGCCGTGCACCACGCCCCCGACCGTTTCGACCCGCGCGCGAAATAGTCGCCGATGAAGACCGCGATGTGTTGGCCCTCCCGCGTCACCTCCCACGCCCGGGCGTCGGGGTGGTACAGCGGCACGTCCAGCACCTTGAACTGCAACCCGAACAGGCGGCTGGCCACGTCGAACGACGCCTCGATCATCGCCTCCAGAGAGAAGTACGGCTTGATCGCCGCCTCATCCAGATCATGCTCCGCCATCCGGCGCTTTTCGGAATAATAGCGCCAGTCCCACGGTTCCAGATCCCCGTTGATGCCGTCCGCGTGCATCATCCGGGCCAGCACGGCGGCGTCCACCTCCGCCTTTTCGCGTGCGGGCTGCCAGACGCGCATCAGAAGGTCGCGCACGGCGTCCGGCGTCTTCGCCATCTCCGGCTCTAGCTTGTAGGCGGCGAAGCTGGCATAGCCGAGGAGGTTCGCCCGCTCCTCCCGCAGGGCCAGGATCTCGGCCGCGATGGCGCGGTTGTCGGCGGCGTTGCCGTTGGCGCCGCGCGCCGTCCACGCCTCATAGGCGATGCGGCGCAACGCGCGGTTCGGGGAAAACTGCAGGAACGGCACGATGAGCGAGCGGTTCAGCGTCAGCACATGCCCGTTGCGTCCACGCTCTGCGGCGGCAGCGGCGGCCGTTTCAACCACGAAATCCGGCAGGCCCGCCAGTTCATCGTCCGACAGGGCGCGGAACCAGTCCCGCTCCTCGGCCAGAAGGTTCTGGCTGAACTGGGTGCCCAGCACCGCCAGCCGGGCCTTCACCTCGGTCAGGCGCGCGGCCTCGGCCCCGCCCAGACGCGCGCCGGCCCGCACGAACATGCGGTGATACAGCTCCAGAACGCGCGCTTCCTCGTCGTTCAGGCCCAGCTGGTCCTTGGCCTGCCACAGCGCGTCGATCCGCAGGAACAGCGGCCGGTTGTTGATGATCTCGGACGAAAAGGCCGACATCTTCGGCGCCAGATCGCGCTGAAGGTCTTCGCGCGCCTCCGTGCTGTCGGCGCCCGACAAGGGATAGAAGACGCCCCCCACCCGGTCCAGCGTCCCTTCGGCCAGTTCCAGTGCCTGGATGGTGTTGGCAAAGCTGGGCGGGGCGGGATCCGCGGCAATGCGGGCGATGTTGGCCCGCGCCTCGGCCATGGCGGCGTCGAAGGCGGGGGCGAAATCCTCGTCCCGGATCGCGTCGAAGGGGGGCAGGCCGAAGGGGCCGGTCCAGTCGGTCAGCAGCGGGTTCGCTTGGGCGGTCATGGGCATCTCCTTTGCCCATGAAGCTAGTCAGCGGGGCCGGGAACCGCCAGCCCCCGGGTTACGCCCCTTGGGTCACGCGGTTCACATGGCCCATCTTCCGGCCCGGACGCGCCTCGGTCTTGCCATACAGATGCAGGGCCGCGCCACGTTCCGCGGCGATGTCGGGCACGCGCAGGATGTCGTCGCCGATCAGGTTTTCCATCACCACGTCCGAATGCCGCCCACCATCGCCCAAGGGCCAGCCGGCCACCGCGCGGATGTGCTGCTCGAACTGGTCCACTGCGCAGCCGTTCTGCGTCCAGTGGCCGGAATTGTGCACGCGGGGCGCGATCTCGTTCACGATCAATCCGTCCGTCGTCACGAACAGCTCCACCCCCATGACACCTACGTAATCAAGGGCGTTGAGGATCTGCGCCGCCATCAGCACCGCGTCCGACCGGCGGTTGGGCGTCAGGCGCGCGGGGATCGTCGTCGTGTGCAGGATGCCGTCGCGATGCACATTCTCACCCGGGTCATAGGCGGCGACCGCGCCGTCCAGCCCGCGCGCAGCGATGACCGACACTTCGTGGCTGAAGGTCACGAAGCCTTCCAGCACGGCCGGCGCGCCGTTCATGGCGGCCAGCGCCGCCCCGGCATCCTCGGGCACCATGATGCGCGCCTGGCCCTTGCCGTCGTAACCGAAGCGCGTGGTCTTCAGAATGGCGGGCGTGCCCACGGCGGCAATGGCGGCGGCCAGATCGTCGGCGTTGTTCACCGCGTGATAGGGCGCGACCTTCAGGCCCAGACCCGACAGGAAGTCCTTTTCCACCAACCGGTCCTGGCTGGTCGCCAACGCGCGGCGGTTCGGGCGGATCGGCAGCGCCGCTTCCAGCACGTCCAGCGCGGCGGTGGGAATGTTCTCGAACTCATAGGTGATGACATCCACGGCGGCGGCGAAGGCGCGCAGCGCGTCGTGGTCGTCATAACTGGCCGTGGTCACCGCATGGGCAACATCCGCGGCGGGCGGGTTGGCCGCCGGTTCGAAGATGTGGGTGCGGAAGCCCAGACGGCTGGCCGCAACCGCCAGCATGCGGCCCAACTGCCCGCCGCCAAGAATGCCGATCGTTCCACCGGGTTTCAGGGTCATTCCTGCGGCTCCTCGGGGATGGAGGCGGAGAGGGCTTCGCGCCAGGCGTCCAACCGCTGCGCCAGTGCCGGATCGTGGACGGCCAGGATTCCCGCCGCCATCAGCCCCGCATTGGCCGCGCCCGCCGCCCCGATGGCCATGGTCGCCACCGGGAAGCCCTTGGGCATCTGCACGATGGAATACAGGCTGTCCACGCCCGACAGCGCCTTCGTCTGCACCGGAACGCCCACCACCGGCACGCGCGTCTTGGACGCCATCATGCCCGGCAGATGCGCCGCCCCGCCCGCGCCCGCGATGATGACCTTCAGGCCACGGCCCGCCGCTTCTTTCCCGTAGGTCCAAAGGCGGTCCGGCGTCCGGTGGGCCGACACGATCTTCGCTTCATAGGAGATGCCGAGTTCGTCCAGAATCGTGGCCGCCTCCTTCATCGTCGGCCAGTCCGACTGGCTTCCCATGATGATCCCGACATCCACGCCCATGGCGATCCCCCGTTGCTGAAAGCGCGCATCATACAGCGGTGCCGCCCGCCCGCAATGGCGTCAGGCGATGATGTCGGGGATCAGGTCGTCCTCGATCCGCGTGATCTCGTCCTTCAGGGCCAGCTTGCGCTTTTTCAGGCGACGCAGCTGCAAGGGATCGGGCGCGGGCTGGGTTTCCAGCGCAAGGATCGCGTCGTCCAGATCCCGGTGTTCGCGCCGCAGAACGCCGACGCGGATTCGCAGCACATCTTCCTGTTTCAGTTCGGTCGGGGCGTTCATGGCAAACTCGGGCTGTGGTGCGGCCATCCTATCCGATGGTCCGGAAAATTGCGCGGGAATTTTGCGCGGCAGGTCCAAGACTTGCGCCCCTGTGCCCCGCATCCCATATTGATCGGGAAGGCGCCGGACGGGCCTTTGCGATTTGTCGCTTCCAGCAAGGGCAAAAGACATGACGAAACTGAGCTTTGGGGCGCACCCCCATCTTCTGGGCTTCGAACAGCTGGAACGGCTGGTCGAACGTACCTCCAAGACCGAAGGGTATCCCCCCTTCAACATCGAGGCCGTGGCCGAAAACGTCTACCGCATCACTCTGGCCGTGGCCGGCTTTCGCGACGCGGACCTTTCGATCACGGTGGAGGATCGCCAGCTGGTGATCCGGGGCCGCCAGCCCGACGATCAGGATCGCCGGGTGTTCCTGCACCGCGGCATCGCGGGCCGCGCCTTCCAGCGCAGCTTCGTTCTGGCCGAAGGGGTGGAGGTGGCGGGCGCCGATCTGGATCACGGCCTGCTACATGTCGACCTGCGCCGCACGGTTCCGGACACGATCGTTCAGACCATTCCCATCCGCACCGCCGCCAAAGCTGAAGGAGAGTCCAAATGAACACCCCCCAATCGCCCGGCGATCGTCTGGTCTATGTCCGGCCGGTGCTTGTGGCCGAACTTCCGCAGGACGTGCAGGATCAGGCCGAAGGCCTCGACACGCTTTACGCGCTGCACAGCGCGGACGGCGAACAGCTGGCGCTGGTGAAGAACCGGCACATGGCGTTCCAGCTTGCGCTCCAGAACGACCTTGCCCCCGTCAACGTCCACTGAGGTCAACGTCCACTAGAAAGCAGGCCCCCGCTTCCGGGGGCCTTTTCTTCAGGCCAGAACCGCCTGCACTTCCCAAGCCTTCAGGCAGGTCCGCGCGGTCGGGCCATAGGCGTCCGGACCGTCAGCCAGTTCGGGGAAGATGCCCACGATCTCGTCCCACTGCGCGTTCAGCACCGAAGCGCCGTACTGGCCCGGGTGGAAGCTTTCCGTCCACACGCCGCCCGAACGCACGATCTGGTGCTGGTCGAACATGATGTGCACATAGGTGACCGTGTCGCACGCCACCTGGCGGATCGTCGTGTCGTTGACCATGTGCTTGGCCGCGGCCAGAACCTGCGAGTCGCCGCTCATCAACTCGGCGCGCCAGCCTTCCAGAAGCATCCGGTGCTGCGGAGAGACGCGAAGCTCTTCCACGTTGCCCAGCGCGCCCGGCGCCACGCAGATCGGCGCCATGGCGCCCTGACCGGGGATGGTGCGTCCGCCGACCCAACGCAGCGGCTGCGCGCCGTTGTCCAGCGTCGTGACCAGATCACCGACGCGAAGATCCTCGACTTTGCGGGGGCCTTCGGGCGTGTCGATCAGCGTGCCGGCGGTGAAGCACGGCATCAGCTGTTCGTCGAAGCGGTCGATCGGTGCCTTGGTGTCCAGCAGGTTCAGCAGCGCGTGCTTGCCCAAGGTCAGCTCTCCGAACGAACCGGGGGTGGCGCCCTCGGGGATATCCTCGTCGGCGATCCGGACCATGTAGGTCTTGTCGGTCATCAGGAAGACATATGCCGTGACCTTCGTCGGCACGCCGTCGATTTCCAGCGTGCTGCCACGATAGGCATAGATCTCGTCCAGCTTCTTCGATTCGCCGTCGATCTCGATCCGGTCGCCGTTCGTGGTGTCGCGGGGGAAGAATCCGAACTGGTTCTGCTCGCTCAGCTCGCCGTCGCGGTTGCCGTCATGGAACGACAGGTCGGTATAGGTGCTGCCGGCATCGATCTTGAGGCCTTCGCCCCGGTTGGCTTCGAAGAAATCAACGCCACCGCCGAAACCGTCCGGCCACTTGTCACCGCTGTACCAGCCCCAGCTGGCGGTATCGGCTGCAGACTGACCACCGTTCCCGCAGTCGGGATTCTTAAACCACATCACTCGTCTCCGTAAAAGAGTTACGGATTAGCGAATGGCTAACTTATACAGCGGAAAAAGGGCCAAACCTGGCCCTTAGCATGTCTTTATTAAACAATTGTAAAATGAAGACTTTTACTAAAAGTGCGCCGTGTCGATGCCCGCAAGCCAGCGTTCGGCGTCCAGAGCCGCCATGCAGCCCATTCCGGCGCTGGTGATGGCCTGACGGTAGACGTGATCCGTCAAGTCCCCCGCCGCAAACACCCCCGGAATGGACGTCCGCGTCCCGCCGGCTTCCACCTTCACATATCCGTCAGAGTGAAGCTCCAACTGATCCCGGACGAGTTCCGACGCCGGAGAATGCCCGATTGCGACAAAGAAGCCGTCGCAGGGAATCACCCGCTCCGCCCCGTCGCGGACATCCTTCACCCGCACGCCCGTCACGCCCAGCGGCCCCTCGGTTCCCAGAACCTCCTCGACCGTCGAATGCCAGGCTAGCTCAACCTTGGGGTGATTGAAAAGCCTGTCTTGCAGGATTTTCTCGGCCCGCAGCGTGTCGCGGCGGTGAATAAGCGTCACCTTGCTGGCGAAGTTGGTCAGGAACAGCGCTTCCTCCACGGCCGTGTTGCCGCCGCCGATCACTACGACCTCTTTCCCGCGATAGAAGAAGCCGTCGCAGGTCGCGCAGGCCGACACGCCGAAGCCCTTGAACTTCTCCTCGCTTTCCAGCCCCAGCCATTTCGCCTGCGCCCCGGTGGCCAGGATCACCGCATCCGCCGTGAAGGTCGTGCCGCTGTCGGCCGAGGCGGTGAAGGGCCGCTTCGACAGGTCCAGATCGGTGATGTAGTCGGTGATGATCTCTGCCCCCATGGCGCGGGCATGCTCCTCCATTCGCACCATCAGGTCGGGGCCCTGCACATGGGTGTCGCCGGGCCAGTTCTCCACCTCGGTGGTGATGGTCAGTTGGCCGCCGGGCTGAAGACCCTGAACCAGGATGGGTTTCAGCATGGCGCGCGCCGCATAGACGGCCGCCGTATACCCCGCCGGTCCCGAGCCGATGATCAGAACCTTGCTGTGCCGCGTTTCGGCCATGAGGATGCCCTTTCGATGATGCTGGCCCGATATAGGCGAGGCGCCGACACGCGAAAACCCCCGCCATGGGCGCGACAGAATATTGCGCATGGCGCGCGCCACTTGTAATGTCCGGCCATCACGAACGGAGACTTGCATGGCCGGATCGAAGCTCGATCCCATTGACCGACAGATCCTGGCAGAACTTCAGGCCGACGGTCGAATCACCAATGTCGAACTTGCCCGCCGCGTGGGCATTTCCGCCCCGCCCTGCCTGCGCCGGGTCCGCGCGCTGGAGGAAGCGGGCTATGTGCGCGGTTATCACGCGCAGATCGACCCTCGCCAGATGGGGTTCGAGGTGCAGGTCTTCGCCATGGTGCGCCTGCACAGCCAGGCCGAACGCGATCTTTCCGCCTTCGAGGAGCATTGCCGCTCCCTGTCCCTCGTCCGCGAATGTCACATGCTGAACGGAGAGATCGACTTCATCCTGAAATGCGTCGCCCCGGATCTGAGCACGTTCCAGACGTTCCTGACGCAACATCTCACCAGCGCCGCGAACGTGGCCAGCGTGAAGACCAGCCTTGTCATCCGCGGGGCCAAGGACGAACCCGGCGTGCCCTTCGACGTGCTGGAGGCGCGGATCAAAGCCGGATCGTCGCGATAAGGCGACCGTAGTCGGCTTCCTTCGCATGGGTGGTGCGGCGGAAGGAATAGAAGCGGTCGGGGTCGGAATAGGTGCAATGGCCGGTCCATTCCGCCTCGGCCCCCGCCGCGCGCAGACGCGACAGGCCAAAGCCCGGAAGGTCGAACAGCAGCCGGTCCCCCTGCCCTTGCGCGAAGAAGCGGGAATATTCCTCGTCCTCGGCCATGAAGGTGTCCAGCAGCTCGGGTCCCACCTCATAGGCGCGCTGGCTGATGCAGGGGCCGATCACGGCCGTGATGTCCGTGGCGCCCAAATCGCGCATCGCCTGCACCGTCGCCTCCAGCACGCCGCCGATCGCGCCTTTCCAGCCGGCATGGGCCGCGCCGATCACGCCGGCCTTGGCGTCCGCCAGCAGGACGGGCTGGCAATCGGCCGTCAGGATCGACAGGACCACCCCCGGCCGGTCCGTCACCATCGCGTCCGCCGCGGGCGTGCCCTCGAACGGCGCCGTTACCACGGTGGCGGAATGGATCTGGTTCAGCGTGCGGATGCCGTCGGCCGGCACCTCCATCGCCTTGGCCACGCGCGCGCGGTTGATGCCCACGACCTCGGGCATGTCGCTGCTGCCATAGCCGCAGTTCAGCCCCGCAAACACGCCCGAGGAAGCGCCCCCCTTTCGGGTGAAGAAGCCGTGGTGCAGCGGATGCAGCGCGCGCGAAGTGATGATGTCCAGCGTCATGCGAACCCCGGTGGTGGTGGTGCGGCGGGCGGCGTGATCGCCAGCGCCTTGAACAGTTCACCCATCTGCGCGGGATCGGTCAACCGCTCCAGCGCCGAAAGATGGGCGGGGGCGTCGCCCCGCGCGGCCAACCGCTCGGCCCGCAGCCCGATGCCCAGCGCGGCCAGAAGCCGCCCTTGCGTGGTGTAGTGATGGGTGCAGGGTGCTGCGGCCAGCGCCAGCGCCTCGAAATCCACATGCGCCGTCAGGTCGGCCCGCCCGGGGGCCGCGAAGGGATCGGCAAAGGCATGGCCCGACAGCGCCTGGAACGTGTCGCCGCGGGACCGCCAGCCGCCGTAGTCCACGATCAGCGCCAACCCGCCCTGCGCCACGCGTGCGGCGACGGCTTCCATGATGGGGATGGCCTGAGGGCAGATCTCCACCACATCCCCATCCTGCGTGTCGTCCAGCCGGTAGGCCAGGGACTGAAGGGTCAGCGGGGCAGACAGGCCCAATGTAAGGTCCGGCCCCACCATCCGCTCGCGCCAACCCGCGCTGTCCCGGACGAACTGACGGATGGGCAAGGCGTCGAAGAACTCGTTGGCGACCAGAAACAGCGGCCCGTCCGGCAGGTCGTGCACCGTCTCCACATGCCGCGCAGGCACCCGTTCGGCCTGCAAGGCGCGCAGGCGCGGGCTCGCCTCCACCATCACCAGATCGGCGGCGGCGTGAAAGCCCGGAACGCCCTTCGTGGCGCGCAGGATGTCGGCCATCAGCGTGCCACGACCGGGGCCCAGCTCCGCCAGCGTGAAGGCGCCGCCCCCCTGATCCAGCCAGACCTGCGCCAAGCACAGGCCCAGCATTTCGCCGAACATCTGGCTGATCTCGGGCGCGGTGGTGAAGTCGCCTGTCGTCCCGAACGGCTCCCGTGTGGTGTAATAGCCGTGTTCGGGATGCAGCAGGCATTCGGCCATGTAGTCGGCCAGCGTGATCGGCCCCGTCTGCGCGATGCGGCGCGCCAGAAGATCCCCCAGCGGCGTCACGCCCGCCGCGCCCGCCCGATCAGCCACAGCCCCACCGCGATCATCGGCAGCGACAGCGCCTGCCCTTGCGTCAGGCCATAGCCGCCGATCTGCCAGGCCAGGCCCAGAGGGTTCCCCTCGGACACGAACTGTGCGTCCGGCTGGCGCACGAATTCGACCAGGAAGCGCGACACGCCATAGCCCGCGATGAAGATCCCGCAGATCGCCCCCGGCCATTTCAGCCAATGGCGGCGCAGGATCAGCAGCCAGATCAGCGCGAACAGAAGGATGCCTTCCAGCCCCGCCTCGTACAGCTGCGAGGGGTGGCGCGCGCAGACGCCCGTCACCTGGCCGCAATCCTGCGCGGCTTCTCCCGGGAAGGCCACGCCCCAGGGCAGGGTCGTGGGACGGCCCCACAGCTCGGCGTTGATAAAGTTTGCGATGCGGCCGAAGAACAGCCCCGGCGGCACCGCCAGCGCCATCATGTCGGCCACCGACAGCTTCGGCGCCCCTTCGCGCGTGCTGAAGATCCAGACCGCCGTCACCACGCCAAGGAAGCCGCCATGGAAGGACATGCCCCCCTGCCAGACCTGAAGGATCTGGCCCGGATGGCTCAGGTAATAGCCCGGTTCATAGAACAGCACGAAGCCCAGCCGCCCGCCCAGCACCACGCCAAGGATCACCCAGGTCAGCAAGCGCTCCACCTGCTCGGCCGTCATGGGGGCGGTGTCGGCGGGCCAAAGCTTCGGGCAGGCGATGGCGCGGCGCACCACCCACCAGCCCAGCAGCAGCCCCGCGATGTAGGCCAGCGCGTACCAGCGCAAGGAAAAGGAGAACCCGCCGAGGCTCAGCGTGAAGATCTCGGGCGAAATGTCCGGGAAGGGGATGTAGCTCATGGCACCTCGGGGGTTTTGCCGCTTTGTCCGGTGCGGCGGCAGGGTTGTCAACCTTGGCCCGTGCCGCCATATCATGTCCCAGCCAACAGGAGATGCCATGACCGCGCGATCCAAATTCCTCGACGACATGTCGCAGTTGATGACCAATGCGATGGGCGTGGCCCAGGGCGCCAAGTCCGAGGCCGACACCGCCTTCAAGGGCATGGTCGACCGCTGGCTCGCGGACCGCGACCTCGTGACGCGGGAAGAGTTCGAGGCCGTCCGCCTGATGGCCACCAAGGCTCGCGCCGAGAACGAGGCCCTGTCCGCGCGCATCGCCGCGCTGGAGGCCAAGCCGGTCGCCGAGTGACCGGCCCCCGGCTGGCGGTCCGCGCCCTGATCCTGGACGAACAGGACCGCCTGCTGATCGTGAACGCGTGGCCCGGGGGCGTGTCCGACCTCTGGACCGCGCCGGGCGGCGGGGTGGAACGTCACAGCGCCCTGCCCGACAACCTGATCCGCGAGGTGCATGAGGAGACGGGCCTGACCGTGTCCGTCGGCGCACCGGTTCTGGTGAACGAATTCCACGACCCGCAGGGCAGCTTCCACCAGGTGGACATCTATTTCCGCTGCACGCTGGTGGATGGCACCCTGTCAGACGACTGGCGCGATCCGGAAGGCGTGGTGACCGAACGCCGCTGGGTCACGAGGAAGGAACTGGCGGCCCTGCGCGTGAAGCCTGACAGTCTGGCCGAGGCCGCATGGGGCGACCGGATGATCTATGATCCGTTGGAGCCGATCATCCGCTGAACCCCAAGCGTGCCGATCACTGCCAGCGCAAGGGGAAGGAGCGGAACCGCCCCCAGAACCAGCGCCGCCCCGACCAGCGCCAAGGGCGCCAAGGCCGGGAGCCGCAGCCAGCCCCAGCCCCAGCCTGCGACCCCCACGATCAGCCCGGCGACAAGGGCGCAGACCAGCGCGTCGGCCCGCAAGGGCGGCAGGTCGTACATCAGGACCAGTGCGATTGGCACGCTCAGGATCAGGTGGCTGGCGTGCCGCACCAGCGCGCTGCCCCGCCGCATCAGAACCGCCTGCGCCCCGAACCCGATGCCGGCCAGCGCAAAGACAGGCGACCAGAGCAGGCCCAGCGGAACGGCTGTGATCAACGCGAAGATCCAAACGGTCGCAGGGACGGGTTCCCGCAGCACCACCCGTGCCGCCGGAAGCGTCAGCGCGGCGGCCGCCGGAATGACCACAACGGCCCATCCCGCCGGGGCCTTGGCAAAGGCCAGTGCACCCACCCAAAGGAGGCAGGCCGCCGCCCCCGTCACGGAGGCGACATCCACGGAAAGCTTGGGGCGCAGGCCGGTTCGCTTGCGGCGCAGCAAGAGCCCCAGCCACATGGACGCGGCCGCCACGGCCAGAACCGTGCCAGCCAGCGCCCGCGGGTCCGCCCCGTTGTTCAGCGCCATCCGGAACAGGACCGGCAGCGCCGCGATGGCAAAAACCGAAAGGATCAGGAGCGCAGGCCCGTCTGCTGCAGCAGACCCTTGCGCTTGGCCTCGTAGTAGTAGCCTTTGGAGTACCACTCCACCGCCTTGTCCTGGCTGCCATTCGACACCATCCAGGCCCCGCGCAGATACTTCATCGCGTAGGTCAGGTTGGTTTCAGCGTCCAACAGTTCCGTCGGCTCTCCGCGGAAGCCCATGATGCGGGCGGTGGACGGGGCGATCTGCATCAGGCCGTAATAGGTGCCGTTGCGGGCGGCCGGGTTGTAGGTGCTTTCGCGCTTCACCACGCGGTGCGCCAGGCTGCGCGGAACGCCGTAGCGGTCGGCGTAATCGTCGACCATGCGCGACACTTCGGCGCGACCGGCGGGCATCGCCAGATCGGGTGCTGCCGCACGGGACACCTCGCCCCCTCCTCCGCAGGCCGCAAGGCCAAGGATCAGCGTCAGGGCAAGGGTGGTGCGCAGCATCTTCACGTCCCGAAGTTGTTATCGTTGGTGAAGTGCTAGCGGGCCGACATGCGTTCGGGCAAGCGCAGGTTCCCGCTGTCAACCCGCATGGGCGGAATCCCGCGCAAACGAAAAGGGGCGCCCCGAAGGACGCCCCCTGATTTCCGAAAGGAAACCGCAGCTTACATCATGCCGCCCATGCCGCCCATGTCGGGCATGCCACCGCCGGCCGCTTTCGGCTCCGGCTTGTCGGCGATCATGGCTTCCGTGGTGATCAGCAGCGAAGCCACCGATGCCGCATCTTCCAGCGCCGTGCGGACGACCTTCGCGGGGTCGATCACGCCAAAGGCGAACATGTCGCCATACTCTTCGGTCTGGGCGTTGAAGCCGAACTTCACGTCGTTCGATTCACGGATCTTGCCGGCAACCACCGAACCGTCCACGCCCGCGTTCTGGGCGATCTGGCGCAGCGGGGCTTCCAGCGCGCGGCGCACGATGGCGATACCCGCGTTCTGGTCGGAGTTCGCACCCTCGACGCCTTCAAGCGACTTGCCGGCCTGGATCAGGGCGACACCACCACCCACGACAACGCCCTCTTGGACGGCCGCGCGGGTTGCGTTCAGAGCGTCATCGACGCGGTCCTTGCGCTCTTTCACTTCCACTTCGGTCATGCCGCCGACGCGGATCACGGCAACGCCGCCAGCCAGTTTGGCCACGCGCTCTTGCAGTTTTTCCTTGTCGTAGTCCGAGGTGGTTTCCTCGATCTGCGTGCGGATCTGTGCCACGCGAGCCGAAATCTCGGCCTTGTCGCCAGCGCCGTCGACGATCGTGGTGTTGTCCTTGGTGATCGTGACCTTCTTGGCCGAGCCGAGCATGTCGATCGTGACATTTTCCAGCTTCATGCCAAGGTCTTCGGAGATCACCTGGCCACCGGTCAGGATCGCGAGGTCCTGCAGCATGGCTTTACGACGGTCGCCGAAGCCCGGAGCCTTGACGGCGGAGATCTTCAGGCCGCCGCGCAGCTTGTTGACGACCAGCGTGGCCAAAGCCTCGCCTTCGACGTCCTCGGCGATGATGATCAGCGGCTTTTGCGACTGGATCACGGCTTCCAGCAGCGGGACCATCGGCTGCAGCGACGAGAGTTTCTTCTCGTGCAGCAGGATCAGCGCGTCGTCCAGTTCCGCGACCATCTTGTCGGGGTTCGTGACGAAGTAGGGCGACAGGTAGCCGCGGTCGAACTGCATGCCTTCGACGACTTCGGTTTCGGTCTCGAGGCCCTTGTTCTCTTCGACGGTGATGACACCCTCGTTGCCGACCTTCTGCATCGCGTCGGCGATCTGACGACCGATTTCGGCTTCGCCGTTGGCGGAGATGGTGCCGACCTGTGCGACTTCAGCCGAATCCGTGACCGGACGTGCCGCTGCCTTGATCGCCGCAACGACCTTGGTCGTCGCGAGGTCGATGCCGCGCTTCAGGTCCATCGGGTTCATGCCGGCGGCCACGGCCTTCAGGCCGTCCTTGATGATGGCCTGTGCCAGCACCGTTGCCGTCGTGGTGCCGTCGCCGGCTTCGTCGTTGGTGCGGGAAGCGACTTCCTTCACCATCTGGGCGCCCATGTTCTCGAACTTGTCGGAAAGTTCGATTTCCTTGGCGACCGAAACACCGTCCTTCGTGATGCGCGGGGCGCCGAAGGATTTCTCGATCACGACGTTGCGGCCTTTCGGGCCCAGCGTCACCTTCACGGCGTCTGCAAGAATGTTTACGCCGCGCAGCATGCGGTCGCGGGCATCGGTATCGAACTTGACGTCCTTGGCCATTGGATTGCTCCTGTCAGTCTAATTACGTTGGGAAGGGCGAAGGCTCAGGAAAGAATCCCGAGGATGTCGCTTTCCTTCATGATCAGCAGCTCTTTGCCGTCGATCGTCACTTCGGTGCCGGACCATTTGCCGAACAGGATGCGGTCGCCGGCTTTCACCGACGGTGCGATCAGCTCGCCCGAGTCCTTGCGCGCGCCTTCACCGACCGAGACGATCTCGCCTTCGGAGGGCTTTTCTTTCGCGGAATCGGGGATGATCAGCCCGCCCTTGGTCTTTTCGTCGCCTTCGATGCGGCGGACCAGAACACGATCATGCAGCGGTTTGAATGCCATCTGGAAGCTCCCTCAGGATCCATGTTGAATGCCTTTAGCACTCACCCATCGGGAGTGCTAACGAACCGGAAGCTATGCAGCCCGTCGGGACCTGTCAACGGGAATCCTGCGAAATTTTGATGACGGCGGACAAAGAAAAACGCCGGAAGCAAGGGCTTCCGGCGTTCTTCGAGGGAACGGATGACGCTCAGGCGCGGGCGTTGTGCATCTTGGGCATCTGGGCGGGGTTGATGCCCAGCAGGCGCAGGTCAGACGCGGCCGGCTCGCGGCGGGATTCCAGCGACACCTTGATGCGGTGCACGGCGCCCAGAAGGGCAAAGAAGGAACCGATGCGGGCGACCAGGCCCGACGCGGGGGCGGTGGTGTGCAGGGGGGCGGCGATGTTCATGTTCATGGCGGTCTCTCCGATCTGGACCCTATGTCCTTCGTTGCCCACAAGATGCCCATTGCACCCCTTGCCCACAACGGCGGAAAGGCGAAGACCCGGCATGCGCCCGGTGCATAGGCCGTGCCGAAAGCGCCGCAAAAACGGGCGGGTGACAAGGCGGCGGGTGCGTCCTATAGATTTTGCAACGCGTCAATGCAGGATGATTTCCCATGCTCAAGGTCTTCGGCCACAAATCCCCCGACACCGACACCACCGCCTCGGCCATCATCTGGGCCTGGTACCAGTCGGAAATGCGCAACACTCCGGCCAAGGCCTTCGTACAGGGCACGCCCAACACCGAGGCACTGTTCGTGCTGAAGCACTGGGACGCGCCCGTGCCGGAGCAACTGGACCTCGCCGCTGGCGACCAGGTGGTGATCGTCGACACGAACAACCCGGCCGAACTGCCCGACACCATCGGCGACGCCTCCATCACGGCGATCATCGACCACCACCTGCTGGTGGGCGGCCTGAAGACGAAAACGCCGATCGACATCACGATCCGTCCCCTCGCCTGCACGGCGACCATCATGTACGACCTGATGGGCAGCGCCGTCGAACGCGCCCCCCGCCACATCCAGGGGCTGATGCTGTCCTGCATCCTGTCGGACACGCTGGAATTCCGCAGCCCCACGACCACGCCGCATGACCGCGCCGTGGCCGAGGAACTGGCCCGTACCCTGCGCATCAACATCGCCGCACACGCGGCCGACATGTTCGCCGCGAAATCCGACGTGTCCGCCTTCTCCGAGGTGGAGCTGCTATGCATGGACAGCAAGGAATACACCGTCGGCGGAAAGGAACTCCGGATCTCGGTTCTGGAAACCACATCGCCCGGGCAGATCCTGTCGCGCAAGGAGGCGCTGGTCGCCGCCATGCCGGGCGTCGCAGCCAAGGACAAGGCCGACCAGGTCCTGCTGTTCGTGATCGACATCCTGAAGGAGGAAGCCACCCTTCTGGTCCCGAACGACCTGGTGAAGACCATCGCGGAAAAAAGCTTCGGCGTCACCGTCACGGGCGACACTGTCGTGCTTCCGGGCGTGATGAGCCGCAAGAAACAGATCATCCCGATGCTGGCCGTCTGATGGCCCGGATCGTCAACTCGCTGGCCGAACTGGGCCAATACCGCGCGCTGTTCTGCGACATCTGGGGCTGCCTGCACAACGGCGTGGCGCCCTTCCCCGACGCCGTGGCCGCCCTCCGGGCGTTCCGGGCCAAGGGCGGGATCGTGATCCTCGTCTCGAACTCCCCCCGCCCCGGGCGGTCGGTGGCGGCGCAGCTGGACGGCATGGGCGTTCCGCGCGACTGCTGGGACGACATCGCCACCTCGGGCGATGCGGCGCAGTTCGCGATGCTGACGGGCGAGGTGGGCCGCCGCATCCACCACATCGGCGCCCCCAAGGACGAGACGTTCTTTTCGGACCTGTCGGACGATCTGAAGGCCGTGGCCGAAAGCCAGCCCGCCATCACCCGCGTCCCGCTGGAGGAGGCGGAGGGCATCGTCTGCACCGGCCTGTTTGACGACATGACCGAAACGCCCGACGATTACATGGACGTGCTGGAACAGGCCAAGGCGCGCAACCTGCGCCTTTTGTGCGCAAACCCGGACATCGAGGTGGACGTGGGCGAGCGCCGCGTCTTCTGCGCGGGCGCCATCGCGCTGGCCTATGACCGGATGGGCGGCGACAGCCTGTATCTGGGCAAGCCGCACGCTCCGATCTACGACCTGGCCCGCCGGCGTCTGGCTGCCTTTGCCGACGTGACGGACGCGCAG
The DNA here is from genome assembly GCF_051195255.1 of Falsirhodobacter sp. 1013. Taxonomy (NCBI): domain Bacteria; kingdom Pseudomonadati; phylum Pseudomonadota; class Alphaproteobacteria; order Rhodobacterales; family Paracoccaceae; genus Falsirhodobacter; species Falsirhodobacter sp. 1013. Next base: position 421,570 of record NZ_JBNJLK010000002.1, on the reverse strand, counting down.
ACGCTGTGCGTGGGCGACGGCATCCTGACGGACGTGCAAGGCGGGCTGAACCAGAAGATCGACTCGCTCTTCATCACCTCGGGCCTCGCGGCCGGGCACTTTGGCGATGACACCGCCAATCCCGACGCGACCCTGCTGGACCGCTGGATTCTGGAACAGACGCTGGAGCCGACCTGGGCCATCGGGCATCTGCGCTGACTTGCAACTGCCACCCCCCTGCGCGATAGGGGGGTAAGCATGAGCGGACACGTGACGATGAACATCCACAGGCATTGGCGAAACCTTCCGACCAAAGCGCGGCGCGCCTCGGCCGCGATGGGCAATTTCGACGGGCTGCATCTGGGCCATCAGGCCGTGATCGACCTCGCGCGCGGTTCGCCCCCCCTTGGCGTCGTCACGTTCGAGCCGCACCCGCGCGAGGTATTCGCCCCCCACCTGCCCCCCTTCCGCCTGATGAACGCCGAAAGCCGCGCCAACCGGCTGGCAAAGCTGGGCGTGCAACACCTGTTCGAACTGCCTTTCGACACGGACCTTGCCGCCCTGCCGCCCGAGGATTTCGTGCGGGAGGTTCTGGTGGAAGGCCTCGGCGTGTCCCGCATCGTGGTGGGCAGCGATTTCTGCTTTGGCCGCAGACGGTCGGGCAACGCGCTGGCGCTGGCCGCCATGGGCCGCGATCTGGGGTTCGAGGTGACGATCGCGGAACTGGTCGGGCTGGAAGGGAACCAGATCTCCTCCACCGCGATCCGCAAGGCTTTGAGCGAGGGGGACCCCCGTCTCGCCTCCGCCATGTTGGGCCATTGGCACCGGATCGAGGGCGAAGTGCTGCACGGCGAAAAGCGCGGGCGTGAACTGGGCTATCCGACCGCGAACATGTCGCTAAAGGGCCTGCACCTGCCGCGCTTTGGTGTTTATGCGGTGCTGGTGGACGTGCTGACGGGCCCGCAGGCCGGCCGCTACAAGGGCGCGGCCAGCCTTGGCGTGCGCCCCATGTTCGACGGAGAGGTGCCGAACCTTGAAACCTTCTTGTTCGACTTCACGGGCGATCTCTACGGCCAGCACCTGTCGGTCGCGCTGGTCGACTACCTTCGGCCGGAACTGCGCTTCGACGGGCTGCCCGCCCTGATCGCGCAGATGGACGCCGATTGCCTTCGGGCCCGCGAATGTTTGTCGGGGCTTTGACATCCCGCCCCGCAACCCCCACTTGGGCCCCATGATGCGCGACAAATTCTGGGAAACCGTGAAGCTGAAGAACATGACGCCCCAGGAATGGGAAGCGTTGTGCGACGGCTGCGGCAAATGCTGCCTGAACAAGATCGAGTTCGAGGACACGAACGAGATCGCCTTCACCCGGGTGGCCTGCAAGCTTTTGGACGGCACCAGCTGCTTTTGTTCGAAATATGAAACGCGGCGCGATTACGTGCCCGACTGCGTGCAGCTGACCCCGAAGAAGCTGCCCGAGATCGCCTACTGGCTGCCCAAGACCTGCGCCTATCGCCGGCTGCACGAAGGCAAGCCCCTGCCCGACTGGCATTATCTGGTCACCGGCGATCGCGAATCTATCCACAAGGCGCAGGCCTCGGTGCGGGGGTGGACAGTGCCCGAATATCAGGTATCCGAAGACGACTGGGAAGATTACCTGATCGAGGAGACCCCCTGATGTTCTTCGCCTCCGACAACGCCTCGGCCGTGCCGCCGCAGGTTCTGGACGCCCTTGTCCGCTGCAATGAGGGCTACGAGATGCCCTATGGCAATGACACGGTGATGGACCGCGTCCGCGCCCGCCTGCGCGAGGTGTTCGAGGCGCCGGAGGCCGCGGTTTATCTTGTGGCCACGGGAACGGCGGCCAATTCGCTGTCGCTGGCCCTGCTGACGCCGCCTTGGGGTGCCGCACTGTGCCACACGCTGGCTCATGTGCAGGTGGACGAATGCAACGCCCCCGAGGCGTTCATGAATGGCGGCAAGCTGATCACCGTGCCGGGCGACGATGGCCGCATCGACCCGGCCGCGCTGAAGGCCACGCTGGACCGGCTGGTTCCCGCATCGGTCCACAACGCGCAGCCTTCGGCCCTGACGCTGACCAACACCACTGAACTCGGCACCGTCTACACCCCTGACCAGATCGCGGAATTGACAGGTCTGGCCAAGGCCGCCGGTCTTGCCACCCACATGGACGGGGCGCGCTTTGCCAACGCCCTCGTCTCCACCGGCGCGACGCCGGCGGAGATGACGTGGAAGGCCGGCATCGACGTGCTGTCCTTCGGCGGCACCAAGAACGGGCTGATGGGCGTCGAAGCCGTGATCCTGTTCGACCCTGCCCGCGCGCGTGAATTCGAATTGCGCCGCAAGCGCGGGGCGCACCTCTTCTCCAAGCACCGGTATCTTTCGGCGCAGATGGATGCGTATCTTGAGGGTGATCTTTGGCTGGATCTGGCGCGCCGCGCCAACGCCTCTGCCGCGCGGCTGGCTGCGGGGATCGAGGCGCTGCCGGGCGGCCGCCTGATGCATCCGGTGCAGGCCAACATGCTGTTCGCGGAATTCCCTGCTGCCGGCCACACCCGCGCCACCGCGGCGGGCGCCGTGTTCTACAACCTGCGCGACCTGAACGGCGGATCGAACCTTGGGGCGCGGCTTGTCACGTCGTGGTCCACGACCGAGAATGAGGTCGATACTTTCCTATCACATCTGCGGGGATAGGCGTTCCCGCCACGGGCATTGAGTGCTATTCGGAGCGCGACGATTCCGCTGCCAAGGATAGCCCCCATGCCCGCACTGACCGAGCCGAAGCTGATTGCCGGCAACGCCAACCAGACCCTTGCCAAGGCCATCGCGCGCCGCATGGCCGTGCATCGGGGCATGGCTGTCAGCCTCGTCGATGCGCGGGTTGAACGCTTCAACGACCAGGAGATCTTCGTCGAGGTCTACGAGAACGTCCGCGGCGAGGACATGTTCGTGATTCAGCCGACCTCCAACCCCGCCAATGACAACCTGATGGAACTGCTGATCATCACCGACGCGCTGCGCCGGTCGTCCGCGGACCGCATCACGGCCGTGATCCCCTATTTCGGCTATGCCCGTCAGGACCGCCGCGCCAAGGCCCGAACACCGATTTCCGCCAAACTGGTCGCGAACCTGCTGGTGGAGGCGGGCGTGGACCGCATCCTGACGCTGGACCTGCACGCCGCCCAGATCCAGGGCTTCTTCGACATTCCGGTGGACAATCTGTATTCGGCCCCCGTCTTCGCCTTGGATATCGAGCACCACTTCAAGGACAAGATGCAGGACGTGATGATCGTGTCCCCGGACGTCGGCGGCGTGGCCCGCGCGCGCGAGATCGCGAAACGCATCAACGCCCCGCTGGCCATCGTGGACAAACGTCGCGAAAAGGCTGGCGAGATCGCGGAAATGACCGTGATCGGCGACGTGGCGGGCAAGACCTGCATCATCGTGGACGACATCTGCGACACGGCCGGCACCCTGTGCAAGGCGGCCGAGGTGCTGGTGGAAAACGGCGCGACCGAAGTCCATTCCTACATCACGCATGGCGTCCTGTCGGGTCCGGCGGTGGAGCGCGTGTCGAAATCGGTCATGAAGTCGCTGGTCATCACCGATTCGATCGAGCCGACGGACGCGGTGCGCAACTGCGCCAACATCCGGATTGTGCCGACCGCGCCGATGTTCGCCCAAGCCATCCTGAACACGTGGAACGGCACCTCCGTTTCCTCGCTGTTCGAGACGGACACGCTGGTGCCCATCTATGAAGGCCTGTATTCGCGCTGAGGCGCTATTCGACGTCCCACTGATCGTCGTCGCGCATCGGGCCAAGTGCCACCCAGTCGGCCCGGATGCGCGCGATGCGCGTGTCCGACCATGTGCGGAACACCAGATCGAACCCGTCGACGCGCACGTTCTCGGCCGACAGGTCGGCCCGGAACGCCGTTTCCTGCGCCATGTCCCACATGGACACGGTCACCGTCACGACGGGAATGCCCGTGAACGTGTCGGAGAACAGGACCGGACGGCGCCGTTCCCGGGGCCCGGTGCTGGTCCACATCTCCCCTCCATCGGCGAAGTCGGTGAACATCATCTGGGACCCGCGCAGGATCCCCAAGCTTGCCGTGGAAATGATCTGTTTCATGAAGTCTTCTCTGCGTCCGGGCCAAGATAACACGGGCCGGGAACAGGAAAAGGGCCCATCGCACGTGGCGACGGGCCCTTTTTCGTCGGTATTTTTCTCAATAACCCGCCGCGGCGCGAAGGGCGATCAGGTCCGCGACCTTCTTGTCCGCCACCGCCCGGTCTTCGGGAAGCGCGGCATCGGCCAGGCTGCGGGCCTCGGCCACCAGTTCGTCGAAGATGGTCGCGTTCGTGTCTTCCACCGGGATCGCCTGTTCGGCCAGAACCGACAGCGACGGCCCCGTGGCCTCAACAAAACCACCCGTGACGGCAAAGGTCAGATGACCTTGCGGACCGATGGCCTTCAGGATGCCGGGACGCAGGGTGGTGATCGTGGGCGCATGGCCCGCCATCACCGTCATGTCGCCCTCGGCCCCCGGGATCTGCACCTCGGTCACGGGAACGGAAGACAGCTTCCGTTCCGGAGTGACGAGGTCGAATTGCAGGGTTTCGGCCATGTTGCCCCCTTACGCCGCAGCTTTGGCGAGACGTTCGGCCTTGGCTTTGACTTCCTCGATCCCGCCGACCATGTAGAAGGCCGCTTCCGGCAGGTGGTCGTATTCACCCGCAACAACCGCCTTGAACGAGGAGATCGTGTCTTCCAGCGGAACCTGCTTGCCGTCGGCGCCGGTGAAGATCTTCGCCACGTCGAAGGGTTGCGACAGGAAGCGCTGGATCTTGCGGGCACGGGCCACGGTCAGCTTGTCCTCTTCCGACAGCTCGTCCATCCCGAGGATGGCGATGATGTCCTGAAGCGACTTGTAGCGCTGAAGGATGCCCTGCACGTCGCGGGCGACCTTGTAGTGCTCCTCGCCGACGATGGTCGGATCCATCAGGCGCGAGGTGGAGTCGAGCGGGTCCACGGCCGGGTAGATGCCCAGTTCCGAGATCGCGCGGCTCAGCGTGGTGGTGGCGTCGAGGTGGGCGAAGGACGTGGCGGGCGCCGGGTCGGTCAGGTCGTCGGCCGGAACGTAGATGGCCTGCACCGAGGTGATGGAGCCCTTCTTCGTCGAGGTGATGCGTTCCTGCAGCGCGCCCATGTCGGTCGCCAATGTCGGCTGGTAGCCCACGGCGGACGGGATGCGGCCCAGCAGGGCCGACACTTCGGACCCGGCCTGCGTGAAGCGGAAGATGTTGTCCACGAAGAACAGCACGTCCGAACCCGAGGTGTCGCGGAACTGCTCGGCGATGGTCAGGCCGGTCAGCGCGATGCGGGCGCGTGCGCCCGGGGGCTCGTTCATCTGGCCGTAGACCAGCGCCACTTTCGACTCGGCCAGGTTGTCCGGCTTGATGACGCCCGACTCGATCATCTCGTGATACAGGTCGTTGCCTTCGCGCGTCCGTTCACCCACGCCGGCGAACACGGAATAGCCCGAGTGCACCTTGGCGATGTTGTTGATCAGTTCCATGATCAGAACGGTCTTGCCCACGCCGGCGCCGCCGAACAGGCCGATCTTGCCGCCCTTCGCATAGGGGGCCAGAAGGTCGATGACCTTGATGCCCGTGACCAGGATCTCGGACGTGGTGGCCTGCTGGTCGAAGTCCGGGGCGGGCTGGTGGATGGCGCGCATCTCGGTCGCGGCCACGGGGCCGGCCTCGTCGATCGGCTCGCCGATGACGTTCAGGATGCGGCCCAGCGTCGCGTCGCCCACCGGAACGGTGATCGGCGCGCCCATGTCCGTCACGGCCGCGCCGCGCACCAGACCTTCGGTCGCGTCCATGGCAATGGCGCGGACGGTGTTTTCGCCCAAATGCTGGGCCGTTTCCAGAACCAGCCTCTTGCCGTTGTTGTCGGTGGTCAGCGCGTTGAGGATCGCAGGCAGCGGCCCCTCGAACTGCACGTCCACGACGGCGCCGATGACTTGCGTCACCTTGCCCTGTGCTGCTTGTGCCATGTCGTTTCTCCGTTCGGGATCAGAGCGCCTCGGCGCCCGAGATGATTTCGATAAGCTCTTTGGTGATCGCGGCCTGACGGGTCCGGTTGTACTCGATCGTCAGGTCCGAGATCATGTCGCCCGCGTTGCGGGTCGCGTTGTCCATCGCGCTCATCCGCGCGCCCTGTTCGGACGCGGCATTTTCCAACAGCGCCGTGAAGATCTGCGTCGCTACGCCACGTGGCAGCAGATCCGTCAGGATCTCGGCTTCCGACGGCTCGTAGTCGTAATCCGTCCGCTCTTCGCCCGAAGCCTCGAACACGGCCGGGATCACCTGCTGTGCCGTCGGCACTTGGCTGATGACCGACACGAAGCGCGCATAGAACAGCGTCGCGACGTCGAACTCCTCGGCGTCGAAGCGGCTCAGCACCTCGCGCGCGATGCCTTGCGCGTGGGTGTAGCCAAGCTTCTTGGCGTCCGACATGTCGACATGGCCGATGAACAGGTGGCCGAAGTCGCGGCGCAGCTGTTCGCGGCCCTTCTTGCCGACGGTCAGGATCTTCACCGTCCGGCCCTCGGCCAGCAGCGTCGTCAGATGCTGCCGCGCCTTGCGCACGATCGAGGAGTTGAAGCCGCCGCAGAGACCGCGTTCGGCCGTCATCACGACCAGCAGATGCACCGCGTTGCGGCCCGTGCCGGCCAGAAGGCGCGGCGCGCCATCCGTGCCCTGCACCGACCCGGCGAGGCCCGCCATCACGGCGTTCATCCGCTCGGCATAGGGGCGCGCGGCCTCCGCCGAATCCTGCGCACGGCGCAGTTTCGCGGCAGCGACCATCTGCATCGCCTTGGTGATCTTCCGCGTGTTCTTGACGCTTCCGATCCTGTTTTTCAGGTCCTTAAGGCTGGGCATGCTCTATCTCCCTGCCCCGCCCTCAGGCGAAGTCTTTGACGAAAGCGTCCAGGGCCGCGCGGATCTTCTCTTCCAGCTCACCCTTCACCTTGCGGTCGTTGTTGGTGATGTCGTCCAGCAGATCGCGCTTGTCGTTCCGCAGGAAGGCCAGCAGCGCCGCTTCGAAGCGGGTGACGTCCTTGACGGCCACCTTGTCGATGTAGCCCTTGATGCCGGCGAAGATGACGCACACGATTTCCGCGTTGGTCAGCGGCGAATACTGCGGCTGCTTCATCAGCTCAGTCAGGCGGGCACCGCGGTTCAGCAGCTGCTGGGTGGAGGCGTCCAGATCCGAACCGAACTGGGCGAAGGCCGCCATCTCGCGGTACTGCGCCAGTTCCAGCTTCATCGAGCCTGCAACCGACTTCATCGCGTCCGTCTGGGCCGAGGAGCCCACGCGCGACACCGACAGACCCGTGTTCACGGCCGGGCGGATGCCCTGGTAGAACAGTTCGGTTTCCAGGAAGATCTGGCCGTCGGTGATGGAGATCACGTTCGTCGGGATGAAGGCCGACACGTCGCCCCCCTGGGTTTCGATGATCGGCAAAGCCGTCAGCGAGCCCGAGCCGAAGTCGGCGTTCAGCTTGGCCGAACGCTCCAGCAGGCGGGAGTGGAGGTAGAACACGTCGCCCGGATAGGCTTCGCGGCCCGGCGGACGGCGCAGCAGCAGCGACATCTGACGGTAGGCGACGGCCTGTTTCGACAGGTCATCGTACACGATCAGCGCGTGGCGGCCGTTGTCGCGGAAGAACTCCGCCATCGCCGTTGCGGCATAGGGGGCCAGGTACTGCATCGGCGCGGGGTCCGAAGCGGTCGCGGCGATGACCATCGAATAGGCCATGGCGCCGGTTTCTTCCAGCTTCTTCACCAGTTGCGCAACGGTCGAACGCTTCTGCCCGATCGCGACATACACGCAGTAGAGCTTCTTGCCCTCGTCTGTGCCGGCCGCTTCGTTGTAGGACTTCTGGTTCAGGATGGTGTCCAGCGCGATGGCGCTTTTGCCGGTCTGACGGTCGCCGATGATCAGCTCGCGCTGGCCGCGACCTACGGGGATCATGGCGTCAACGGACTTGATGCCCGTCGCCATCGGCTCATGCACGCCCTTGCGCGGGATGATGCCCGGCGCCTTGACGTCGGCCACGCGGCGTTCGGTCGTCAGGATCGGGCCCTTGCCGTCGATCGGGTTGCCCAGCGCGTCGACCACGCGGCCCAGCAGGGCGTCGCCCACCGGAACGTCCACGATGGCGTTCGTGCGCTTGACGGTGTCGCCTTCCTTGATGCCGCTGTCATTGCCGAAGATCACGATGCCGACGTTGTCGGTTTCGAGGTTCAGCGCCATGCCACGCACGCCACCGGGGAATTCGACCATCTCACCGGCCTGGATCTTGTCCAGACCGTGCACGCGGGCAATCCCGTCGCCAACCGACAAGACGCGGCCGATTTCGGCCACTTCGGCATCCTGACCGAAGTTCTTGATCTGCTCTTTAAGGATCGCAGAGATCTCAGCAGCCTGGATTGCCATTATCCAACCTCTTTCATAGCATTCTGGAGAGCCGAAAGCTTCGAGCGGATCGAGGTGTCGATCATGGTCGAACCAAGCTTCACGACAAGGCCGCCAATCAGCGACTCGTCAACGGCGGTTTTCAGTTTCACGTCCTTGCCGGCCTTGGCCTTCAAGGTTTCGGACAGTTTGGCGGCCTGGTCGGGCGACAGCGGCTGGGCCGAGGTCACTTCCGCCAGAACTTCGCCACGATCTTCGGAAATCATGGTGCGCAGGGCCACGATCATGCGCGGCAGCACGAACAGGCGGCGCTTGGACGCCATCACGGCCAGGCTGTTCACCGTCAGGCCCGACAGCCCCATCGCCTGCCCCACCGCGCGGATGCCGGACTGCTGTTCGGCGCGCGTGTAGACGGGGGAGGAGATCAGGTCACGCAGATCGGCACTGTCGTCCAGCGCGGAGTCGAGCGTGTCCAGATCGGATTCCAGAGCGGGGATCGAGTTGGCGTCCTTCGCCAGTTCGAAGACTGCGGTCGCGTAACGTGTCGCGATACCAGTGGAAATCGAGGCCGGTTCAGACACTTCAACCCTTTCGATGTTCTGCCCCTGCGGCGGCCAAAACCCCTCCGCAAGGCAATGGTGTGCGCATGTCGGGCATGCGTCACAGGTCGGCGTCGGAATAGCAGAGCAATAAGGGTGCCGCAACTGTGAAGCCGCCGCCGAACCTGTATTTCATGACGCATCCTTACACTCGGAGTGTCGCACGTGGCAACATGTCGCAGGCTTTGACTCGCGTTAACGAAATATTAATTCTTGACACGAACCAGGTGCGGTGCGGGAAGCGGCTTCGGGGCGCTGACGCCTTCCAGCGCCTTCAGGGGGCGCGTCACGGCCGCCTTTAGCCCGGGCTTGCGGGGGGCGTAGACCTGCTTGGACACCTCCACCATCACCACCCCTCCGGCAAGCCAGGGCGCGAACCGGCGGCCCGCCCGCTCCCACATTCCGGCCGTGCGCAGCCAGAACCGGCGGTGCGAAGGGGGCGCGAACAGGGCCGACACCGCACGTTCCGGCACGAAGGAATGGCGGCGCAGCTGCGATTCCAGCTGGTTGGCAGAATAGGGACGGCCAAAGCCGAAGGGCGTGCCTTCGGTCCGCGCCCAGAAGCCGGAACGATTCGGCACCACGAAGATCGCTCGCCCCCCCGGCCCCAGCACGCGCCAGCATTCGTCCAGAAGGTCCGGCTGCTCCTCGGACGGTTCCAGCCCGTGAAGGACCACCAGCTTGTCGACCATCCCGGTTTCCAGCGGCCAAGACGCCTCTTCGGCCAGGAGGGACACGTTCGCCATCCCTGCGGGCCAGGGCATCACGCCCTGGGGCGCGGGCATGACGGCGATGACCCGCCGCGCCTGATCCAGATAGGGACGCAGCAAGGGCGCGGCAAAGCCGAAGCCCACCACCGTCTGGCCCTTGGCCTCGGGCCACATCTCCACCAGCCGGTCGCGGATCGCCCTTTGCGCCACGCGGCCCAGTTGGGTGCGGTAGTAGAAATTTCGCAAATCCAGAACGTCGAGATACATTGCGTAAGGCGCGCGTTAGGGGAATGCTGGAACTCTAGGCGGAGACGGAAGGAATAGCCATGCCCATCGAATTGCTGACGATCCCCTGCCTTCGGGACAACTACGCCTTCCTGCTGCATGACAGCGACCGCGGAGAGGCCGTATGCGTCGACGTGCCGGAATCCGGGCCGATCATGGCCGCGCTGTCGTCCCGGAAATGGACGCTGACCCACATCCTGCTGACACACCATCACGACGACCACATCGCGGGGTTGGCGAAGCTTCAGGCCTTTTCGGACGCCAAGGTCGTGGGGGCCGCCGCCGACGCGGCCCGCCTGCCCCCGCTGGACATGGAAGTGGCCGAAGGCGACATCTTCAAGGTGCTGGGCACGCCCGTGCACGTGATCGACACGCCCGGCCACACCGTCGGCCACGTCGCGTTCCACTTTCCGGAAACGGGCCACGCCTTCACCGGCGACACGTTGATGGCCGGGGGCTGCGGCCGCCTGTTCGAAGGCACGCCCGCCCAGATGTGGTCCAGCCTGCGCAAGCTGGCGGTGCTTCCGCCCGAAACGCTGATCTGCTCCGGCCACGAATACACGCAGTCGAACCTGCGCTTCGCCCACTCTCTTGAACCGGAAAATCCAGCTCTTATCTCTCGTCTCGACACCACCGAGGAGGCGCGGGCCGATGGTCGGCCCACCGTCCCCTCGACCCTGGCCGAGGAACTGGCCACGAACCCCTTCCTGCGCGCGGACCGACCGAATCTGCGGCAGGCCGTCGGCCTCCCGGACGCCCCGGTGGTCGAGGTCTTCGCCGAGATCCGCGCAAGAAAGGATAATTTTTAGGCACTCGCGCGGCGGCCGTTCACAATTGCCTGCGCGTGGCCGCAGTTTCGCATTCCCACTTGAAGCTTTGGGCAAAGACCCGATGTTAAAGTGTACGAGGCAACGGTTGTGCGGGCCCGAACGCGCCCGCCCGGCCCGCAAGACAGGAGCACCACATCGTGCCATCGTTTTCGAACACCCTTGAGCAAGCAATCCACGGCGCTCTGGCGCTTGCGAACGCCCGTCGCCATGAACTCGCCACCCTTGAACATCTTCTGCTTGCCCTGCTGGACGAACCCGATGCGTCGCGTGTGATGAAGGCCTGCGCGGTGGACACGGACGAGTTGCGCAAGACGCTGGTCGACTTCATCGACGACGACCTGTCCACGCTGGTCACCAGCGTCGAAGGCTCCGAAGCCGTGCCGACCGCCGCCTTCCAGCGCGTGATCCAGCGCGCGGCCATCCACGTCCAATCCTCGGGGCGGACGGAAGTGACGGGCGCCAACGTCCTGGTCGCCATCTTCGCCGAGCGGGAGTCGAACGCCGCCTACTTCCTGCAGGAACAGGACATGACCCGCTATGATGCGGTGAACTTCATCGCGCATGGCGTGGCGAAGGATCCGGCCTTCGGCGAACCCCGCGGCGTGTCGGGCGCCGAGGAACATCACCACGAGACGCCCAAGGCCGAGGCCGGAGAGGCCAAGGAATCTGCGCTGTCCAAATATTGCGTGGACCTGAACGTGAAGGCCCGCAAGGGCGACGTGGACCCGCTGATCGGCCGCGAGGCCGAGGTGGAGCGTTGCATCCAGGTCCTGTGCCGCCGCCGCAAGAACAACCCGCTTCTGGTGGGCGATCCGGGCGTGGGCAAGACGGCGATTGCCGAAGGTCTGGCCTGGAAGATCATCAACAACCAGGTGCCGGACATCCTGGCGCGGGCGACGATCTACAGCCTGGATCTCGGCGCGCTGCTGGCCGGCACCCGTTACCGCGGCGACTTCGAGGAGCGGCTGAAGGCCGTCGTCAAGGAGATGGAGGATCACCCGAACGCGGTGCTCTTCATCGACGAGATCCACACGGTCATCGGCGCCGGCGCCACCTCGGGCGGTGCGATGGACGCATCGAACCTGCTGAAACCGGCGCTGGCCGGTGGCAAGCTGAGGACGATGGGATCGACCACCTACAAGGAGTTCCGCCAGCACTTCGAAAAGGACCGCGCTTTGTCGCGGCGCTTCCAGAAGATTGACGTGAACGAACCGTCGCTGCCCGATGCGATCAAGATCCTGATGGGTTTGAAGCCGCATTTCGAGGATCACCACGACATCCGCTACACCAACGACGCGATCAAGACGGCGGTGGAATTGGCCTCGCGCTACATCAACGACCGCAAGCTGCCGGACTCCGCCATCGATGTCATCGATGAAGCGGGCGCCGCCCAGCACCTGCTGTCGGAAGCCAAGCGCCGCAAGACGGTGGGCGTGAAGGAGATCGAGACGGTCGTCGCCAAGATCGCCCGCATCCCCCCGAAAAGCGTGTCGAAGGACGACGCCGAGGTGCTGCGCGATCTGGAGCCGACGCTGAAGCGCGTGGTCTTCGGGCAGGACACGGCCATCACGGCCCTCGCCTCCGCCATCAAGCTGGCCCGTGCCGGCCTGCGCGAGCCGGAGAAGCCTATTGGCAACTACCTGTTCGCAGGGCCGACGGGCGTGGGCAAGACCGAGGTGGCCAAGCAACTGGCCTCGACCCTGGGCGTGGAACTGCTGCGCTTCGACATGTCGGAATACATGGAGAAGCACGCCGTTTCGCGGCTGATCGGCGCCCCTCCGGGCTATGTCGGGTTCGACCAGGGCGGCATGCTGACGGACGGCGTGGACCAGCACCCGCATTGCGTGCTGCTGCTGGACGAAATGGAGAAGGCGCATCCGGATGTGTACAACATCCTGCTGCAGGTCATGGACCATGGGAAACTGACGGACCATAACGGCCGTCAGGTGGACTTCCGCAACGTGATCCTGATCATGACCTCGAACGCCGGGGCGTCCGACATGCAGAAGGCCGCGATCGGCTTTGGCCGCGACCGGCGCGAAGGCGAGGACACCGCCGCGATCGAGCGGATCTTCACGCCCGAGTTCCGCAACCGTCTGGACGCCATCATCTCCTTCGCGCCGCTGCCGAAAGAGGTGATCCTGCAGGTCGTCGAGAAGTTCGTGCTGCAACTGGAAGCCCAGCTGATGGACCGCAACGTCCATATCGAGCTGACCCCCGACGCTGCGAAATGGCTGGGCGACAAGGGCTATGATGACCGCATGGGGGCGCGCCCGCTGGGCCGCGTGATCCAGGAAAGCATCAAGAAGCCGCTGGCCGAGGAACTTCTGTTCGGCCGCCTGACCAAGGGCGGGGTCGTGAAGGTCGTCGTGAAGGACGACAAGATCGAGCTGGAGATCGAGGAGCCGAAAGGCCGCCTGACCAACCAGCGCCCGCCCCTTCTGACCGCCGAATAAGGAAAAGGCCCCCGAAAGGGGGCCTTTTCAATTTCAGGCCGGCGTTCATTCCGCCGGGACGTAGCCTTTGGCGCGACCCGTCTTTGCATCCACCGAGAAAGGACCTGGACCGGCCACGCAGATGTACAGGAACACGAAGCACAGGATCATCGCCAGCGAGCCGCTGTTCAGCGCCGGGAAGAAGCCCTTGCCCGCATGGCCGATGAAATAGGCGAAGGCCATCAGGCCGGACAGGATGAACGCCGCCGGGCGGGTGGCAAAGCCCACCAGCAGCAGCAGGCCCCCGATCAGTTCGATGCAGCCGGCGAACCACGGCAGCGATCCGACAGGCGGCTGCATTCCCACCGGGAAGTGCAGGATCTTCATCGTGCCATAGCTGAGAATAAGCAGACCGGCGGCGATGCGCAAAACCGACAGCATGGCCGGCTGGTAACGGGACAGATTTTCCATGTTCACCCTCTTGAAGGCGGCAGCGCCGCATGACGCCTTTGGTTACCACGGAATCCTTTCAACCCATACAAGCACCACAGCACAGAACTTGTGCGTCAGCGGAAGCGCGGCGCGGGTCCAAGCGGCAGCGGGCCGAAGCGGATCTCTCCGCCCGACAGGGTCAGCGGCAGTTCCAGCGTGTCGCCCTCGGCCATCATGCGGAACCCGCCTTCCAGCATGCCGATGCGGTTTTCAGGGATCAGCCCCGCGGACACGGCGGCGTCCAGCGCTTCCTGCCAGTTTTCCAGCCGCAGCGTCAGATCCCCGGCCGCAAAGCCGCGCCCGTCGGACACCAGCTTGCCCGTGGCCGTCACCGCCGCGTCGGCAAAGCGCATTTCGGCCTTTGTCAGCGACAGGGTGTCGATGGGCACGGCCACGGCGTCGGGCACATCCTGCACCCGTTCGGCCAAGGTGATGTCCCCTTCCACCGACAGCGCGCCGCCCGTCAGGTTCACCGGTCCGCCTTCCAGCCCCAGCCCGTCCGCCGTGACCGTCACGTGATGGGTGAAGCCGTCCCGGCGCGCACTGTCGAAGCGGAAGCCGCCCGCCCGCAGCGTCCCGTCGGCGCCCGCGGCCTGAAGCATGCCGCTTTCCACATGCAGCGCCTTGGGCGCCATCGATGGCGAAAGGTCGAACCGGCCCGTCAGATCCTGCACCGTCACGTCCAGTTGGCCGCGCGGGGTTTCCACCACCTGATGTTCCGGCAGCTTCGCGGTAATCTGGAAGGGCCACCAGCTGGGCATCGACACGGCCGCTGACGGTGTCTGCCAGCCCCAGCCCGACGGGTCCGCGATCACGATCGTGTCGGATGTCGCGCGGAAGGCGGTCGGAAAGCCCTCGATCTCCAGCCCCTGCACCTCGGCGCTGCGCCCCGCCTCGGTCTGCGCGGCGAACCAGTTTTCCACCCCTTGCCGGAAGTAGTGCGCGCCAAGGAACCAATAGCCGCTGAACGCCGCCGCCAGCACGATCAGGAGTGTCACGAGAGCCCGCATTGCACTTGTTCCTTCGGAGGTTTAGCCCAAGCCTTAACGACAGGCTTCCGAAAGGGCCAGACGATGACGGAGCGGCTTTGGGTCTTCGGCTACGGATCGCTGATCTGGGACCCGTGTTTTCCGGTGGAACGGCGGATGACGGCGCGGCTGGACGGGTGGCGGCGCAGCTTCTGCATGACCTCCCTCCATTATCGCGGCACGGCCGAGGCGCCGGGGCTGGTGCTGGCGCTGGACCGGGCGGACGGCGCCTTCTGCCACGGCGTCGCCTTTCTGGTGGAACGGGGGGCGGAGGACGTGGCGCTCGCCGCCCTGCGCGAACGCGAACTTGTGTCCGACGCCTATACCGAGATGCGCCTGCCCCTGACCGATCCCGCAGTGACCGCGCTGACCTATGTGATCGATCCGGCCAACGTACAGTATTGCCTGCACGACGTGGACACGCAGGCGCGGATCATCGCGGGGGCCGCGGGGCAGCGGGGGCCGAACCGCGACTACCTGATGAACACCGTCCTGCATCTGGACGAACTGGGCATCTCTGATGCCGAATTGCACGATCTGGCCAAACGGGTGCGCGCGCTGACGCCTTGACGGTTGGCAGGCGCAACCGCGCACCCTATCCTGACCGCGAAAAAGACAACAACAGGCGCGCCGTGGAACAACCCCTTACCGCCCTTCGTCCCGGACCGGTCACCCGCCCCGAGAACGTATTCACCCAGCCGCTGCGACAGCTCGTGGTCATGGCGCTGGTCATCCTGCTGGTGGTGGCGGGCAGCGCGCTGGCCTGGCCGCATCTGTGGCCGCTGTTCATGGCGAAGAAATGGCTGAACGGCTTCATCACGCTGGCCTTCGTGATCGGGGTCGCCACCTGTTTCGCCAGCGTGATCCGCCTGATGCAGTCCATCACCTGGATCGAGGCGTTCGTGCAGCGGCGCGGCGTGCAATCCGAACCGCCCGGCATGCTGCTGCCCTTGGCCAACATGCTGCGCTCGCGCTCCGCCAACAGCCGCATCTCGGCCACCTCCTCCCGCTCTATCCTCGATTCCGTCGGCGCGCGTCTGGATGAATCGCGCGAGGTGAGCCACTACCTGTCCAGCCTGCTGATCTTTCTGGGCCTTCTGGGCACGTTCTATGGCCTTGCCACCACGGTTCCGGCGCTGGTGGACACGATCCGCAGCCTCGCCCCGCAGGAAGGCACCACCCTTTCCGGGACCGAGGTGATGTCGGGCCTGATGAGCGGCCTGCAAAACCAGCTGGGCGGCATGGGCACGGCCTTCTCCTCCTCGCTTCTGGGGCTGGCGGGGTCGCTGGTCGTGGGGCTTCTGGCGCTCTTCGCCTCCCATTCCCAGACCCGCTTCCATCAGGAGCTGGAGGAGTGGCTGTCCTCCATCACCCGGCTGGGCTTTGCCGATGGCGAGGATGGGGGCGTGACGGGCGTTCTGGACATGATCAGCCACCAGATGGACGAGCTGCGGGACATCTTCGCGGAATCCGAAGCCGGCCGCCGCGCCAGCGACGACCGGTCGGCCCAGCTGACCGACCAGATCGGCCGCCTTCTGGCCCGCAGCGAACAGCAGGACCAGGCCCATGCCCGTCTGGCCGACGCGCAGACGGCCGCGCTGGCGCGCATCGCCGACGGTCAGGGCCGCATGGCCGACGCGATGGAGGTGTCGGCCGCCAAGGACGCGCCCCATGCCGACGCGGAATACCGTTCGCGCCTGCGGTCCATCGACAACCAGCTTCTGCGCCTGCTGGAGGAGCTGGCCGTCGGCCGTCAGGAAACCACGGCCGAACTGCGCGCCGATCTGGCCCAGCTGACGCACACGCTGCGCCAGGCCGCCAAGGGTGAGATCTGATGGCCCTGTCCCGCCGCGGCGGACGCCCGCGCGAATCCCAGATCTGGCCCGGCTTTGTGGACGCCATGACCGCGCTGCTGCTGGTGCTGATGTTCGTGCTGACGATCTTCCTGGTCGTGCAATCGGTGCTGCGCGACACCATCACGAGCCAAGGGTCCGAACTCGACCGGCTGACGGATGAGATGACGGTCCTGTCCGAACGGCTGGGGCTGGAACAGCGCCGGGGCGCGGAGCTGACCGGCCAGTTGTCCGACGCGCAAAGCGAGGCGGAACGTCAGGCGCAGCTGGCCGCCACCCTGACGGGGCAGCTGGACGACGCCACCTCCCGCATCGCCACCTTCGAGGATCAGGTCGCCTCCCTCATCGCGTCGCGCACGGATCTTCAGGCGCAGAACACCGATCTTGCCAAGGCCCGCGACGAGGCGCTGAGCCGGGAGGAGCAGCTGAACCTCGCCCTCGCCACCGCGCGGTCCGAGGTGGACGCGCAGGCCGAACAGGCCCGTCTGGCCGCCGCGCGGCGCGAGGCGATCGAGGCGATGGTCGCTGACCTGCAATCGCGCGCCGTGGCCGGAGAACAGGCCGCCACCGCCGCGCAAGCCGCCCTGACCGAGGCGGAGCAGCAGCAGATCGTGGACGGCGCCGCCGCCGAAGCCCTGCGCGCCCGCCTTCAGGAAGGTCAGGCCGAGCTGACGGCGATGAGCCTGAATCTGGAAGAACAGCGCCGCAAGGCCGAGGAAACGCTGACCCTTCTGGCCGCCGCCCAAGCCAGCGCCACCCAGACCGCCGACGAACGCGCCACGGCCCTCGCCACAGCCGAGGCGGTGCTGGCCAGCGAACGCGTCAAGGCGACGGAGGCCGAAAAGCAGACCGCCGCACTGAACGCGCAGGTGGCCGAACTGCGCGCCCAGCTTTCAGCGCTGCAACGGACGCTGAACGTGCAGGACGCCACGGGCGACGCCCAGCAGGCGCAGATCGACGATCTGGGCGGCAAGCTGAACGTCGCCCTTGCCCGCGCCGCCGAAGAACAGCGCCGCCGAGCGGAGCTGGAAGAGGCGGAACGCAAGCGCCTCGCGTCCGAGGCCGAGCAGCTGGCCCGCTACCGGTCCGAGTTCTTCGGCCAGCTCAGCCAGATCCTTCAAGGGCGCGAAGGCGTGCGCATCGTGGGCGACCGCTTCGTCTTCTCCTCGGAGGTGCTGTTCAACGTGGGCTCGGCCGACCTGTCGGACGAAGGGCGCACCCAGATCGCGGATGTGGCCGTCAGCCTGCGCGACATCGCGGCCCAGATCCCCGCCGAACTGGACTGGATCCTGCGCGTCGACGGCTTCACCGACAACCTGTCCTTGTCCGGCACCGGCCAGTTCCGCGACAACTGGGAGCTGAGCCAGGCCCGCGCCCTGTCCGTGGTGCGCTTCCTGCAGGATGGCCTTGGCTTCCCGCCCGAACATCTGGCGGCCACGGGCTTCGGGCAATACCAGCCGGTGGCCGAAGGGGACACCCCCGACGCCCGCGCCCAGAATCGCCGGATCGAGCTGAAGCTGACCGAGCGTTAATGGCAGTAAGGGCTTCGGCGGTTCGAGGGCATGTCGAAATGCATGTGATCCTCGTGATAGCCGTCGGAGCCCGGGCCGAGCGTGGTGCCGAAGATCCCGCAGCCCTTGTCATAGCTGCGGGCCATCCGCTGGCCATCGGCGCCCTTGTTCCAATCCGCCGCCACGGTGATGCTGTGGCCGTCCGTGAAGGTCAGGCCGCTGACATCGATCGCCCTGCCCCGCCCGTGTTCGCTGACCTTGGCGCCCTTCACGTTGTTGCGTCCCCGGCAGACATACCCGCCCGCCACGTCGATCCGCCGGATGCGCTGGTCGAAGCCGGGCTGAAGCACGGTTTGTACCCAGAGGTTCATCGCCTTCGCGATGGAACAGTCCAGCACCAACGGCATCGACAGCGGTATCTCCTGAACGGAAGCGAGCTGGACCGGCTCCTCGATCCCGCAGCCGTCGATGTCGGAAGTCACTGGGGTCAGCGGCTTGCCGACCAGCCCCGCCACCCCGCACAAGGCCCCCGTCGCCGGTTTGGGCGGCGAAACCACCGCCGGGGGCAGGACCAGCTTCGGCGTGGAGGTCGGCCGCGGCATGGGGCGCAGCGAATAATCAAGGGTGACGGGCGCCGCGACCGGCCGCCCGATGGGACGGGGGGAGCTTTCGGGCGCCGCCCAGACGGGTCCGGCCGCCAGCAGGCAGGCGACCAGTGCCAGGCGCCGCATGCTACTTGGCCACCGCGCGACCGAAATCGGGGGCGGAGGTGTCCTGCCCCGCATCGATGATCGATCGGCGGATGGCGCGCGTGCGGGTGAAATATTCGTGCAGATGCTCGCCATCCTCGGTCCGGATGGCGCGCTGCAGGGCGAACAGCTCTTCGGAGAAGCGGCCGAGGATGTCCAGAACCGCGTCCTTGTTGGTCAGGAAGATGTCGCGCCACATGGTGGGGTCGCTGGCCGCGATCCGGGTGAAGTCCCGAAAGCCCGAAGCGGAATATTTGATGATCTCGCTGTCCGACACCCGGCGCACGTGTTCGGCCACGCCCACCATCGTATAGGCGATCAGGTGCGGCGTGTGGGACACCACGGCCAGAACCACGTCGTGATGCGCGGCGTCCATGACGTCCACGTTCGCGCCCATCCCTTCCCACAGCGCGCGCAGGCGGGCCATGGGTTCGGGGGCCGCGTGATCGTCGATCAGCAGGCACCAGCGGTTGGTGAACAGCGTGGCAAAGCCCGAACGCGGGCCCGAATGTTCGGTCCCCGCCAGCGGATGCCCGGGAATGAAATGCACGCCCTTGGGGATGTGTGGGCCCACTGCGTCGATCACGGCCATCTTGACCGAACCCACATCCGTCACGGTCGCGCCCGGCTTCAGATGGGGGGCAATGGCGGCGGCCAGTTCCCCCATCGCGCCGACCGGCACCGCCAGCACGACCAGATCGGCCCCGGCCACGGCCTCGGCCGCCGTGTCATAGACGTGGTCGCAGAACCCGACCTCGCGCGCGGCGTCGCGGGTGGCGGCGCTGCGGGCATAGCCCGTGATCTCTCCGGCCAGCCCCGCCGCCTTCATGGCATGCCCCATGGAGGAGGCGATGAGCCCCAGCCCCAGCAGCGCCACACGCTCGTAGATCATCAGCGAAGGCCCTTGAACTGCGCGATCGCATGGGCGACGCGGCGGCAGGACGCCTCGTCCCCGACGGTGATGCGCAGGCAATGCGGCAGCTTGTAGCTGCCCACGCGCCGCACGATCAGCCCCTGGCTTTGCATGAACTTGTCGCAGGCCTCCGCCTCGTCGGCATCGGCGAAACGGGCGAGGATGAAGTTCGCGGTGGACGTGTCCGAGGGCACGCCCAGTTCGGCCAGCGCCTCGGCCAGCCAGACGCGCCAGCGGGCGTTTTCTTGACGGCAGCGGGTGACCCAGTCCTGGTCGCGCACGGCGGCCTCGGCCACCTCCTGCTGGGTGGTGGACAGGTTGAAGGGGCCGCGGATGCGGTTCAGCACGTCGATGATGGCTTTCGGGCCGTAACCCCAGCCCACGCGCAGCCCGCCCAGACCGTAGATCTTGGAGAAGGTCCGCGTCATGACGACGTTGGCCCGCGCCTCGATCAGGTTCAGGCCGGCGTCATAGCCTTGCACGTATTCGGCATAGGCCCCGTCCAGCACCAGGATCGCCTGCGGCGGCAGGCCTGCCGCCAGACGCGACACCTCGGCCGAGGAGATCATCGTCCCGGTCGGGTTGTTGGGGTTGGCGATGAAGACCAGCTTCGTGTTCGGCGTGCAGGCCGCCAGCAGCGCGTCCACATCCGTGGTGCGCTCCCGCTCCGGCACTTCCACCGGCGTGGCGCCGACGGCAAGGGCCGAGATGCGGTACATCAGGAAGCCGTGTTCGGTGAACACCACCTCGTCCCCCGGCCCGGCATAGGCCTGGCACAGGAAGGTGATGATCTCGTCCGAGCCGACGCCGCAGATCACGCGGTCCGGATCCAGCCCGTGCACTTCTCCGATCGCCTGGCGCAGGGCGGCGTGATCGGTGCCGGGATAGCGGTGGAGCGTGTGGACGGTGCGCAGGAACGCCTCGCGCGCACGCTCGGACGGCCCGGCCGGGTTTTCGTTGGAGGACAGCTTCAGCGCGTTCGCCACGCCCGACACATGACTTTTTCCGCCTTCATACAAGGCGATGTCAAGGATTCCGGGCTGCGGACGGATGGCGTTGGTCATGGTCGTGTCCCCTCTGGTCCTCGGGTTCTAGCGACGCCCATAAGCCCTGACCAGAGGAAACGTGGCAACGGGGGCTTGGGCCGGGACAGTGCGGCCTTCCGGCCACCCCGGCCCATGAAAAAGGCCGCCGCGGGGATTCCCGCAGCGGCCCTGAAGCAGATCTGAAAAGGATCAGTTCTGCGCGTAGAATTCGACGACCAGGTTCGGCTCCATGACGACCGGGTACGGAACGTCGGACAGGCCCGGCGTGCGCGTGAAGGTCGCGGTCAGCTTGGAGTTGTCGACCTCGATGTAGTCGGGAACGTCACGCTCGGCCAGCGACACGGCTTCCAGCACGATGGCCAGTTGCTTCGAGGACTGCTTGACCTCGACCACGTCGCCTTCGCGGACGCGGAAGGAGGCGATGTTCACGCGCTTGCCGTTCACGGTCACGTGGCCGTGGTTCACGAACTGGCGGGCGGCCCAGATGGTCGGGACGAACTTCGCGCGGTAGACGACGGCGTCCAGGCGACGCTCCAGAAGGCCGACCAGCATCTCGCCGGTGTCACCCTTCAGACGCTCGGCCTCGGCGTAGATGCGGCGGAATTGCTTTTCCGTCAGATCGCCGTAGTAGCCCTTGAGTTTCTGCTTCGCGCGCAGCTGCGTGCCGAAGTCCGACAGCTTGTTCTTGCGGCGCTGGCCGTGCTGGCCGGGGCCGTATTCGCGCTTGTTCACCGGGGACTTCGGACGGCCCCAGATGTTTTCGCCCATGCGGCGGTCGAGTTTGTACTTGGCAGAGGTGCGTTTGGTCACCGCTGATCTCCTTCGATATGCGTGAAGGGCGTTGTCCTTTCCCCCGGATCCGAAAACCGCAGGGGCGACAGGTCATCCCCTTGCGGGGGCCACCAACACCAATGAAAACCGCCTTGGGGGCGGATCGCGCGCTTATACAGGCGCGCGTCCCGGTGTCAACAGCGCTTCGCCGGCGTGCCGCGCCAAAGGCCCATCGCAGCCAGCGTCAGGCAGGCCAGAACGATCAGGCCATAGCCGTGCGCCACCGGGATCAGCCCGAAATGCGGCACGACCACCCCGGCCAGAACCGCCGGCAAGGCGAACGCGGTGTAGCTGAGCGCGAAGAACGTGGACAGCATCGCCGCGCGTTCATGCCCATGCGCCAAGGGCAGCAGCAGCCGCAGGATGGAGGAGAAGCACAGCCCCTGCCCCGCCCCGGACACGAGCGTTCCGGCGAAGATCATGGCGGCCTGCTCCGTCTCGATCCCCATCAGGGTCATGGGGATGCCCGTCGCCTGCGACAGGGTGCCCGCCATCATCATGCGGGATGGGGGGCGCGTGCGGCCCCACAGCACGGCCGCCGCCGCCGCCCCCATCTGCGCGCAAACCAGCGCGCCGGTAATCAGCTGGGTCTTCGTGTGCAACGCCTCGTGCAGGATGTTGGGCATCAGCGACATGTAAAGCCCCCCCAGCGCCCAGCCGGTCAGAACCGGCGGCACCAGCCGGGCAAAGGCGGGGCGTGCCGCGGCCGGAACACCCAGGTTGGGGATCATGGAGGCGAAGGCCCCCGGGCTGGGCGGGCTGGTTTCCGGCATCCGGATCAGCGCCACCAGCAGCATCAGCGACAGGCCGGCCACAATGGCGAAGGGCAGAACGGTCGGCATGGGCGCGAAGGCGACCAGCAGCCCGGTGGCCAGCGCCCCCGAGGACATGCCAAGGAACGGCACGATGGAATTGAGCACGGGGCCGCGGTCGGGATCGGCGTCGACGATGGCTGCCCCACAGGTTGGCACCGCGATGCCCATGGCGAGCCCCTGCATGGCGCGGGCCAGTAGCAGCCCCTCGTAGCTTCCGGCCTGCAGGAACAGCAGCAGCGCCACGATGTTCAGGATCAGAGCGCCCGCGATCACGGGCTTCCGGCCAAGGTGGTTCGACAGGCGCCCCCCTGTCAGCAGCGCCAGAAGCAACGTCACCACGTAGATGGCAAAGATCAGCGTGATCTGGAAGGGAACCAGCGCGAATTGTTGCTGGTACGTGGCGTAAAGCGGTGTCGGAATGGAGGCGCCAAGGGCGAAGACAATTGACGCCAGCGTTCCGAAAACCGTCATTGCACGCAAGCTGGCGTGGCGCATGGGAAACCCTTCACGAATTGGATAGGAACTGAACTATCCTCGGAAGGTTCCCATGTCCACCCGTCAGGCGGAGGTTCCGATCCCCGCCGCCCGCCGACGCGCCACCCGCGCGCGGATCGCCTCCACATCCGTGACGGGCGTCGCCGCGAACAGCTTGCGGGTGTAATCGTGGCTGGGCGCGTCGAAGACGGCGTCGCGGGTGCCGTATTCCACCACCTCGCCCTTGAACATCACCATCACCTCATCCGCGATGTAGCGCACGACCGACAGGTCGTGGCTGATGAAGACATAGGTCAGGTCGAATTCATCCTGCAGGTCGGCCAGCAGGTTCAGCACCTGCGCCTGCACCGACAGGTCCAGCGCCGACACGGGTTCGTCCAGCACCAGAAGCCGCGGGTTCACCATCAGCGCCCGCGCGATGGCCAGACGCTGCCGCTGCCCGCCCGAGAACATGTGGGGATAGCGGTTGAAGTGCTCCGGCATCAGGCCCACGCGGGTCAGCATCGCCATCGCCTTTTCGCGGCGGGTGGCGGCACTGTCCTTCGTGTTCAGGATCAGCGGCTCCATCAGCATGTCGCCGACCTTCTGGCGCGGGTTCAGGCTGCCATAAGGGTTCTGGAACACGATCTGCACCTTGCGGCGCAGTTCGGGCGTCAGGGCCCAGCTGGCCACCTGTTCGCCGTCGATCAGCAACTCGCCCCCGCTTTGCGGATCGATCAGCGTCAGGATGCGGGCCAGCGTGGACTTGCCGCAGCCCGATTCCCCGACGATGGCCAGCGTCTTGCCCTGTTCCACCTTGAACGAGATGCCCTTCAGCGCCCGCACCGTTCCCGCCTTGCGGAACATCCCACCGGCGGTGGCATAATCGCGGGTGATGTTGCGGGCTTCCAGAACGGCGGTCATCGTGCGGCCTCCAGCGTGGCGGGATCAAGGAAGTCGGACACGGTGGACAAACGGTCGCCCGTCGCATGTTCCGGCAGCGCCGACAAAAGCGCCTTGGTGTAGGGGTGCGAGGGGGCCTCGAACAGGGTCAGCACGTCGGCCTCCTCCATCTTCTGGCCCTTGTACTTCACGATCACCCGATCGGCGGTTTCGGCCACGACGCCCATGTCGTGGGTGATCATGATCATGCCCATGCCGGTGTCTTCCTGCAGCTTCATCAGCAGATCGAGAATCTGCTTCTGGATCGTCACGTCCAGCGCCGTCGTCGGTTCGTCCGCGATCAAGAGCTTCGGCTGGCAGGCGATGGCGATGGCGATCATCACGCGCTGGCACTGCCCGCCCGACATCTGGTGCGGATAGGAGCCGAGACGCTTTTCCGGATCGGGAATGCCCACGGCCGTGAACAGCTCGATCGCGCGCTGGCGGCGCTGGGCGCGGCCCAGGCCCAGATGGGCGCGCAGCACCTCCTCGATCTGGTAGCCCACCGTGAAGCAGGGGTTCAGCGAGGCGATCGGCTCCTGGAAGATCATCGAGATGTCGCGCCCGATGATCGCCCGCCGGTCCTTGTCGGACATGGCCAGCAGGTCGCGGCCGTTGAAGGTCATCGCGTCGGCCGTGACGGTGGCGCTTTTGGGCAGAAGGCCCATCGCCGCCAGCATCGACACCGACTTGCCCGAGCCGGATTCGCCCACGATCGCCAGAACCTCGCGTTCGTGCACGGTCAGGTTCAGCCCCTTCACGGCGTGGAACGTGCCGGTGGAGGTGGCGAAATGGACGTTGAGGTTGCGGATCTCCAGAAGTGCCATGTCAGCTCCGCTTCAGTTTCGGGTCAAGCGCGTCGCGCAGGCCGTCGCCCACGAGGTTGATCGCAAGGACCGTGATCAGGATGGCGAGGCCCGGGAAGGTCACGACCCACCACGCGCTCAGGATGAACTCGCGCGCTTCGGCCAGCATGGTGCCCCATTCCGGGATCGGCGGCTGCGCGCCCATGCCCAGAAAGCCCAAGGCGGCGGCGTCCAGAACGGCGTTGGAAAAGGACAACGTGCCCTGCACAATCAAGGGCCCCATGCAGTTCGGAAGGATCGTGCGGACCATCAGGCGGAAGCGCCCCGCCCCGGCCACGCGCGCGGCCATGACGTATTCCTTGTTCTTTTCCGCCATAACAGCGGCGCGGGTCAGACGCGCGAAATGCGGTTGCAGAACGATGGCGATGGCGATCATCGCGTTCATCAGGCCCGGCCCCAGGATCGCGACCATCACCAGCGCCAGCAGCAGCGACGGGAAGGCCAGGATCACATCCATCACGCGCATGATCACCGTGTCCACCCAGCCGCCGAAGAAGCCGGAGACAAGGCCCAGGACGATGCCGCCCACCAGCGCGATGAACACGACCACGCAGCCGATGATCAGCGACTGGCGCGCGCCGAAGATCAGGCGCGACAGCACGTCCCGGCCCACGGCGTCGGTGCCCAGCAGGAATTGGGAGGCGCCGCCTTCCTGCCACGAGGGCGGGGCAAGAAGGAAGTCGCGGTATTGCTGGATCGGATCGTGCGGCGCCAGAAGCGGCGCGAAGATCGCGACAAGGATCAGGGCAAGGAACACGGCAAGGCCGATCACGGCGCCACGGTTTTCCGAGAAGTAGAACCAGAACTCCCGCAGCACGCGCGCGCGTTCGGACCCGGTTTTGACGGTTGCGGTCATGTGTCCCTCACGAATGGCGGATGCGCGGATTGATGATGCCGTACAGCAGGTCGACGATCAGGTTCACGATCATCACGATGCCCGCGATCAGCAGCAGGCCGCCCTGCACCGACGGGTAATCGCGGCGCGAGATGCTGTCGATCATCCACTTGCCGACGCCCGGCCAGGAAAAGATCGTTTCCGTCAGGATGGCGCCGGCCATCATCACGCCGATCTGCAACCCGATGGTGGTGATCACGGGGATCATGGCGTTGCGCAGGGCGTGAATGCCCACGACCCGCCAGGCCGACATGCCCTTGGCGCGGGCGGTGCGGACGTAATCCTCGGACAGGACCTCCAGCATGGCCGACCGCGACTGGCGCGCGATCACGGCCATCGGGATCGTGGCCAGCACGATCGAGGGCAGGATCAGGTGTGACAGCGCCGACGCGAAGGCCCCCTTCTGCCCCGACATCAGCGAATCGATCAGCATGAAGCCGGTGCCGTTGCGGAAGAAGTACAGGAAGTCGATCCGTCCCGACACCGGCGTCCATCCCAGGATGCCCGAGAACAGGATGATCAGCAAAAGACCCCACCAGAAGATCGGCATGGAATAGCCCACAAGCGCCGCCCCCATGGAGATCTGGTCGAACGCGCTGCCCCGCTTGATCGCGGCGAACACGCCCAGCGGGATGCCGATCAGCGTGGCCAGGATGATGGCGCAGATCGCCAGTTCCATCGTGGCCGGGAACAGGGTCAGGAATTCGCCCAGAACCGGACGGCGGGTGGCCAGCGAGGTGCCGAAATCACCCTGGAACAGCCCCATGACGAAATCAAGATACTGGACCACGATCGGGCGGTCGAAGCCCAGCTGGGCCGAAAGCTCGGCGTGACGTTCGGGCGAGATGCCGCGTTCGCCCGCCATCAGCAGCACCGGATCGCCCGGCAGAAGCCGAACGAAGCCGAACGCCACGACCGTGATCCCGATAAAGGTCGGGATCAGATAGGCAAGCTTGCCAAGAAGAAATCTGATCATCGGTGTCCCGAAAAGTTGGAGGCGCGCCGCAAGGAAAACCCCTGCGACGCGCCGTTGCCGAATTTGGCCGATCACTCGGCGATGTCGACGCCTTCGAAGCTGTGGCGGCCCAGCGGGTTCATCACATAGCCGGTGACGTCCTTGGACATCGGCATGAAGACCTGGCTGTGGGCCAGCGTGGCCCAGGGGTTCTGGTCCTTGAAGATGACCTGCGCTTCTTCATACAGCTTCGTGCGCTCGGCCTGGTCGGTCGTGACTTTCGCCTTCTGCAGCAGCGCATCGAAGTCCTTGTTGCACCACTGGGCGCGGTTCGCACCGCCATCGCCGGTCGCGGCGCAGCCCAGAAGAACGGCCAGGAAGTTGTCCGGATCGCCGTTGTCGCCCGTCCAGCCCATGATCACCGCGCCCTTGCGGGTCGGGTCGGTGGACCGTTTCAGGTATTCGCCCCATTCGTAGGACACGATCGACACGTTCACGCCGACCTTGGCGAAGTCCGACTGGATCAGCTCGGCCACGCGGCGGGCGTTGGGCATGTAGGGGCGCTGCACCGGCATCGCCCAGACTTCCATCTCCAGGTTTTCCACGCCCGCATCCGTCAGCATCTTCTTGGCCGCTTCGGGATCGTAGGCGTTGTCTTCCACGGCGTCGTTGTAGGACCACATGGTCGGCGGGATCGGGTTCTTGGCCACGACGCCCGTGCCCTGGAACACCGCGTCCACGATGGCCTGCTTGTTCATGGCCATGTTCAGCGCTTCGCGCACCTCGGGCTTGTCGAAGGGCGCGATCGTGGTGTTGTAGGCCAGATAGGCCACGTTCAGGCCCGGCTGTTCCATGACCTGCAGGTCGTCATTGGCCTTCATCGCCTCGATGTCGGCTGGCGAGGGATAGGGCATGACGTGGCATTCGCCGGCTTCCAGACGCTGGCGGCGCACCGCCGGGTCGGGCGTGATGGCGAAGACCAGATCGTCGATCTTCTGCACACCCTTGTAGTAGTCGGGGTTCGCCTTGTAGCGGATCACCGCGTCCGGCTGATAGGCTACGAACTGGTAGGGGCCGGTGCCGACGGGCTGGCTGTTCAGCGCGGCCATGTTGCCGTCCGCTTCCAGCTGGTCCATGTATTCCTTGGAATAGATCGACGCGAAGGGCATCGCCATGTTCGCAAGGAACGGCGCCTCGGCGCGGTTCAGGACGAACGTCACCGTCAGGTCGTCGACCTTCCGGATCTCCTTCACCAGCGCCGGCATTTCCATCGCGTTGTAGTATTCGTAGGTCGTACCGGGGATGTAGTCGGCCCAGGGGCTTTCCGGATCGCCCTGACGCAGGAACGAGAAGATGACGTCGTCGGCGTTCATCTCGCGCGTGGGCTCGAAATAGTCGGTGGTGTGGAACTTGATGCCAGACCGCAGGTGGAAGGTGTATTCCAGCCCGTCTTCCGACACGTCCCAGCTTTCGGCCAGACCGGGTTCGACATTGGTCGTGCCCGGCGCGAATTCCACCAGGCGGTTGAACACGGCGTCGCTGCTGGCGTCCATCGTGGTGCCGGCGGTGGTGGTCGCGGCGTCGAAGCCTTCGGGCGAGCCTTCCGAGCAATAGACCAGCGTCTTGGCCTGGGCCCCGGCGGCAGCCATGATCGCGAAGGCCGAAACCATCGCAAGATGGGCGAATTTCATGTGCAACTCCCATTGCGGGCAGCGGTTCGTGCCGCCGCCATTCTGAATCCCCGCATGATTTTCCCAAAATCCGCAGGGTGCAAGCGCGATTATAGATCGAAGCCCCCCTTCGCAAGGTGTCTGACGCAAGAAATCCACAGTCCGAGGGTTAACGTCACGTCATCCGCGACGCATGGACGCGGACGCTTTCCGTCCCTATCTATGCGCCATGACCCTGCACATGCTGAAGCTTTGCGTCGGCGCCGAGCGCGTCGAGGATCTGGCCCACCGCCAGGCCACCCATTGGCACGGGGAACCGCGCCACGTCACCCGCATGTGGCCCAAGCGGGAGGCGGAGCTGCTGAACGGCGGCTCCATCTACTGGATCTTCAAGGGCCTTGTCCTGGCCCGCCAACGGATCTTGGGGCTGGAGGCCACGCGCGGCGACGACGGGATCGAGCGCTGCGCGCTGAT
The DNA here is from genome assembly GCF_051195255.1 of Falsirhodobacter sp. 1013. NCBI lineage: Bacteria > Pseudomonadati > Pseudomonadota > Alphaproteobacteria > Rhodobacterales > Paracoccaceae > Falsirhodobacter > Falsirhodobacter sp. 1013. Next base: position 392,700 of record NZ_JBNJLK010000002.1, on the reverse strand, counting down.
TCTGGACCCCATGATCGTGCGCACGCAGGCGCAGCCGCGCCGCGCGTTCCAGGGATGGCGCTATCTGGACGCCAAGGATGCCCCCGCCGACATCCCCGAAGGCCGCGACCACGAGGAGCCCCTGCCCCCCGACCTGGCCCGTGCGCTGGCCGAGATGGGCCTGCGTTAACCTTCGCGGATCACGTCCGGCACCGGCAGGCGCAGCTGCGCCATCAGGGCCCTCAGCGCCGGACGCGCTTCGGACCATTCGGCGGCGCGGGCGGCGAACAGGGTGGCTTGGCTGCGGTGGATCACCGCGTCCTCCAGGATCTTCAGGTGGTTCGCGCGCAACGTCTCGCCGGTGGAGGTGATGTCGGCGATCGCCTCGGCCGTGAGGTTGCGGATCGTGCCTTCGGTCGCGCCCTGGCTGTCGACCAGCTGGTAATCCGCCACGCCGTTTTCCGTCAGGAAGTCGCGCACCAGCCGGTGGTATTTCGTGGCGATCCGCAACCGGAATCCATGCACCCGCCGGAAGGCCGAGGCCGCGGCGTCCAGATCGTCCAGCGTGTCCACGTCGACCCAGCACACCGGCACCGCAAGGATCAGGTCCGCATGGCCAAAGCCCAAGGGCGCCACCTCGGCCACCTGCGCGGGCCAGTCGGCCAGCTTGTCGCGCACAAGGTCCGATCCCGTCACGCCCAGATGGATGCGGCCCGCCGACAGTTCGCGCGGGATCTCTCCGGCAGACAGAAGGACCAGCTGCACGCCGTCCAGCCCCTCCACCTCGCCGGAATATTCCCGTTCGTTGCCGGTGCGGCGCATGGTGACGCCGCGCGCCCCGAACCAGTCGAAGGTCTTCTCCATCAGCCGCCCCTTGGACGGCACACCGATCTTCAGCATCCTTCGGCCCTCAACTGCGCGACCAGATGCGGGCGGATGATCCCGCCCACGGCCGGGATGGACTGCCCCTGCCCCAGAACCCGCGTCAGCGCGTCATACCGCCCGCCCGAGGCGACCACCGGAAGCCCCGGATCGGCCGCGTGGAAGGTGAAGACGAAGCCATCGTAATATTCCAGGGTGGTGCGGCCATGGGTAGTTTCGAACGGCAGGTCGTCCACCACGATGCCGCGCGCCTTCAGCGCCGTCAGGCGGGCGCCGAACCGTTCCACCGCGACAGAGATATGGGGCATGTCCACCGCCAGATCCCGCAACCGCTCCAACGCCTGGGGCGCGGGGGCGGACAGGGCCATCAGGTCCTCCAGCAGCGTCGCCTGCCTGGCGGGGATGGAGGGGGTGTCGGCGTCCTCGGCCAGCGCGTGGATGCGGGCCGCGATCTCGGACGCGGAACGCAGGCCGATATGCGGGCCAGTCTTGGGCAGCGCGCCCTCCTCCAGGGCCTTCAGCAGGCGCACGCGTGCGGGGTGCGGGCCGGTGCGGCCGGCATAGCGGTCCAGCAGGTGCCGGAACCGGCGCGGACGCCAAACGTGGCGCAGCAGGGCCGCGCGGCGCGTCTCGGTCGTCTGCAACCCGTGCACGGCGGCCATCAGGATGCCGATGTCGCCGATCTGCGGCTGCACACGCAGGGGCGCCAGAAGTTCGGTGAACAGGGCAAACACTTCGGCGTCCGCCTCCTCGGGGGCGGTGCGGTCGAACACCTCGAACCCGACCTGAAGGTATTCGGCGGCGCGGGGGCGCAGCGTGTCCTGCTTGCGGAACACCTCGCCCATATAGGTGTACCGCGCGGGATCGGCCCCGTGCGCCATGTGCGCCTGCACCACCGGCACGGTGAAGTCCGGCCGCAGCACCATCTCTCCGCGCAGGGGGTCTTGCGTGACATAGGCGCGGGCGCGGATGTCCTCGCCATACAGATCCAGCAGCATGTCGGCGGGCAGAAGGATGTCCGCCTCCACCGGCTGGGCCCCGGCGGACTGGAAGGCGGCGAAGAGCCGCTCCGCCTCGGCCCGGATCTCGGCCTTGATCATGCGAGCATCTTCCGCACCTCGGCCACCAGATCGCCGCGCGGCACTTCCACCTGCGCCGGGCGGGCCTTCCACTCCTCAAGGCTGGCACCTTCGGCAATCTTTGCGCCCAAGATCAGGTCCTTCAGGATGATGGTATTCTTCCCCGCCTCGTCCCCGCCCTGGATGACGGCCACGGGGGACTGGCGCTTGTCGGCGTATTTCAACTGGTTGCCGAAGTTCTTGGGGTTGCCCAGATACACCTCGGCCCGGATGCCGGCGTTGCGCAGATCGGCGGCCATGGCCATGTAGTCGGCCATCCGGTCGCGGTCCATCACGGTCACGATCACAGGGCCCTGCGCCTGCGCGCCCATGCGGCCCTTTGCCCGCAGCGCCGCCAGCAGCCGGTCCACGCCGATCGACACGCCCGTGGCCGGCACCGCCTGCCCGGTGAAGCGCTTCACCAGATCGTCATAGCGGCCACCGCCGGACACGGACCCGAACTGGCGCTTGTTGCCCTTCTCGTCGAAGATCTCGAAGGTCAGCTCGGCCTCGAATACGGGGCCGGTGTAATAGCCAAGGCCGCGCACGACGGACGGGTCCACCTCGATCCGGTCCGACGCATAGCCCTGACGGTCCAGCATCTCGGCGATGGTTTCCAACTCCTGCACGCCTTCAAGGCCGATGGCGGACCCGCCCACCAGTTCGCGCAGGCGGGCGGCCGTTTCGCCACCCGTGGCGCGCTTGGCGGCCATGAAGCCCATCACGACCTCGGCCTGCTCGTCGCTCAGGCCCGCGCCGTGGGTGAAGTCGCCCGATTCGTCCTTGCGGCCCGCGCCCAGCAGCGCGCGCACGCCCGCGTCGCCCAGACGGTCCAGCTTGTCGATGGCGCGCAGCACGATCCCGCGCTCCCCCTCGAACCGCGACAGGTCGGAAGGGTCGAGCACGCCCGCCACCTCCATCACGCCGTTCAGGACCTTGCGGTTGTTTACCCGCACCAGATAGTCGCCGCGCGGGATGCCCACGGTTTCCAGCGCGTCCGACAGCATGGCGCAAATCTCGGCATCCGCCGCGACCGACGGCGCGCCCACCGTGTCGGCGTCGCATTGATAGAACTGGCGGAAGCGGCCCGGACCCGGCTTTTCGTTGCGCCAGACGGGGCCCATGGCATAGCGGCGATAGGGGCTGGGCAGATCGTTGCGGAACTGCGCGGCCACGCGGGCCAAGGGGGCGGTCAGGTCATAGCGCAGGGCCAGCCACTGCTCGTCCTCGTCCTGCCAGCCGAAGACGCCTTCATTCGGGCGGTCCACGTCGGGCAGGAACTTGCCCAGCGCTTCCACCGTTTCGACGGCGCTGGTTTCCAGCGGGTCGAAGCCATAGCGGTGATACACATCGGCGATGGCATCAAGCATCGCCTTCCGTTCGGTCACGTCCGCGCCGAAATAATCGCGGAAGCCCTTGGGCGTTTCCGCGCGGGGGCGGCGGGGGGACTTGTCCTTGGCCATGGTCGGACCCTTCGCTATGCTGTCGGGCCAAGGCATTATCGGAAGGGGCGGCGGGCGACAAGCCGCCGAAAGGATCATGGACCGGATCGAACGCAGCGAAGAACAGATCGCCCACCTGACGCGGATGGTGGACGACCTGTCCGAGATCGTCACCCGCCAGACACGAGAGATCGAGCGGCTGTCCCGCCGCGTCGGCCTGCTGATGGAGCGGGAGGCCGAACGCGAGGCCGAAGGCGGAACCCTTCCGCTGGCCGACCAGCGCCCGCCGCACTGGTGAGCCTTACAGATCCTCGATCATGACGACGCCCTGCACCGCCTTGATCGCGCCCTTCACCTGCGGGGTGACGGGATAGCGGTCGGGCAACGCAAGGTCGATCTCCTGCCCCTGTTCGTCCGTCACGCAGAACCGGATCTCTCCGCCCGCGCGCCCGTTGCCGGACAGGCGCGCGAACAGCGCCGCGACCGAAGCCGCCGCCTCCGCCCGCTCCAGATGGATGCGGAAGCCCGCGCCACCTGCATCCGCCGCCACGCTGTCGATGGGCTGTGCGGCGCGCGCCAGCAGCTTCAGCGTGTCCCCTTCCAGCTGCGCCTCCACCGTCAGGACCACGTTCTGGCCGGGTTCCAGCAGGTCGCGCGCCTGGTCCAGCGTGTCGGAAAACACCGTGACCTCATACAACCCCGTCGGGTCCGACAGCTGCACGAAGGCAAAGCGGTTGCCGCGCGCGGATTTGCGTTCCTGTTTCGAACCGACCGATCCCGCCAGCTTCGCCACCTTCGGCCCGCCCTGCGCGGCCTCCGTCAACTCGGTCAACGTCATCACGTTCTTGCGGCGCAGCGGGCCCATGTAATCGTCCAAGGGGTGGCCGGACAGATAGAAGCCGATGGCCTTCATCTCCTCCGCCAGACGCTCCACCGGCAGCCAGTCGTCGCGGTTGGCCATGCGCGGTTCGGGCAGATCGTCCCCCGCCTCGCCGAACAGCGACACTTGGGACGACGCCCGCGCCTCGTGCACCGCGGCGGAATAGGCGACCAGCCCGTCCAGCGCGTCGAACACGCGGGCGCGGTTGCCGTCCAGCATGTCGAAGGCGCCGGCGCGGACCAGCATCTCCATCGGGCGCTTGCCGACGCGTTTCAGGTCCACCCGCCGCGCGATGTCAAACAGGCTGACGAAGGGCTTGTCGCCCCGGCCGGCGACGATCATCTTCATCGCCTCCACGCCCACGTTCTTCAGCGCGCCAAGGCCATAGACGAGCTTCCCCTCCCGCACGCTGAACGTCGCCTGCGAACGGTTGACGCAGGGGGGCACCGTCTCGATCCCCAGCTTGTCCACCTCGCGCTTGTAGATGGCCAGCTTGTCGGTCAGGTCGATGTCGCAGTTCATGACGCCGGCCATGAACTCGACCGGATGGTTCGCCTTCAGCCAGCCCGTCTGGTAGCTGACCACGGCATAGGCCGCCGCGTGAGACTTGTTGAAGCCGTAATTGGCGAACTTCTCCAGAAGGTCGAACACCTCGCCCGCCTTCTTGGCGTCGATGTCGTGCGTCTCGGCCGCGCCCTTGATGAACTTCGGGCGTTCCTTGGCCATCTCCTCGGCGATCTTCTTGCCCATGGCACGGCGCAGAAGGTCGGCGCCGCCAAGGGAATATCCCCCCATGACCTGCGCGATCTGCATCACCTGTTCCTGATAAACGATGATGCCCTGCGTTTCCTTCAGGATGAAGTCGATGGTCGGGTGGATCGACTCGATCTCCCGCAGCCCGTTCTTCACCTCGCAATAGACGGGGATGTTCTCCATCGGGCCGGGGCGGTACAGGGCCACCAGCGCCACGATGTCCTCGATGCAGGTGGGCTTCATGCGCCGCAGCGCGTCCATCATGCCCGAGCTTTCGACCTGGAACACCGCGACCGTCTTGGCCGCCGAATAAAGGTCGTAGGTCGCCGCGTCATCCAGCGGGATGTGCCCGATGTCGTTTTCCGTCCCTGGCGCGGGGGTATAAAGCGTGCGCCCGTCCGCCGCCTGATGCAACTCGCGCCCGCCCGCGCGGATCAGGTCGATCGCGTTCTGGATCACCGTCAGCGTCTTCAGGCCCAGGAAGTCGAACTTCACGAGGCCCGCGGCCTCCACCCACTTCATGTTGAACTGGGTCGCGGGCATGTCGGATCGCGGGTCCTGATAAAGCGGCACCAGCGCATCCAGCGGCCGGTCGCCGATCACGACACCTGCGGCGTGGGTCGAGGCGTTGCGCAAGAGCCCTTCCACCTGCTGGCCGTAATCCAGAAGGCGCTTGACCACCTCCTCCTTCGCGGCCTCGCGCAGGCGGGGTTCGTCCGCCAAGGCCTTTGCGATGGAAACAGGTTTCACCCCTTCCAGCGGAATCATCTTCGACAGGCGGTCCACCTGCATGAAGGACATCTGCAACACGCGGCCCACATCGCGCACGGCAGCCTTGGACAAGAGCGCGCCGAAGGTGATGATCTGCCCCACCTTGTCGCGGCCGTACTTCTTCTGGACGTAGCGGATCACCTCCTCGCGCCGGTCCATGCAGAAGTCGATGTCGAAGTCGGGCATGGACACGCGTTCGGGGTTCAGGAACCGTTCGAACAGCAGGGCATAGCGCAGGGGGTCAAGGTCGGTGATCAGCAGCGCATAGGCCACGAGCGAGCCTGCGCCCGACCCCCGCCCCGGACCGACGGGGATCTGGTTGTCCTTGGCGTATTTGATGAAGTCGGCCACGATCAGGAAATAGCCGGGGAAGCCCATCTTCTCGATGATCCCCAGCTCGAAATCGAGGCGTGCGTGATACTCCTCCACCGTCACGGCGTGGGGGATGACGGCCAGACGCCGTTCCAGCCCCGCACGGGCCTGACGGCGCAGCTCCTCCACCTCGTCCTCGGCGAAGCGGGGCAGGATCGGGGCGCGTTTCGCGGCCTTGAAGGCGCAGCGGCGGGCGATCTCGACCGTGTTCTCCAACGCCTCCGGCAGGTCGGCGAACAGGGCGCACATCTCGGCTTCGGATTTGAAGTAGTGCTGCGGCGTCAGGCGGCGGCGCGGCTGCTGCTGGTCCACATAAGCGCCTTCGGCGATGCAGATCAGGGCGTCATGCGCCTCGTACATCTCGGCCTTGGGAAAATACACGTCGTTGGTGGCGACCAGCGGCAGGTTCAGGTCATAGGCCATCTCCACATGGCCACGCTCGGACAGCGCCTCCGCCTCGGGCAGCTTGCCGCCTTCGCCGGGATGGCGCTGCAATTCAACGTACAGCCGGCCCGGATAGGTGGCGGCCAGCCGGCGCAGCAGCGCGTCGGCCTTCGTGCGCTGCCCCGTGCGCAGCAGCCGCCCCACCGGCCCGTCCGGCCCGCCCGACAGGCAGATGAGGCCGGCGGAATAGGTGGCAAGTTCGTCCAGCGTCACCTGCGGCAACTGCCCGCCCTTGTCCACGTAGAGGCAGGAGGACAGCTTCATCAGGTTCATGTAGCCCGCCTCGTCCTGCGCCAGCAGGACCACGGGCGCGGCGGGGCGCGTCTTTTCGCCCGGCTGGGCCGGATCGTAATCGACCGACACCTGGCAGCCCACGATCGGCTGCACCCCGGCCCCCGAGGCGGTGACGGAAAACTCCAGCGCGGCGAACATGTTGTTCGTGTCGGTCACGGCCACGGCGGGCATGGACGCCGCCTCGCACAGCTTGACCAGCTTCTTGACGGGCACCGCCCCTTCCAGAAGCGAATGCTCGGTGTGGACGCGCAGATGGATGAAACGGACAGGATTCGACATGCCGCATCCTAACGCGGCAGACGCGCCTGTTAAAGCGGCAGCGACCTGTCCCGCCCCGGCTTCTTGTGGCGGTCCTGCCGCAAAATCCGCGGGACGGCGGTGTTGCCTATTCCCACAGGCGCGATCCACGGCTATTCGCCGCGTTCGGCCATCCTGCCATTGCGATCAGGGCGCCATCACACGTATCAAGAACGAAGACCATCGGGGACGGAGATCGCGGATGACGGGAAGCGACACGCTGCTGCGGGTGGAGGGGCTGACCAAGGCCTATCCGGGCGTGGTGGCCAACAGCGAGGTCGGGTTCTCCCTCCGCCCCGGTGAGGTGCACGCGCTGCTGGGCGAAAACGGGGCGGGGAAGTCCACGCTGGTCAAGATGATCTACGGCCTTGTCACCCCCGATTCCGGCCGCATGGTGTTGTCGGGACAGGATTTCGCGCCCGACCGCCCCGCCACCGCCCGCCGCGCGGGCGTGGCAATGGTGTTCCAGCATTTCAGCCTGTTCGACGCGCTGACGGTGGCGGAAAACGTGGCGCTGGGCATGGAAGCCCCGCCCCCCATGCGCGATCTGGCCCGCCGCATCCGCGAGACGTCCGCCACCTACGGCCTGCCGCTGGACCCCGCCCGCATCGTGGGGGATCTGAGCGCGGGCGAACGCCAGCGGGTGGAGATCATCCGCTGCCTGCTGCAGGACCCGAAGCTGCTGATCATGGACGAGCCCACCTCGGTCCTGACCCCGCAGGAGGTGGAGATCCTGTTCCAGACCCTGCGCAAGCTGGCGGCCGAAGGCACCGCGATCCTGTACATCAGCCACAAGCTGGAAGAGATCCGCACCCTGTGCGACCACGCCACCATCCTGCGGCGCGGCAAGGTCGTGGCCACCTGCGTCCCGCGCGAGCGTTCGGCCCGCGAACTGGCCGAACTGATGGTGGGCGCCGTCCTGACCCCGCCCGCCCGCACCCCCCACCCGAAGGGAGAGGTGATGCTGGAAGTGACGGGCCTGTCCGCCCCCTCCCCCATCCCGTTCGGGACGGCGCTGAAGGACATCCGCCTGTCGGTGCGGAAAGGCGAGGTGCTGGGCATCGCGGGGGTTGCGGGCAACGGGCAGGACGAACTCCTGCTGGCGCTGAACGGCGAACTCCGCAGCGCGCCCGACGCCCTGCGGATCGGCGGCCGGCCCGTGGGCGACAAGGGACCGGAGGCGCGACGTCTCGCCGGCCTCGTTTCCGCGCCCGAGGAACGGCTGGGCCACGCCGCCGCCCCCGACATGACGCTGACGGAAAACGCGCTGCTGTCGGGCGCGATCCGCCAGAAGCTGGTGCGGCACGGCTTCATCGACTGGGGCAAGGTCCGCGCCTTCGCCAATGCCATCATCCGCGATTTCGACGTCCGCACGCCGGGCACGGAAGTGGCGGCCCGCGCCCTGTCGGGCGGAAACCTTCAGAAATTCGTGGTGGGGCGGGAATTGTCGCAGGGGTCCGAGGTGATCGTGATCAACCAGCCCACCTGGGGCGTGGACGCCGCGGCTTCGGCCTTCATCCGGCAGGCGATCCTGAACCGGGCCGCCGACGGGGCAGCGGTGGTCGTGATCAGCCAGGACCTGGACGAGCTGCTGGAGATCGCGGACAGCTTTGCCGCGCTGAACGAAGGACGGCTCAGCCCGCCGCGTCCGGTGGCGGGGCTGACCGTGGAAGAGATCGGACTGATGATGGGCGGCGCGCACGGGATGGAGGTCGCCCATGATGCGGCTTGAAAAACGGGCCACGCCGTCGCGCGCGTGGTCGGTGGCGACGCCGGTTCTGGCCGTCGTCCTGACGATGATCGCGGGCGGCATCCTGTTCGCGATGCTGGGCAAGGATCCGGTCGCGGCGATCCGCACCATCTTCTGGGACCCGCTGTTCAACCCGCAATTCGCGGCCTATTCCCGCCCGCAGCTTCTGGTGAAGGCGGGGCCGCTGATCCTGATCGCGATCGGCCTGTCGCTGGGCTTCCGCGCCGGCGTCTGGAACATCGGGGCCGAGGGGCAGTATGTCGTCGGCGCCCTGACCGGGGCCGCGGCGGGCCTTGCGCTGTATCCGATGGACAGCCGCCTGATCTTTCCGCTGATGGTGGTCGCGGGCGGCTTGGGCGGGTTCCTTTGGGCCATGATCCCGGCGATCCTGCGCACCGTGTTCCGCACGAACGAGATTCTCGTCTCGCTTCTGCTCGTCTATGTCGCGCAGGCGCTGCTGTCCTCGATGGCGCTGGGCGCCTTGCGCAACCCGCAGGGCGGCGGCTTTCCCGGATCGCGCAACCTGTCGCAATGGGCCTCCTCGGCCAATCCCGAGCTGATCGCGGGCACGGGGATGCATTGGGGGGTCGTGGCGGCCTTCATCGCCGTGATCTTCGCCTACATCCTGCTGCAACGGCACATGCTGGGCTTTTCCATCCGGCTGACGGGTCAGGCCCCGCGCGCCGCGCGCTTTGCCGGCGTGTCACCGCGCAAGCTGGTGATCGTGTGCTTCGGCATCTCGGGCGCACTGGCGGGTTTGGCGGGGCTGTTCGAGGTGACGGGACCCGCCGGGCAGATCAGCCTCGACTTCGCGCAGGGTTACGGCTTCACCGCGATCATCGTGGCCTTCCTCGGCCGCCTGAACCCGATCGGCATCCTGCTGGCCGGCCTTCTGATGGCGCTGACCTATATCGGCGGCGAACTGGCGCAGTTCATGCTGGGGGTTCCCGCGGCCGCGATCCAGGCCTTCCAAGGGATGCTTTTGTTCTTCCTTCTGGCGGTGGACATCCTGACCAATTACCGCATCCGCTGGGCACGGGAGGCTTCGTGATGGACATTGGCGGCATCAACCTCGTCACGCTTCTGGCCACGCTGATCGTGGCCTCCGTCCCCATCCTGATGGCGGCACTGGGAGAGATGGTGGTCGAGAAGTCCGGCACCCTGAACCTCGGGGTGGAGGGCATGATGATCATGGGCGCCGTCACCGGCTTCGTGGTGGCGGTGACGACCGGCAGCCCTGTGCTGGGCTTCGTGGGCGGTGCAGCGGCGGGGGCGGCAATGGCGGCCTTGTTCGCGCTGCTGACGCAGGTGCTTCTGGCCAACCAGGTCGCGTCCGGCCTTGCGCTGACGCTGTTCGGGCTGGGATTGTCCAGCCTGATCGGGCAAGGCTGGAACGGCATCCGCCCGCCCCTGACCGGGGACGTGCCGCTGGGTCCGCTGGCCGACCTGCCCGTGCTGGGGCCGATCCTCTTTTCCCATGACGGGATGGTCTATCTGTCGCTGATCCTGGTGGCCGCGACCTGGTGGTTCCTGCGTTCCACCCGCGCCGGCCTGATCCTGCGCGCCGTGGGCGAAAGCCACGAGGCGGCCCATGCGCTGGGCTACAAGGTCCGCCGCATCCGCACGGGGGCGATCCTGTTCGGCGGGGCCATGGCGGGCATGGGCGGGGCCTATGTCAGCCTGGTGCGCGTGCCCCAATGGACCGACGGCATCACCAGCGGCGCGGGCTGGATCGCGCTGGCCATCGTCGTCTTCGCGGGCTGGAAGCCGTGGCGCGTGCTGATGGGCGCATGGCTGTTCGGGGGCATCAGCGTGCTGCAGCTGAACCTTCAGGCCGCAGGTTCCCGCATCCCGGTCGAGTATCTGACGATGTCCCCCTACATCATCACGATCCTTGTTCTTGTTCTGATATCCTCGGGCCGGGGGCGCGCGATGGGCGCGCCGGCCGACCTTGGCAAGACGTTCCACGCTTCGCATTGACCCACAGGGAGACCCACATGAAACGCAGACTGCTTCTGGCGACCGCCGCCGCGCTGATGGCGCTGCCCGCCGCTTCCTTCGCGCAAGGCATGGACAAGGTGAAGGCCTGCTTCATCTATGTCGGCCCGGTGGGCGACGGCGGCTGGTCCTTCCAGCACGATCAGGCCCGGCAGGCGCTGGCGGCGGAATTCGGCGACAAGGTCGACGCCACCACCTATCAGGAATCGGTGCCCGAAGGGGCCGACAGCGAACGCGTGATGACGCAGATGGCGCTGTCGGGCTGCAACATCATCTTCGCCACCTCCTTCGGGTACATGGACGCGGTGAACAACGTCGCCGCGAAGTTCCCGAAGGTGATGTTCGAACACGCCACCGGCTACCGCCGCGACCATGCCAACGTCTCCACCTATGACGCGCGCTTCTACGAAGGCCGCGCCGTCACGGGCACGATGGCCGGCCTGATGACAAAGTCGGACAAGATCGGCTATATCGGCTCGTTCCCGATCCCGGAAAACATCCAGGGCATCAACGCGGCCTATCTGGCGGCGAAGAAGGTGAACCCCGACGCCACGATGTCGGTCGTCTGGGCCTACACCTGGTTCGACCCCGCGAAAGAGGCCGACGCCGCCCGCGCGCTGATCGAACAGGGCGTGGACGTGATCCTGCAGCACACCGATTCCACCGCCCCGCTGGCCGAAGCGGCCAAGACCGAAGGCGTGGTCGGCTTCGGCCAGGCCTCCGACATGGCGGAGTTCAAGCCGAGCCCGCGCGTGGCGTCCATCATCGACAACTGGGCGCCCTACTACATCGAACGCGTGGGCGCGCTGCTGGATGGCACCTACAAACAGGGCGCGACCTGGGCCGGCATCGCCGGAGGGGAAGTTCAGATCGGCGAGATCACGGACGCTGTCCCCGCCGAGGTGAAGACCAAGGCCGAGGAAGTGCGCGACGCCATCGCCGCCGGCACCCTGCACCCGTTCACCGGCCCCCTGAAGAAGCAGGACGGTTCGGAGTGGCTGGCGGACGGCGAGACGCCGGACGACGCCGAACTGGCGGGCATGAACTTCTACGTCGAAGGCATCACGGGCGAGATCCCGAACTGACGCCGACAGCACGGGGCGCGGTGTTCCGCCGCGCCCCGTCACGCCCCCGTGACGGGGCGCACGATCCGGTGCACAAGGGTGGGCGATTCTGTCCGGAGATCCGATGCGCCCCGTTCGTCTTCTTGCCCTTCTGATCCTTGCCGTCCTGGCCGCCTGCGGCCCCCGGGAACCGATGTCCGTGCAGGGCCTCCCCCACCAGTTCGGCGACGCCGCCCCCTATGCCTGGCGCGGCCGCAACGTGCCCGCCGCCTATGCGGTGCATGGCATCGACGTGGCCCGTTATCAAAGCAACATCGACTGGGGCGTCGCGCGCAGCTATGGCGTGCGCTTCGCCTTCATCAAGGCGACCGAGGGGGGCGACTACACCGACCCGATGCTGAACCACCACCGTTCGGCGGCGCGGGCTGCGGGTGTGCCCTCCAGCGCGTATCACTATTATTACTTCTGCCGGACCCCGCAGGAACAGGCGGCCTGGTACATCGCCAACGTGCCGCGCCGAGCGGGCGACCTGCCCCCGGTCCTGGACATGGAATGGACGCCCACCTCGCGCACCTGCACCCGCCGCCCCCCGGCCGAGGAGGTGCGCCAGGACGCGGCCATCTTCACGTCGATCCTGACGCAGTATTACGGGCAGCGGCCGATCATGTACCTGACCGTGGACTTCTTCCGCGACAACGAGATGTGGCGCGTGCCGGGGGTGGAATTCTGGCTGCGATCCGTCGCCGGCCATCCGTCCGAGGTGCATCCGGGCCATGACTGGACGTTCTGGCAATACACCGGCACCGGCCTGATCCCCGGCATCGACGGGCGCGTGGACATCAACGCCTTCCGCGGCAGCGAGCCGGAATGGGCGGTCTGGCTCGCGCAGCGCGCGCAGCGCTGATCAGGCGCGGCGCAGGCGCCCCACCACCACCGCGACGGCAAAGATCGCCGCGGCGGCGGTGACGATGGACGGACCGGCCGGCGTGTCGAAATGGTACGAGGCCCAAAGCCCGCCCAGCGCCGACGCCGCCCCGATCAGCGTCGCCCCCACGGCCATCGCCTCCGGCCCCCGGCTGACGGCCCGTGCGGCGGCGGCCGGCACGATCAGCAGGGCGGAAATCAGCAGCGCCCCCACGATCTTCAGGGAAATCGCCACCACCAGCGCCAAGGCCAGCGTCAGCACCAGCCGCTCCCTCAATGGGGAAATGCCGTCGGCATGGGCCAGATCCTCGTTCACCGTGGTCAGCAGCAGCCGGTTCCAGCGCCACGCGATCAACGCCACCACCAGCGCCGCCCCGCCCCAGATCACCGCAAGATCGGCGCGTGACACCGCAAGGATGTCGCCGAACAGATAGCTCTCAAGGCTCAATTGCACGTTCTGCACGAAGCTGATCGCGACAAGGCCAAGGGCCAGCGCCGCATGGGCCAGAACGCCCAGCACCGTGTCCGCCGCCCAGCCGCGCCCCGTCAGGTTCGCCACGGTCAGCCCCATCGCGGCGGCCACGGCCGCGGCCCCCACGGCGATCGGCAGGTCGCTTGCCAGCGCCAGCGCCACGCCCAGGATCGCGGCATGCGCGGTCGCGTCTCCGAAATAGGCCATGCGCCGCCACACGACGAACACGCCCAGCGGCCCGGTGGAACAGGCGACGCCCACCCCCGCCACGGCGGCGCGCGTCAGAAAATCGTCAAACATGGTCGTGCCCCTCGCAGCCGTCGTGATGGTGCCCGTGGTCGTGGCGGTGCTGATACAAGGCCAAGGCCCCGCGCGTCCCCTCGCCGAACAGGGCGCGGTATTCGGGGGCGTTGGACACGACATGCGGCGTGCCTTCGCAGCAGATATGCCCGTTCAAACACACCACCCGGTCCGAGGCGGCCATGACCACGTGCAGGTCGTGGCTGACCATCAGGACGGCGGCGCCGGTTTCGGCGCGCACCTCCTCCAGCAGGCGGTAGAAGGCGGCCTCCCCCGGCTGGTCCAGGCCTTGGGTCGGTTCGTCCATCAGGATCGCTTCGGGTTTCACAAGCAGGGCGCGGGCCAGCAGGACGCGCTGCATCTGCCCGCCCGACAGGCCGGACATGGGCCGCCTCTCCACCCCCGGCAGGCCGACACGGGCCAGCGCGGCCGCGATGTCGGCCCGCGACTGGCGGCGGGGCAGCGACAGGAACCGCGCCACCGGCAGCGGCAGCGTCGGGTCCAGTGCCAGCTTTTGCGGCACATACCCGATCCGCAGCCCCGCCCGGCGCGTCACCCGGCCGGAGGCGAGGGGGACGATCCCCAGAAGCGTGCGCAGCAGCGTGGACTTGCCCGACCCGTTGGGCCCGACGATGGTCACGATCTCGCGCGGGTTCAGTTGCAGGGACACGTCCTGCAACACGGGCTGCGAACCAAGGGTGACACTCACCCGCTCGGCATGGATCAGGGTCATGCGGCCTCGCGGCAGGCGGGGCAAAGGCCGACCGCCTCCACATTCGAGCGTTCGATCACGAAGCCGAGCTCCTGCGCCGCCGCGTCCAGCGCCTCGCGCACCGGTTCGGCGGGGGCTTCGGCGACGATGTTGCAGGTGCGGCAGATCAGGAAGGCGGGGGCGTGCGCTTCGCCCGGATGCATGCAGGCGGCAAAGGCGTTCAGGCGGCGGATGCGGTGGGCCAGCCCCTGCTCCACCAGAAACTCCAGCGCGCGATAGGCCACGGGGGGCTGGTTGCCGAATCCTTCGGAGGCCAGGCGTTGCAGCACGTCATAGGCGCCCAGCGCGCGATGCTCCTCCAGCAGGATTTCCAGCACGCGCCGGCGGACGGGGGTCAGGCGCAGGCCCTTTTCGGCCGCGATGCCTTCGGCCCGCTTCAGGACATCGCCAGAACAATGGGCGTGATCGTGGCGGGAGAAAGCCAGCGGGTCCATGGGCACCTCTTGACGTGTTACGTTATTACATTTACCCATATGGCGACCGAACGAAAGGGTATCAAGATGCGTTATACCATATCGCTGCTGCTGGCGAGTGTCGCGGCCACCCCCGCACTGGCGGATGTGAAGGTCGTGACCGACATCTCTCCGGTCCAGTCGCTGGTGGCGCAGGTCATGGGTGACACGGGCACGCCCGACCTGATCCTGCCGCCCGGCAGCGATCCCCATCATTTCCAGCTGAAGCCAAGCCAGGCGGGCGCCATCCAGGACTCGGACCTCGTGATCTGGCTGGGGCCGGAAATGACGCCTTGGCTGAGCGCGGCGCTGGACGCCCGCAGCGGCGAGGAGCTGGAGCTTCTGCACATTGACGGCCTGACCACCCGCCAATACGCCGAAGGCGAGCATGAGCATGAGCATGAGCATGAGCATGAAGCACATGATCACGGGCACGAGCACAACGCCGATCATGATCATTCCGAGGAAGGCGAGGAGCATCACCACCACGAGGGCCTTGATCCCCATGCCTGGCTGAATCCCGACAACGCCCTTGTCTGGCTGGACGCCATCGCCGCCAAGCTGTCGGAGATGGATCCCGAGAATGCCGAAGCCTATGCCGCGAACGCCAAGGCCGCCGGGGCGGAGATCACATCCCTCGACGCCGACCTGACGACGCAACTGGCCGATCTGCACGGCAGGCCCTTTGTCACCTTCCACGACGCCTACGGTTATTTCGCGGACCACTACGACCTGAGCCCGGCGGGTGCGATCTCGCCCGGCGACGCGTCCTCCCCCTCGGCCCAGCGTCTGGCGGAGATCAGGGAAAAGGCCGGTCCCGCGACCTGCATCTTCCCCGAAACGCAGCACGACCCGAAGCTGGCCCGGCAGATGGCCGACGATGCGGGCGTACAGCTGGGCGGCGCGCTGGACCCCGAAGGCTCGCAATTGTCGCCCGGCCCGCAGCTTTACGCGCAGCTGATGCACGGGCTGGCCGACACGCTGACCGCCTGCCTGAAGTGACCCCAAGGCGGGCCGCCTTCCCCCCGCGGCCCGCTTTTCCAGGACATGACGGCCTTTGCGGAAACCAGAGGCGGTGCTGCGGCGTTGCCCCTGTGCCCGTAGCCGGAGACCTCCATGGCCCTTGATCCTTCCACCATCTGCGTGATCGCCAACCCCAAGTCGGGCCGCAACAGCCACGACGCGCAGGCGATCGACACGGCCATGTCCGTGTTCGGCACCGCCACCCTGCGCCGCTGGCAGGAAGGGGAGGACATGAAGGACGCCGTCCGCAAGGCCGTGGAGGACGGGTTCACCACCATCGTCGCCGCCGGGGGGGATGGCACGGTAATGGGCGTGGCCAACGCGCTGGTCCACACCGATGTGAACCTAGCCGTGCTGCCCTTGGGCACCTTCAACTATTTCGCGCGGGGGCTCGGGCTTCCGCAGGAACCCGACGAGGCCGCCCGCGCCATCCTGAACGGCCATTCCCACCGCATTTCCGTAGGCGCGGTGAACGGCATCGTGTTCCTGAACAACGCGAGCCTGGGCATCTATCCCGCGATCCTGAAGCAGCGGGAATCCGTTTATGAACGCTTCGGTCGCAGGCGCGTGGCCGCGCACTGGTCGGTGCTGAAGACCTTCCTGCGCTATCGCCGCCCATGGCGCGTCACTCTGGAGGTGGACGGCGAACGCCGGCAGGTGTCCACCCCCCTGATCTTCGTGGCCCGCTCCGCCTATCAGCTGGAACGGTTCGGCCTTCCCGGGTCGGCCGAGATCAGCGAAGACGATCTGGTCGCCTTCATCGCCAAGGGTGAAGGGCGCGCATCGCTGTTGAAGACCACGTGGAACCTGTGCCGGGGCAAGGTGAAACTGGGGCGGGACGTGGACCTTCTGCATGTGAACGAATTCACGGTGGAAACGAAGAAATCCAGCCTTCTGGTCGCCTATGACGGGGAAAAGAGCCGGATGGACACGCCTCTGACGTTCGAGATCCTGCGCGACGCGCTGTCCATCATCCTTCCCGACGAGGCCGACCGGGTGGAGACCCCATGAGGCGGATCGTCCACCTGTCGGATCTTCACTTCGGCCGCACCTCCCCCGCCCTTCTGGAACCCCTGCTGGAAAAGGTGAACACGCTGTCGCCGGACCTGTGCGTCATTTCCGGCGATTTCACCCAACGCGCCCGCCGCTGGCAGTTCGAGGAGGCGCGGTCCTTCATCGACCGCATCACTGCCCCCGTGCTGGCGGTGCCCGGAAATCATGACACGCCGCTGGACAACCTTTGGGTGCGCCTGACGCGGCCATGGGAACGCTACCGCGAATACATCGCCACCGATCTGGAACCCACCTTCGAGAATGACCGCATCCGCGTCGTCGGCGTGAACACGGTCAACCCCCTGGCACATCAGACGGGCCGCCTGTCCTCCCACACCCTGAAACGGGTGTGCAACGCCTTTGCGGATGCCGGTGACAAGGCGCGCGTCGTCGTTCTGCACCACCCGCTGGAGCATCTGGAGGGCAGTGACAAGCGGCTGATGCGCGGATCGGCCAAGGCGCTGAAGGCGCTGGCCGAGTGCGGGGCGGACGTGGTTCTGTGCGGGCACATCCACACCACGCATATCGGGCCCTTCACCACCGCGCCGGGCTTGCTGTTCGTGCAGGCGGGCACCGGCCTCTCGACCCGCCTGCGCCATCAGGACAACAGCTTCAACGTGCTGGACGTGTCACGGGCGGAAATCACGGTCCGCGCCATCTCCGCCGGTGAGGAGGCGCGTTTCGTGGAAACCGCCGCCCACACCTTCCGCCGTGCGCCCGAAGGCTGGTTGCAGCTGGACAGCTAGGCCAGCCGCAGCGCCATGTCGAGCATGCGGTTGGAAAAGCCCCATTCGTTGTCGTACCAGCCGAAGACGCGCAAAAGACCTTGATCGGTCCGGCGCGTTTCCGGCGTGGCCATGACGATGCTTTCCGGCCGGGCGCGCAGGTCCGTGCTGACCAGCGGGCCATCCACCGCCCCGATCACGCCGCCCGCGTTGCGGAAGGCCAGATTCACCGCGTCCACATCGACGGGACGTTCGGTCATCACCGCCAGATCCACGGCGGAGACGGAGGCGACCGGCACCCGCACCGCCGACCCCTGCACCCGCCCCGCCAGATCCGGCAGGACCTGATCCAGCAGCCGCTGGGCGGAGGTGGTGGTGGGCACCATCGACAGCGCCGCCGCGCGCGACCGCGCGAAATCCGCCGCCGGCGCGTCCATCGTGGGCTGGCTTCCGGTGTAGCAGTGGATCGTGGTCATCGTCCCCGTGACCACGCCCCATTCGGCGTCCAGCAGCTTCACCAACGGGGCCAGCGCGTTCGTTGTGCAGCTGGCGTTGGAGATGATGCGATGTCCGGCGGTCAGCGCCCCTTCGTTCGCGCCAAGGACCAGCGTCACGTCGGCGGCCTTTGACGGGCCCGACACCAGAACGCGCCTCGCCCCCGCGATCAGGCCGCGTTCGGCGACCTCTCGGGTGTCAGCGCGGCCGGTGCATTCCATCACCACGTCGATGCCCGACAGGTCCAGCACCGACAGGTCCTGCGTGCGGTGCAACGGGATCGCGCGGCCGTTCACGACCAGCGCCCCGCCTTCCAGCGCCACCGTGCCGGGGAACGGTCCGAAGACGCTGTCATACTGGAACAGGTAGGCGCACATCTCGGCTGTGGCGATGTCGTTGATGCCCGCGATCTCGATTCCCGGCCAGCCGCCCTGCGACCACGCCCGCAGGACGGATCGCCCGATCCGCCCGAAACCGTTGAGGAATATCCGCATCGCGCCCTCCGTTCATCCGCACCTTGTCCAAGCACGGATGCGCGGCGGGCGCAATCGGTCAGGCCAGCTCGGCCACGCGGGCGTGAAGGTGGCACACAAGTTCGGGATCCAGCCCCAGGCGGGCGGCGAGCATGGCCAGATAGCCCTTTTCCGCCGCGCCGTCCGGGTTCACCACCAGAAGGGAGGCGGCGTAAACCTCGGCCCCTTCCTCGGGCGTGCGGGCCAGGGCCGCGATGCGGCCCACATCCAGCGGCGCGGCCAACTCGTCGGCGATCAGGCGCTCGGCCTCCGCGTCCAGACCCAGCTGGGCCAGCTGCGTTTCGATTCGCTGCCGTTCGTCTGGGGTCACATGGCCATCGGCCTTGGCCGCCGCGACCATCACCTGCACCAGACGGGTGGCCAGATCGTCCGCCGCCGCGGGATCGGAGGGCAGGAACGCCGTCCCCTCGGGCGAGGGCAGCGCCTTCGGTTCGGCGTCCTTCGTGACGGCCTTGCCGTCCTGCCAGTCCTGCCACGCACGATAGGCCAGCGCACCCACAACTGCCGCACCGCCCACCTTCAGCGCACCGCCCGCCACGTTGCGCACATCCTTGCCGCCCAGCAGCAGCGCCAGAAGACCGCCGCCCGCCGCCACCTTGGTCACATTGCCCTGCTGGTCCCACATCCCCTTGGCCTGCCCCGCCAAACCGCCCAGCGAGCCGCCCTGCACGCCGGCCAGCATGCTCTTCGCCTGCTCGGCCAGACCACCGGCGCCGCCTGTTCTGCCCTTTGCCTGCCCTGCAAGACCGGCCAGCCCGCCCGAGCCGCTCATCAACCCGTCCAGAAGCTTCATCGCGTTTTTCATCGGTTTCTCCATGCTTTGCAAAGATATGGGCAGCCCCTGCCCCGAACGGTCTGCGTCAAAAGGACGCCTGCTTATTCCCGAGTAAATAAATCAGGCTTTACAAGCCCGAGATAATCACTAAGGATTTGACTCACAGAGTCACTTGTCCCGCAGGAATGCCATGACACACCGCCCACCGGAAAAGCCCGACACGGACCTGACCGAAGTCTTGCGGCAGGTGTTGTCCGGCCTTGCACCGACCCACGGGTATTCCCTTCTCATCGACCGACTGGAGCGCAGATCATGAACGCGATGACCGACCTTTCCCACCTGATCGACACCAGCATGCCCGTGCATGACGCCACCCGCCTGACGGATGGCGGCAACCAGGCGCGGATCGTGCTGAACGGCCAGATCTACAGCCTGCGGATCACCCGCGCGGGCAAGCTGATCCTGACGAAGTGAACGCAAAAGGCCCGCCACACCGGCGGGCCTTTTTCTTGATGCGGGGCTGGATCAGGCCTTCGCTTCGATCGCGTCCCAGATCAACGCCGCGCCGTTGGTGCCGTCGAAGCGTTCCAATTCCTGAAGACCGGTGGGCGAGGTCACGTTGATCTCGGTCAGCCAGTCGCCGATCACGTCGATGCCAACGAAGATCTGGCCCTTTTCCCGCAGGGTGGGCCCGATGATGCGGCAGATCTCGCGGTCACGCTCGGTCAGGGCCACCTTTTCGGGACGGCCGCCGACATGCATGTTGGACCGCGTTTCCCCGGCCTGCGGCACGCGGTTGATCGCGCCGATCGGTTCGCCGTTCACCAGGATCACGCGCTTGTCGCCCTTGGACACCGCGGGCAGGAACTTCTGCACGATCAGCGGCTCGCGGCTGATGCCGGTGAACATCTCGTGCAACGAGGCGAGGTTGCGGTCGTTCGGGTCCAGCCGGAACACCCCCGCACCCCCGTTGCCGTACAGCGGCTTCAGGATGACGTCGCCGTGGCGGGCCTTGAACTCCCGGATGGTGGCCAGATCGCGTGCGATCATCGTGGGCGGCGTCAGGTCCGGGAAGGTCAGGACCAGCAGCTTTTCGGGATAGTTGCGCACCCAGAACGGGTTGTTCACGACCTGCACCGACGGTGGCAGCATGTCCAGAAGATGGGTGGAGGTGATGTAGCCCATGTCGAAGGGCGGGTCCTGCCGCAGCCAGACCACGTCCATGGTCGAGAGGTCCACCACCTGCGTGTCGCCGAAGGTGACGTGGTTGCCCTTTTCGCGCCGCAAGGTCATCCACTGCCCGCGCGCGGTGATCCGCCCCTCGTCGAAGGCGAGGTGGTCGGGATGGTAGTGGAACAGCTCGTGCCCCCGCGCCTGCGCTTCCAGCGCGATGCGGAAGGTGCTGTCACCGTCGATGTTGACGGACCCCATCGGGTCCATCTGGAATGCGACCTTCATGCGGCTCTCCTTCTTTTGCGCCTATCAGTGGCGCAGTCACTGGACATTGGCAATGACCTCCACCCGCCCGTCCACCACCAGCGCCACGTCGAAGCGGCAGTCGGTGCGCTGGCCCAGGGGTTCGTCCGCCAGCCACGCCAAGGCCGAGTTGCGGATGCGGGCGATCTGGCGCGTTTGCAGGGCATGGGCGGCGCGGCGGCCGGCCTTCACCTCCACGAAGATCACCGAACCGCCTTCGCGCAGGACCAGGTCGATCTCACCCCCCGGCCCCTTCCAGCGGCGCGCGGCCACGGGCAGGCCGTAATGGCGGATGACGATGTCCTCGGCCGCGAGGCCCGCATGGTGGTTTGTCGCGCTCAAAGCTTCAGGGCCAGTTGATAGACGTCGCGCTTGGGCAGGTTCAGGCGGGCGGCCACCTCGGCCGCGGCGTCCTTGACCGATGCATGCTCCAGGGCGGCGCGCAGGGCGTCTTCCACATCGGCCTCGGTCGCGGCCTGCGGAAGGGCGCGGTCGATCAGCACCACGATCTCCCCCTTCACCGACTGGTCGGCATAGGTTTCGGCCAGCGCAGGCAGCGTGTCGCGCACCGTTTGCTCGAACTTCTTGGTCAGTTCGCGGCACACCACCGCCTGCCGGTCGCCCATCACCTCCGCCATGTCGCGCAGGGAGGCTGCCAGTCGTTTCGGCGATTCGTAGAAGATCAGCGTGGCCTGAATGCCCGCCACCTCGGCCAGCGCCTTCTTGCGCGCGCCCGAAGCCGAAGGCAGGAACCCCGCGAAGAGGAACCGGTCCGACGGCAGCCCCGACACGGTCAGCGCGGCCAGAACGGCGGAAGGTCCGGGCGCCGTCAGCACCGGCAGGCCGGCGGCGATGGCGGCCCGCCCCAGCTCGAACCCCGGATCGGACACCAGCGGCGTTCCCGCCTCGGATGCATAGGCGACGGTCTTGCCCTCCTCCATCGCACGGATCAGGCGGGGGCCCGCGGTGTCGCCATTGTGGTCGTGATAGGCGACCAGCGGGCGTCCGTTCAGCGGGATGCCGTGGATTTCCATCAGGTGGCGCAGGGTGCGCGTGTCCTCGGCGGCCAGAACGTCGGCGTCGCGCAGGATGTCCAGCGCCCGCAGCGTGATGTCGCGCGCCGCACCGATGGGGGTGGCCACGAAGTGAAGCCCAGCGGCCAGCGCCATGTTCCGTCCTTCCAAAAGTTGCTTTCCACCTCCCGCCGCCCTAGGCTCTGCCCCGAAGCGCCACAGGGATGAGGAATACGCGAATGTTGTCTGTTTTCAGCCGCGCCCGCAAGCAGATGGGCCGCGCCGTCGTCGCCCTGTCGGCGCTTGCGATCGCCGCGTGCCAGCCGATCGACACCGCCGGCACCGCGCCGGGGGCCAGCCGCGGGCAGGCCGTGCAGGTCGCCCTGCTGGTTCCCGCCGGATCGGGAAAGGCCAGCGACGAGGATCTGGCCCGCGCGCTGGAAAACGCCGCGCGCCTTGCGATCCGCGACCTTGGCACCAGCCAGATCGTGCTGCAGGTCTATCCGACCGCGGGCCAGCCAGGCAACGCGGCGGCACAGGCGCAGAAGGCCGTCACGGCGGGCGCCGACATCATCCTGGGCCCGCTTTACGCGGCCGAGGCGAACGCCGTGGGCAGCGCCGTTCCGCAGAACGTCAGCGTGCTCGCCTTCTCCAACAACACCTCGGTCGCGGGCGGAAACGTCTTCGTGCTGGGGCAGACCTTCCAGAACACCGCGCGCCGGCTGGCCAGCTATGCCCAAAGCCAGAACGCGGGCCGCATGATGATCGTTTATGACAGCAACGCGGCCGGGGAAACCGGACGTGCGGCCATCGCCAGCGGGGCGCAGCAGGCCGGTGCCACGATCGTCGGACAGGAAGGTTACAGCTTCTCGCAGAACGGGATCCGGCAGGCGGCGCCGGGCATTGCGCAGCGCGCACAGGCGGGGGGCGCAAATTCAGTCTTCCTGACGGCCGACACCGCCGGCGCCCTTCCCGCGATCACCGAAGCCCTGCGCAGCAACGGCCTGACACCGGAGATGGTGCAGTTCATCGGCCTGACCCGCTGGGACATCCCGTCCGAAACGCTGGGTCTGCCCAGCCTGCAGGGCGGCTGGTTCGCGCAACCCGATCCGGCGCTGTGGGGCGGCTATGTCCAGCGCTACACCCAGGCCTATGGCCGTGCCCCGCATCCGGTGTCAGGCCTGGCCTATGACGGGGTGGCGGCCATAGGTGCGCTGGTGAAATCCGGCAAACCGCTCAGCCGTCCGGCGCTGACGCAAAGCGCGGGCTTTGCCGGAACCGGCGGCGCGTTCCGCCTGCTGCCCGACGGCACCAACGAACGGGCACTGGCCGTGTCGCGGATTTCCAACAACCAGGTGAGCGTGATTGACCCTGCCCCCCGCAGCTTCCGTGGCGGCTTCGGCTTCTGAGCCGGGGCCCCGCGACGGCCTTCTGACCGACCTTCCGACCGAAGCGGGCCTTCTGGCGGCGATCCGCGCCGAGCTGGCCCGCCCCCTCGATCCCCGCGCGGCGCGCGAGGTGGCCGTCCGCCACCTGACCGCCGCGCGGGTGGCGACGGAAGCCCGGCTGAAGGCCAGCTTTGCCGAAAACCCCCTGTCCTCCCGCGCGCTGATCCGCGATCAGGCGCGGCTGGTCGACGCGATGGTGGGCGCGGCCTTTCATCTGGCCTGCGACCTGCACCTTGACGGGCAGACCCCCGTGGCGGTGCTGGCCGTCGGCGGCTATGGCCGGGCCGAGATGGCGCCGTTTTCGGATGTCGACCTGCTGTTCCTGACGCCCCCCCGCAGCAATCCGCAGATCGAGGCGGCGGTGGAAGCCACCCTGTACATCCTGTGGGACCTGAAGCTGAAGGTCGGCCACGCCACACGCTCCCTTCGCGAATGCCTGCACATGGCGCGCGAGGACATCACCATCCGCACGGCCCTTCTGGAACACCGCGTCCTGACCGGCGACTTCGCCCTTTGGGCGGAGTTGGGGGAGCGGCTGTGGTTTGACCTGTTCCGCCGGTCGGGGCCGGAGTTCATCGAGGCGAAGCTGGCCGAACGGGCCGACCGCCACAAGCGTCAGGGCGGCCAGCGCTACGTGCTGGAACCCAACGTGAAGGAAGGCAAGGGCGGGCTGCGCGACCTTCAGACCCTGTACTGGATCGGCAAGTACCTGCACCGCGTGCCCCGCGCCGAAGGGCTGGTCGCGGCCGACCTTTTCACGCGCGAGGAGTACGAGACCTTCCGCGACGCCGAGGATTTCCTTTGGACCGTGCGCTGCCACCTGCATTACGCGGCCAAACGTGGGGTGGACCAGCTGACCTTCGACATGCAGGTGGAGGTCGCTGCCCGCATGGGCTACGAGGATCGCCCCGGCCGTCGCGGCGTGGAACGCTTCATGCAGGCCTATTTCCGGCAGGCCACCACCGTGGGAGAGCTGACGGCGATCTTCCTCGCGGAACTGGAAGCGCGGCACGCCAAGCGTGAGCCGGACCTTCTGGGCCTGATCCGCCGCCGCAAGGCGCTGCGCCCGCAGTTCCGCCTGTCCCATGGCCGGATCGAGATCCGCGATCCGCAGACCTTCCTCGCCGACAAGCTGAACCTGCTGCGCATCTTCGAGGAAACGGTGCGGACCGGCTACATGATGCATCCCGACGCCGCGCGTCTGGTGGCGGCCAACCTCGACCTCATCGACGAGGACATGATCCACAATCGCGAGGCGAACCAGATCTTCCTCGATCTGCTGCTGAAGCACGGCAACCCCGAACGTGCGTTGCGGCGGATGAACGAGGTGGGGGTGCTGGGCGCCTTCATGCCGGAATTCGGCCGCATCGTCGCGATGATGCAGTTCAACGTGTATCACCACTACACGGTGGACGAGCACACGATCCAATGCATCTCCACCCTTGCCCGGATCGAGAAGGGGGAGCTGGCGGACGAGCTGCCCATGACGCCCGAGGTGATGGGGGGCGCTAATCGCCGCGTCATCTACATCGCGCTGCTGCTGCACGACATCGGCAAGGGCCGGCCCGAGGAGCATTCGATCCTGGGCGCCCAGATCGCCCGCCGCGTGGCCCCCCGCCTTGGCCTGTCGGCCGAAGAATCGGAAACGGTGGAATGGCTGGTGCGCCATCACCTGCTGATGTCCGACGTGGCGCAGAAGCGCGACATCTCGGACCCGCGGACGGTGCGGGATTTTGCCAAGGCCGTGCGGTCGCGCCGCCGGCTGGACCTGCTGACGATCCTGACAGTGTGCGACATCATCGGCGTGGGCCCCGGCACGTGGAACAACTGGAAGGCGCAGCTTTTGCGCCAGTTGCACCGCGACACCGAAACCGTGCTGGAAGGCGGGCTGGAAACGCTGAACCGGCAGGCCCGCGAAGGCGAGGCGCGCCGCGCCCTGCGCGAGGCGCTGGCCGGCTGGGACCCCCGCCAGCTGCGGGCCGAGATGAACCGCCATTACCCGCCTTACTGGCAGGGGCTGCCCACCTCGGCCCATGTGGTGCTGGCGGGGATGCTGCGTGGCTTGGGCGATGACGAGATCCGGATCGAGCTGGACGCCGAGCCCGACCGCGCCGCCACCCGCGCCTGCTTTGCGCTGGCCGACCATCCGGGCATCTTCTCGCGCCTCGCCGGGGCCCTGGCGCTGGCGGGGGCGAACGTGGTCGATGCGCGCACCTACACGACCAAGGACGGCTATGTGACCACCGTCTTCTGGGTGCAGGACGCCGACGGCGCCCCCTACGAGGTGGCCCGCCTGCCCCGCCTGCGCCAGCTGATCGAACGCATCCTGAAGGGAGAGGTCGTGACCCGCGAGGCGCTGGCCGATCGCGACAAGGTGAAGAAGCGCGAAAGCGCCTTCCGCTTTCCCACCCACATCGTCTTCGACAACGAAGGATCCGAGATCTACACGATCATCGAGGTGGACACGCGGGACCGTCCGGGCCTGCTCTATGACCTGACGCGCACGCTGGCGACCGACAACATCTACATTGCGTCGGCGCAAATCGCGACCTATGGGGCACAGGTCGTCGACACCTTCTATGTGAAAGACATGTTCGGACTGAAACTGCACAACAAGTCCCGCCGCGAAAGCCTGGAGGCGAAGCTGCGCCGCGCCATCACCGAAGGCGCGGCGAGGGCGGGGCGTTGAGCCGCAGCCTCGTTCGCGGCTTCCTGACCGTCGGCGGCTGGACCTTCGGGTCACGGCTGGTTGGGTTCACGCGCGACATCATGATGGCCGCCTATCTGGGCGCAGGCCCGGCGGCGGAGGCGTTCCTTGTCGCCTTCTCCCTCCCGAACATGTTCCGCCGCTTCTTTGCCGAAGGCGCGTTCAACATGGCCTTTGTGCCGATGTTCGCGAAAAAGGTGGAAGGCGAGGAAGACCCCAAGGGCTTCGCCCGCGACGCCTTCAACGGGCTGGGAACGGTGCTGATCGCGGTCACGCTGATCGGCACGCTGGCCATGCCGCTTCTGGTCTGGGCCATGGCCTCGGGGTTCGGGGGCGACGAACGGTTCGGGCTGGCGGTGGAATACGGGCGGATCGGCTTCGTCTACATCCTGTTCATCTCCCTCGTCGCGCTGATGTCGGGGGTGCTGAACACCCATGGCCGCTTTACGGAAGCCACGATTGTGCCCGTGCTGATGAACATCGTGTTCATCCTGGCGATGCTGCTGGCCGACCGGATGAACTGGGACATGGGCCTGACGCTGGCCTGGACCGTGCCGGTGACGGGGATCGCGCAATTCGCCTTCACCTGGTGGGCGGCGCGGCGGGCGGGCTACACCTTCCTGCCCGGACGCCCCCGCCTGACGCCCGAACTGAAGCGCCTTCTGGTCATCGCAGGGCCGGCCGTGATGGCGGGCGGCGTGGTGCAGATCAACCTTCTGGTGGGGCGGCAGGTCGCCTCCTTCACCGAAGGGGCGGTGGGCTGGCTGTCCTATGCGGACCGTTTGTACCAGCTTCCCCTGGGCGTGGTGGGCATCGCCATCGGCACGGTGCTGCTGCCGGAACTGTCGCGCCGCCTACGCGCCGGGGACCATGAGGGCGGCCGTGCCAGCTTCAACCGGGGGATGGAGTTTGCGGCCCTGCTGACCCTGCCCGCCGCCGTGGCGCTGGTGGTGCTGGCGCTGCCGCTGGTGCAGGTGCTGTATCAGCGCGGGGCGTTCACGGCGCTGGACACGCAGAACACCGCGCTGGTGCTGGGCGCCTATGGTCTGGGCCTGCCGGCCTTCGTTCTGCACAAGCTGTTCCAGCCGCTGTATTACGCGCGGGAAGACACGCGCAGCCCCTTCCGCTTTGCCCTCTGCGCCATGGCGGTGAACGTCGTCTTTGCCGTCGGGCTGATGCCGGTGATGGGCTTTCTGGCGGCCGCGCTGGCCACCACGGTGTCGGGCTGGGTGATGTTCGCGCAGCTGTGGTGGGGTGCGCGCCACATGGGCGACGCCGTGCGTCCGGACGGGCGGCTGAAGGCGCGGCTGCCGCGCATCTG
The DNA here is from genome assembly GCF_051195255.1 of Falsirhodobacter sp. 1013. Lineage (NCBI taxonomy): Bacteria > Pseudomonadati > Pseudomonadota > Alphaproteobacteria > Rhodobacterales > Paracoccaceae > Falsirhodobacter > Falsirhodobacter sp. 1013. The sequence goes on along the minus strand of NZ_JBNJLK010000002.1, from coordinate 365,167 downwards.
TCTCGCCTCGGTTCTGATGGGCGTGGTGCTGCTGGTGGCCGCGCAGGCGATGGCGGGACCGCTGGCGACCCCCGCGCTGCGCTATGCCGCGCTGGCGGCGCTGGTCGGGCTCGGGATCGTCAGCTATTTCGGGTCGGCTTTCCTGCTGGGGGCGTTCCGCCCGTCCGACATGAAGGCCGCGATGCGCCGTCAGCGCTGACGCAGGCGGGCCACCACGCGCGACCATCCGCCGGGGCTGACAAGGAAGGACAAAAGGAACCCGGCGGCAAAGCCCGCAAGGTCGGCCACCCATTGCAGCCCGCCGCCGAACAGCGCCGCGAAGATCAGCTGCACCCCCATCAGAAGGCCTATCAGGCTGAACGCGCGGTAGGGGTTGCTGCCCGTGCCGGCCAGATTCACCCACAACAGGAAGGTGAAGCCCCCGATCAGCCCGTAGACGGCGGGATAGGCGCCATAGAGCGGCATCACGTTTCCGGGCAGCGCCATGAAGACCAGCGCCCCGGCAATGGCCGCGCCGAAGAACACGACCAGCACGGCCAGCGGGCGAAACGCCTCCCCCACCATCTTGCCCAGCGCCAGAAGGATCACCACGGCAAAGATCGCCTGCGTGACCGACCCCTGCACGAAGGGATAAAGCACGATCCGCATCACGTGCTGGGGCGGCCAGTCGCCCGCCGCCCACATTGCCTTGAAGATCTGCGGGAAGAAGGCGAAGCGCTCCACCGCCTCCAGCCGCCAGCCGATGGCGCCGGGATTCGACGTCAGGCCCGACTGGCCCAGCGCGAAGGCCAGTTCCATCGCGATCATGGGCAGCGCCAGCAGCCACACGACCCAGGGGAGCGGATTGATCGGAGCTTCGGTCTGCATCGCTTTTCCTTGCCTTGCCACGGCCCCCAGCGTTAAGCGGAAACCCTGACACATTCCAGACGGAGTTCACATCATGGCCGAGCCGGTCCAAACGCCTCAGGCTTTCCCCACGCGCATCTTCTCGGGCATCCAACCCTCGGGAAGCCTCACGCTGGGCAACTACCTTGGCGCGCTGAAGCGCTTTGCGCAAAAACAGGACGAGGGGATCGAGACGCTGTACTGCGTCGTGGACCTGCACGCGATCACCGTCTGGCAGGACCCCGCGAAGCTGCGCCAGCAGACGCGTGAAGTGGCGGCGGCCTACATCGCCTCGGGCATCGATCCGAAACGCTCGATCCTCTACAACCAAAGCCAGGTCCGCGCGCATGCCGAACTTGCCTGGGTCTTCAACTGCATCGCGCGCATCGGCTGGATGTACCGGATGACGCAGTTCAAGGACAAGGCGGGCGCGAACTCCGAGAACTCCTCGCTGGGGCTCCTGGCCTATCCGTCGCTGATGGCGGCCGACATCCTGGCCTTCAAGGCAACCCATGTGCCGGTGGGCGAGGATCAGAAGCAGCATATCGAGCTGACGCGCGACATCGCGGCGAAGTTCAACCACGACTACAAGGTGAACTTCTTCCCCATCACCGAACCGCTGATCGAAGGGCCGGCGACCAAGGTCATGTCCCTGCGCGACGGCACGAAGAAGATGTCGAAATCCGACCCGTCGGACCAGAGCCGCATCAACCTGACCGACGACGCCGACACCATCGCCAAGAAGATCCGCAAGGCGAAGACGGATGCCGAGCCCCTGCCCGACACCGTGGAGGGGCTGGAGGGACGCCCCGACGCCAAAAGCCTCGTGAACATCTACGCGGCGCTGTCGGACCGGACCACCGCCGACGTGCTGACGGAGTTTGCGGGCGCGCAGTTCGGCACCTTCAAGCCGGCGCTGGCCGATCTGGCGGTGGCCAAGCTTGGCCCCATCACGGCCGAGATGAACCGCCTGATGCAGGAACCGGACGAGATCGACGCCATCCTGGGCCGCGGGGCCGAACGGGCGGACGCTATCTCCTCGCCCATCCTGAACGACGTCTATGACATCGTGGGCCTGATCCGCTCGCGGCAGGTGTGATGCTGCGGCTGGCGGCGCGCGCGGGGCTGACGGCCCTTCTGGCGTGCTCGCTGGTCTTCACCCTCTGGTCGGGGATCCGCATCGCGCGGGACCCTGACCTTCGCCCCTTCACCGACCGCGCGGGGGCCGAGATTTCTGCCGCGATGGACCGCGCCATGGCGGAAGAGGCGACCCCTGCGCGGATCGCGGACCGTCTGGCCGCGCTGCTGGCCGAGGATCCGCGCAACTGGATCGCCATCGACGCCGTGATCACGGTGGCCCAGGAACGGGGCATCCCCGTCGACACCGCGGCGATCGACGCCGCCCGTGCCGTGGATGGCGGGCTGTGGACGCAGATGTCCGATTGCGCCGCCTGCGCCTATGACGCGGCGAACTGCCAGCTGTCGGCAATGCTGCTGTGCCAGGCGCCGGTGGCGCTGACCAGCCTGGGCGACATCGCCGGGCTGACCCGGGGCGGGCTGGCCTACCTGTCGGACGAACCCGTGGATGTGCTGGATGTGGGGCTTTCGGCCGTGGGGCTGGGGGCGACGGCGATGATCCTCGCCTCGGGCGGGACGACGCTGGGGGTGCGCGCGGGCGCGGCGGTGGTGAAGACCGCGCGCCAGATGCGCCTTCTGTCGCCGCCGCTGACCGCGCGCCTGACCCGTGCCGTGCGCGAAGGCGTCGATTGGGCCGCCCTGCCCGCCGTGCGCGGCACCGACGACGTGGCCCGCCTGCTGCGCCCCGCCGCGCTGGAGCCGGTGATCGACGTCGCCCGCAGCGTCAACCGGATGGAGAACACGCTGCCCCCGCTGGAAACGCTGCACCTTCTGCGCCATGTTGACGACGCGACCGAGGCCCGCCGCATCGCCAACGCGTCGGAAGCGCTGGGCGCCCGCACCGTCGGCCGGATGGAGGTGCTGGGCAAGACGCGCTTCCTGCGCGCGACGGTGCGCCTGTCGAACACGGCGCTGGGTCTGGCGGCCGGTTTGTTCGGGCTGATGCTGGCGCTGGCGGGGATGATGGCGCAACTGGGCCAGACGCTGGCCTTGCGCGGCCTGCGGCGGCTGGCGCGCTGAAACCCGTCACAAAACCGCCATCGATTCGGCGCATCCTGTCCGTGGCTGCATCCTGTTCCCCAACAGCCCGCGCCTTCGGGTCCCCCGTCCCCCAGACCTTCGCCCGAAGGCGCCCCCCTTGCCCCCTTTGCCGCGTGATGGTCTAACAACGCCGAAATTGGAGGGCATGATGGCATTTGGCACGCAAATCCGCACATGGTTCGAGGGCTCTTGGCACGAGGGCGACATTCCGGTCATGAGGGCCGCCGATCACGGGTTGTGGCAGGGGTCCAACGTGTTCGACGGCGCCCGGCTGTTCGACGGTGTGACGCCGGATCTGGATCTGCATTGCGCCCGCCTCAACCGCTCGGCCGAGGCGCTGATGATCACGCCCACCATTGACCCGTCCGAGATGGTGGAGATCGTGCGCGAAGGGCTGAAGGGCTATGACACCGCCGTCTACATCCGCCCGATGTACTGGGCCATTGACGGATCGGACCTTGGCGTCGCCCCGGCCGAGGATTCGACCGGTTTCGCCATCAGCCTGGAAGCCGTGCCCCTGCCCCCGGCCGACCGCACCACCACGCTGACGCGCACCCGCTTCCGCCGCCCGGTGCTGGAGGATGCGGTCTGCAACGCCAAGGCCGGCGCCCTGTACCCCAACAATGCGCGCATGCTGGTGGAGGCCAAGCGCAAGGGCTTCGGCAACGCGCTGGTGGGGGACGCGATGGGCAACGTCGCCGAAACCGCCACGGCCAACGTGTTCATGGTGAAGGACGGCGTCGTCTTCACCCCCATCGCCAACGGCACCTTCCTGTCGGGCATCACCCGCGCGCGCCACATCGCCAACCTGCGCGCCGACGGGGTGGAGGTGCGGGAAACCGTGCTGACCTTCGACGACTTCCACGCCGCGGACGAGGTGTTCCTGTCGGGCAACTTCTCCAAGGTGCAGGCGGTGACGCGGTTCGACGACACCGAATACGCCCACGGCCCCGTCACCAAGCGGGTGCGCGATCTCTACATGGACTTTGCCCATTCGCGCTGAACGCTTGCATTTCGGGGCCATGCGCCCATCATCGACCAAGGGGGACGGATCATGCGGAAATTCCTTGTCGTGCTGGATGACAGCCGCGAATGCCTGAACGCCATGCGCTACGCGGCCTATCGCGCCGCCCATACCGGGGGCGGCGTGGTGATCCTGGCCGTGATCGAGCAGGAGGACATGCAGCATTTCATGGGCGTGGCCGACGTCATGCGGACCGAGGCGCGCGAGCGGATCGAGGCGCATTACGAGGTCTTCGCCAAGTGGATGCGCGACCGGCAGGGCGTCCATCCCTCGCTCGTGGTACGCGAAGGCGACACGGGGCAGGAGATCCTGAAGCTGGTGGAGGAAGACCCCACCATCGGCATCCTCGTCCTTGGGGCCAGCGTGGAAAAGGGCGGCCCCGGTCCGCTCGTGACACAAATGACGCGCAACGCGGGCACGCTGCCGATTCCAGTCACAGTGGTGCCGGGCGACCTGTCCAAGGAACGGCTGGAAGCGATCACCTGACGGGAACTTCCCGCCGCACCTGTGGTTTCCCCTGCCGGAAACCGGAGGAAACCATGTCCGAATCGCACAAGACACAGGACCACGACACGATCCGCGGATGGGCCGAGGCCCGCGACGGCCATCCGGCCAAGATCGAAACCAAGGGCAAGGGCGGCATCCTGCGCATCGATTTCGGGGAACCGGAAGACAACCTCACCCCGATCGAGTGGGAGGAGTTCTTCCAGATCTTCGACGACAGCGGCCTGACCTTCCTGTATCAGGACAAGGTGGCGGATGGCGGGACCAGCCGCTTCAACAAGTTCGTGGCCGATTAGAATCGTTCCAAAACTTGACAGGGGCGGCCTTCGGGCGCATATCGGAGCCAACCTTGGAGGCTGCCCATGTTCATCCAGACCGAACCCACCCCGAACCCCACCACCCTGAAATTCCTGCCGGGCCGTCAGGTGCTGGACATCGGCACCGCCGATTTCCCGACCGAGGCGGCCGCCACCTCCTCCCCCTTGGCAAAGCGCATCTTTGCCGTGGGCGGCGTGGCCGGCGTCTTCTTCGGCCACGACTTCATCACGGTGACCAAGGCCGATGGCCGCGAATGGGACCATGTGAAGCCCGCCGTTCTGGGCGCCATCATGGAGCATTTCCAGTCCGGCGAACCCGTCATCGCCGGTGAGCGCACGGCCTCCGCCCATGCCGAGCACAATGGCGAGGATGGCGCCATCGTGGAGCAGATCAAGGAACTGCTGGACACCCGCGTCCGCCCCGCCGTGGCGCAGGACGGTGGTGACATCACCTTCCACGGTTTCGACCGCGGCATCGTGTATCTGCACATGCAGGGCGCCTGCGCTGGCTGCCCCTCCTCGACCCTGACGCTGAAAATGGGGATCGAGAACCTGCTGCGCCACTACATCCCCGAGGTGCTGGAGGTGCGTCCGGTTGCGGCCTGACGCGCTGATCCTCGCGTTCGACACATCGGCCGCGCATTGCGCGGCCGCTTTGCTGCAAGGCGACACGGTTCTGGCGCAGGCCGAGGAACTGATGGCCAAGGGCCAGGCCGAACGCCTGATCCCCCTGCTGGAGGAGGTGCTGGCCCAAGGCGGCAGACGCTGGTCGGATCTGGACGCGCTGGCCGTGGGCACCGGCCCCGGCAACTTCACCGGCGTCCGCATTGCCGTGGCCGCCGCCCGTGGGCTGGCACTGGGGCTGGACATCCCCGCCCTTGGCGTCACCACGCTGGAAGCGCGGGCCCATGGCCTGCCCAGACCGCTGGTCGTGGCCGAAGATGCAAGACGCGGGGCGTTCTATGTCCAGACCTTCGGCCCCGACACTGCGGCTTGCTTAAGCGAGACGATCCCCGAGGGTCCGCAGCATCCGCCCTTGTTTCCGCTGGCCGAAGCCATTGCCCGCGTCGCCGCCAAGTGCGCGCCCGAGGGGCCCCCTTCCCCCTTCTACCTGCGGGGCGCCGACGCCGCGCCCCCTTCGGATCCGCCGCCGGTGATTCTGGATGTGGACTGATCTGGCCGCCATCCACGCGGCCTCCTTCACCAACCCCGCCCCTTGGTCGGCCCGCGACCTGCAATCGGCTGCGGAAAGCCCCGGCGCCTTCCTGCTGTGCGAGGATCAGGCCTTCCTGATCGGCCGCGCCATCGCCGGAGAGGCGGAGCTTCTGACCCTTGCCACCCATCCCGACGCGCGCCGCCGGGGGATCGGCGCGCGGCTGGTCGCTGGCTTTCTTGCGCGCGCCGCCGAAACTGCCGACACGGCTTTCCTGGAAGTGGCTGCTGACAACGCCGGCGCGATCCGTCTTTACACCGCGCACGGCTTCGGCAAGGCAGGCCTGCGTCGCCGCTATTATGGGCCGGTGGATGCGCTCGTGATGCGTTGCCCTCTCTAGTCAGTCGCTTATACTGGGCACAATCAACATGGAGGCCGCCCCGTGACTTTGAAAGCCGTTCTTGGCGCAACCGCGCTTGCCCTCACCGCCACCTCGGCCATGGCCGATCCGGCCCTGATCTTCGATCTGGGCGGCAAGTTCGACAAGTCCTTCAACGAGGCGGCCTATAACGGCGCGCAGCGCTGGTCCGAGGACACCGGCGGCAAGTACCGCGAGATCGAGATGCAGTCCGAAGCCCAGCGCGAACAGGCGCTGCGGCGGCTGGCGCAGTCGGGGTCGAACCCGATCGTCATGACCGGCTTCTCCTTCTCGGACGTGCTGGAACAGGTGGCGGCAGATTACCCGGACACGAAGTTCGTCATCATCGACTCGGTCGTGGAAGCGCCCAACGTCCGTTCGGTCGTCTTCTCCGAGGAAGAAGGCTCCTACCTCGCGGGGATCATGGCGGGCATGGCGTCCAAGACGGGCACGGTCGGCTTCATCGGCGGCATGGACATCCCGCTGATCCGCAAGTTCGGCTGCGGCTATGCCCAGGGGGTCGTCGCGGCGAACCCGCAGGCCAAGGTGCTGGTCAGCTGGACGGGATCGACCCCCGCGGCCTGGAACGACCCGGTGCGCGGCGGCGAACTGGCCCGCGCCCAGATCGGCCAAGGCGCGGACGTGATCTATCACGGCGCGGGCGGCACGGGCATCGGCATCCTGCAGGCGGCCGCCGATGAAAACATCCTGTCCATCGGCGTCGACAGCAACCAGAACATGCTGCACCCGGGGCAGGTCCTGACCTCCATGGTGAAAAGCGTGGACGTGGCCGTGCAGGACGCCTTCACCCAGGGTGCGGAGATGGAAGGCGGCACGGTCACGCTGGGCCTGGCCGAAAAGGGCGTCGTCGTCGCCATGGACGAAAACAACGCAAAGCTGGTCACGCCCGAAATGAAGGCCGCGGTGGACGATGCGACGCAGAAGATCATCGCCGGTGAAACCGCGGTTCACGACTACATGACCGATGACACCTGCCCGGTTGCCGGCTTCTGATGATCCAAGGCCCGAACACGGCCCCTGCGATCGAGCTGCGGGGCATCTCCAAGGCCTTCGGGCCGGTGCAGGCGAACAAGGACATCTCCATCCGTGTCGCCAAGGGATCGATCCACGGGATCATCGGTGAAAACGGGGCCGGGAAGTCGACGCTGATGTCGATCCTTTACGGCTTCTACCGGGCCGATTCGGGCGAAATCCTGGTGGATGGGCGCGAAACGCCCATCCCCGACAGCCAGTCCGCGATCCGCGCGGGCATCGGCATGGTGTTCCAGCACTTCAAGCTGGTGCAGAACTTCACGGTTCTGGAAAATGTCATCCTCGGGGCCGAGGATGGGGGGCTTCTGCGCCCTTCGCTGGCCAAGGCGCGCAAGGAACTGGCGCGCCTGTCGAAGGATTACGGGCTGGAAGTGAATCCCGACGCCCGGATCGAGGATCTGTCCGTCGGCTACCAGCAGCGGGTGGAGATCCTGAAGGCGCTGTACCGTCAGGCCGACATCCTGATCCTGGACGAACCCACGGGCGTGCTGACCCCGGCCGAGGCCGATCACCTGTTCCGCATCCTGCGCGGGCTGCGCGATCAGGGCAAGACCGTCATCCTGATCACCCACAAGCTGCGCGAGATCATGGAGATCACCGACACCGTATCCGTCATGCGGCGCGGAGAGATGGTGGCCACCGTTACCACGCGCAACACCTCCCCGGCGGAGCTGGCGGAACTGATGGTCGGTCGCAAGGTTCTGCTGCGCGTCGAAAAGCGCCCCGCCACCCCCGGAGAGGTGGTGCTGGAGGTCGAGGATCTGCGTGTCACGCAGGACGGGGTGGAGCGGTTGAAGGGCGTGTCCCTGACCCTGCGGCGGGGCGAGATCCTGGGCATCGCGGGCGTCGCCGGTAACGGCCAGTCCGAGCTGATGGAAGTGCTGGCTGGCATCGCGACCGCCAAGGGTCAGGTGCGCCTTCTGGGCCGCCACCTGAACCTGACCGGGCACGAGGACGGTCAGGACCGCCGCCGCGCCGGTGTGGGCCACGTCCCCGAGGACCGGCATCACCTTGGCTGCATCATGGACTTCCCGGCTTGGGAAAACGTCGCCTTCGGCTATCACCGCGAAGACGACTACCGTCGCGGCGCCTTTACCGACCAAGCGGCGCTGAAGGCGGACACGGCGGCCAAGATGCAGCGCTTCGACGTGCGCCCTCCCCTGCCGAACCTCGCGATCAAGCATTTCTCGGGCGGGAACCAGCAAAAGATCATCGTGGCGCGCGAGATCGAGCGAAACCCCGACCTTCTTCTGATCGGCCAGCCCACCCGCGGCGTGGACATCGGCGCGATCGAGTTCATTCACAAGCAGATCGTCGCCCTGCGCGATCAGGGCAAGGCGATCCTTCTGGTGTCCGTGGAACTGGACGAGGTGATGTCCCTGTCCGACCGCGTGGCCGTGATGTTCGACGGCCGCATCATGGGCACGCGCGACGCCGCCACCACCAACGAACGCGAGCTTGGCCTTCTGATGGCCGGCGTGACGGAGACCGCCTGATGCGACAGATCCCCCGCTGGGCCGATGTGGTGCTGGTGCCGCTGATCTCCTTGCTGCTGGCCGCGATCTGCGCGACGCTGGTGATCCTGGCCATCGGGCAGGACCCCTGGGAAGCAATCACGACCATGGTGACGGGCGCCCTCGGCTCCGCCTATGGATGGGGCTACACGCTGTACTACGCGACCAGCTTCATCTTCACCGGGCTGGCCGTGACGATGGCCTTTCATGCCGGCCTGTTCAACATCGGCGGCGAAGGGCAGGCCCAACTGGGCGGCCTTGGCATCGCCATGGCCCTGCTGTTCATCCCGTGGCCACACTGGACGGTGGCGCTTCTGGCGGCCATCGTGGCCTCGGCCGCGTTCGGGGCGCTTTGGGGGGCGATCCCCGGCTGGCTTCAGGCGAAGCGCGGCAGCCACATCGTCATCACGACGATCATGTTCAACTACATCGCCTATGCGCTGATCGTGTGGATGCTGGTCGACGTGCTGCGCCCCGCGGGTCAGGCCGAACCCGCCACGGCACGCTTCAACGTGGGCATCCCCGCGCTGTCGGACATTCCGGGCCTGAACCTCGTCTTCACCGACGCGGTGCCGGCCAACATCTCGCTCTTCCTCGCGTTGATCGCCTGCGTGGGCGTCTGGGCCCTGCTGTGGCGCACCCCCTTGGGGTACGAGATCCGCGCCTTCGGCAAGTCCGAGCCCGCGGCCCGCTATGCCGGCATCCGCCCGGTGCGCACCGTGATGATCGCGATGGCGCTGTCGGGCGCGTTGGCGGGCATGATGTCGATCAACAACGTCATGGGCGAAAGCGGGCGGCTGTTGCAGAACTCCTCCGAAGGGGCGGGTTTCATCGGGATCGCGGTGGCGCTGATGGGCCGCAACCACCCGTTCGGCGTGGTGCTGTCAGCGCTCTTGTTCGGTTTCCTGTATCAGGGCGGGGCGGAGCTTGGGCTTTGGACCTCCATCCCCATCGACCTGCGGGTGGTGGTGCAGGGTCTGGTGATCCTGTTCACGGGCGCGCTGGATCACATGGTGCGCATGATGCTGGGCGTGTTCTTCCGCCCGCGAAAGGTGGCGTGATGGATTACGCAACGCTTCTGCAGATCCTTGATTCCACGGTCCGTCTGGCCGTGCCCCTGCTGCTGGCCTGTCTGGCGGGCCTGTGGTCCGAACGCGCGGGCGTGTTCGACATCGGGCTGGAAGGGAAGATGCTGGTCGCGGCCTTCGCTTCCGGCGCCGTGGCCTTCCTGACGGGCTCGGCTTGGGCGGGCCTTCTGGCGGGCGTCGGGGCGGCGCTGGTCTGGGCGGTGCTGCACGGCCTTGCGGCCATCACCTTCCGCGGCAACCAGCTGATCTCGGGCGTGGCGCTGAACTTCCTCGCGTCGGGCATCACGGTTCTGGTGGCGCAGGCGACGTTCCAGCAGGGCGGGCGCACCCCGGCCTTGTCGGGCGAGGCGCGGTTCACCGAACTGACCCTGCCCTTGGCCGACACGCTCCGCGACATGCCCGTGATCGGGCCGCTTTACGCGGACGTGATCTCGGGCCATCCGATCCTGACCTATGTCGCGCTGCTGGCCGTGCCGCTGACCTGGTGGGTGCTGTACCGCACCCGCTTCGGCCTGCGCCTTCGGGCCGTGGGGGAGAACCCGGCGGCGGTGGACACGGCCGGCGTGTCCGTGGCGCGGATGCGGTTTTCGGGCGTGCTGATCACGGGCGTGCTGTGCGGCATCGCCGGGGCCTATCTGGCCACCGCCCTGCAAGCCGGCTTCGGGAGAGAGATGACCGCGGGTCGCGGCTATATCGCGCTGGCAGCACTGATTTTTGCCAAATGGCGGCCCTGGGGCGCGCTGTGGGCCACGCTGCTCTTTGGCTTCTTCCAGGCCATCGCCCTGCGGCCCGACGTGGTGCCGATCCCCGTCCCGGCGCTGGAGGCCCTGCCCTACGTCCTGACCGTCCTTGTTCTGGCCGGTTTCGTCGGAAAGGCCATCCCGCCCCGCGCCGGTGGCGAACCCTATGTGAAGGAACGCTGAGATGACGGCCGACACCATCGCCACCTATATCCGCGCCAAGGCGGGCCACGATCCGGTGCGGGTCGGGCTTGTCCTCGGCTCCGGCCTTGGTCATCTGGCCGATGCGGTGGAGGGTGTGGCCATCCCTTATGCGGATCTGGGCGGATTTCCCCGTGCGGGCGTGTCGGGCCACAATCCGAACCTGATGATCGGCGATCTGGAAGGCGTGCGCGTGGCCGTCTTCGGCGGGCGGGCGCATTACTATGAACAGGGCAATCCGGCGGCGATGCGCGGACCGCTGGAGGTGTTGCGCGCCCTTGGGGCCGACCGGCTGATCCTGACCAACGCCGCCGGATCCCTACGAGAGGATCTGCGCCCCGGCGATCTGATGCTGCTGTCGGATCACATCGCCTTCAGCGGCATGAACCCCCTGATCGGGGAGTCGTCGGACGCCCGCTTCGTCCCCATGACCGACGCGCATGACGCCGACCTTCGGGCGCGGCTGAAGGCCGCCGCGCAGGCGGTGGGCGAGCCGCTGGCCGAAGGCGTCTATGGCTGGTTCTCCGGCCCCTCCTTCGAAACCCCGGCCGAGATCCGGATGGCGAAGGTGCTGGGCATGGACGCCGTCGGCATGTCGACCGTGCCCGAGATCATCCTGGCCCGCTTCCTTGGTCTGCGGGTGGCGGCCATCTCCACCATCACCAACATGGGCGCCGGCCTGTCCGACGAACAGCTGAGCCATGAGCATACGAAGACCATGGCCCCCCTTGGCGCGGCAAAGCTGGAACGCATCCTGAGGGAGACGCTGCGCCGGCTCCGATGAGGCCTGCCTGACGGAACGGCCCCCTTCCCCAGCCACGGTGCTGACATGCAGATCTATCTTCCCATCGCGGAGCTTTCGGTCAACGCCTTCGTCCTTCTGGGGCTGGGGGGCATCGTCGGCTTCATGTCCGGGATGTTCGGCGTGGGGGGCGGGTTCCTGATCACGCCGCTTCTGTTCTTCATCGGCATTCCGCCGGCCGTGGCCGTGGCAACCGGGGCGAACCAGGTGGTTGCCTCCTCCGTCTCGGGCGTGCTGGCGCAGTTGAAGCGGAAGGCGGTGGATTTCCGCATGGGGCTGGTGCTTCAGGCGGGGGGGCTGGTCGGGTCCGCCCTCGGGATCTGGCTGTTCGCCCGGCTGTCGGCCTTGGGGCAGATCGATCTGGTCGTCCAACTCTCCTACGTGCTGTTCCTCGGCGTGATCGGGGCGATGATGCTGCAGGAAAGCGTCCGCTCCCTCCGCCGCGCCCGCAGGGACAGCGCCCCCGTCCGGCGCGCGCACAGCCACAGCTGGGGGCACCGCCTGCCCCTGAAGATGAAGTTCCGGGCCTCGGGCCTCTACATCTCGGTCCTGCCGCCGCTGATGATCGGGGCGGCGGTGGGGCTTCTGTCGGCCATCATGGGCGTGGGCGGCGGGTTCATCATGGTGCCCGCGATGATCTACCTTCTGGGGATGCCGACCAAGGTCGTGATCGGCACCTCGCTGTTCCAGGTCATCTTCGTGTCCGCCTTCACGACGCTTCTGCACGCGATGACCAGCGGCACCGTGGACATCATGCTGGCGCTGCTGCTGATCATCGGAAGCGTGATCGGCGCGCAGTTCGGCGCCCGCGTGGGGGTGAAGCTGCGGGCCGAACAGCTGCGCATGCTGCTGGCGCTGCTGGTGCTGGCCGTCAGCCTGAAGGTCGGGGCCGAACTCGTCTTCCAACCTCGGGAGCTTTTTTCCCTCACCCGGGAGGCGGTGGAATGATGCGCGCGTTTCTGATCCTTCTTGCACTGGCCCTGCCCGTCTCGGCGCAAGAGGAAAGCATCGTGGCCGGCCTGTCCCAAAGCTCGGTCAGCATCACGACGAACTATGTAGGATCGGAGATTTTGATCTTCGGCGCGGTGAAACGCGACGCCCCGCGCCCGCAAGGCGCACTGGAGGTGATCGTCGCGGTCGAAGGCCCGCACACCCCGGTCGTGGTGCGCAAGAAGGAACGGACGGCGGGCATCTGGATCAACGCCGACGCCGTGCGCGTGGACAGTGCGCCCAGCTTCTATGCCGTGGCGACCACGGGGCCGCTGGACCGCATCCTGAACCAGACCGACGATCTGCGCCACCGGATCACGATCCGGCAGGCCATCCGCTCCGTCGGCATCAGCGCCGAGACAGGGGAGCCGCAGGCCTTCACCGACGCGCTTCTGCGCATCCGCGAAGCGTCCGGCCGCTACCGCATCAACGAAGGGTCGATCTGGATGGACCAGCAGACGCTGTTCCGCGCCGACGTGGCCCTGCCGGCCGACCTGACGGAAGGGCAGTACCGCGTCCGCATCTTCCTGACCCGGGACGGCCACGTGATCGACATGCTGGAACGCAACATCGGCGTGCGCAAGGCAGGGCTGGAGCGGTTCCTTTACACCCTGTCGCGCGAACAGTCGGCGCTTTACGGCCTTCTGTCGCTGGCCATGGCCGTGCTGGCCGGCTGGGGTGCGTCGGTCATTTTCCAGCGCCTGCGCCGTTAGGCGCGGTGCGCGCCGCCCGCAAGGTCGGCGATGCGGGCCAGCACCTCGTCCACCGGGCGCCCTTCGCCCACCAGCTTCACGATGGCCGACCCCACCACGCATCCATCGGCGATGGAGGCGATGCCCTCCGCCGCCTCGGCCGTGGTGATGCCGAAGCCGACGATCACCGGCAGGTCCGTCGCCGCCTTGATCCGCGCCACTTCCGGCGCGACGTCCGAGGGCTGGGGCGCGGCCGCCCCCGTGATCCCGTTGATCGACACGTAATACACGAAGCCCGAGGTGTTCTGCAGCACGCGCGGCAGGCGCGCCGCATCGGTGGTGGGCGTCGCCAGACGGATGAAGTTCAGCCCTGCCGCCTGCGCGGGCAGGCACAACTCGTCATCCTCCTCGGGCGGAAGGTCGACCACGATCAAGCCGTCGATGCCCGCGGCCTTGGCTTTTTCCAGAAAGCGGCCCACGCCGCAGGAATAGATCGGGTTGTAATAGCCCATCAGCACGATCGGGGTGGTGGTATCGCCTTCGCGGAAGCGGCGCGCGATCTCCAGCGTGCCGTCCAGGGTCTGCCCGCCTTCCAGCGCGCGTTGCCCCGCCTGCTGGATGGTGGCGCCATCGGCCATGGGGTCGGTGAAGGGCATGCCCAGCTCGATCACGTCCACCCCGGCAGCGGGCATGCCGCGCATGACGGCCAGCGTCGTGTCCGCATCGGGGTCGCCCGCCATCAGATAGGCGACGAAGGCCTTCTTGTTCTGGTCCTTCAGGGCGGCGAACTTGGCGTCGATCCGGGTCATGGCACTCTCTCCTGCTGTGCCTTTCTGGTAGGGAAAAGCGGGCGGCGGTGCAATGGCCGTGCTTGCGCGGGGACCGGATGCAGCCTATTTGGGGCGCGACGCCAGCAAGGGGAATGATGATGGGCTTTCGCATGGGTATCGTGGGCTTGCCGAACGTGGGCAAATCCACCCTCTTCAACGCGCTGACCCGTACGGCGGCGGCGCAGGCGGCCAACTTCCCCTTCTGCACGATCGAACCGAACGTGGGCGAGGTGGCGGTGCCGGACGCGCGGCTGGACAAGCTGGCGGCGATCGCCGGGTCGAAGCAGATCATCCCGACGCGGATGACCTTCGTGGACATCGCGGGCCTCGTGCGCGGCGCCTCGAAGGGCGAGGGCTTGGGGAACCAGTTCCTGGCCAACATCCGCGAATGCGACGCCATCGCCCACGTGCTGCGCTGCTTCGAGGACGGGGACATCACCCATGTCGAAGGCCGCATAGACCCCGTCGCCGACGCCGAGACGATCGAGACCGAGCTGATGCTGGCCGACATGGAGTCGATCGAGCGTCGTTTGGCCAACCTCGCCCGCAAGCTGAAGGGCGGCGACAAGGACGCGCTGGATCAGGACCGCCTGCTGCGCGCCGCGCAGGCCGCGCTGAACGACGGCAAGCCCGCCCGTACCGTGCAGGTGGCCGAGGATGACGAGAAGCAGTGGCGGATGCTGCAATTGCTGACCTCCAAACCCATCCTTTACGTCTGCAACGTGGAGGAATCGGCGGCCGCCGAGGGCAACAGCCAGTCCGCGCGCGTGGCCGCCATGGCCGCGGCGCAGGGCGCGGGCACCGTCGTCATCTCCGCCCGGATCGAGGAGGAGATCAGCCAGCTCGACGCCGATGAAGCCGAGATGTTCCTGGGCGAAATGGGTCTGGAGGAGGCCGGCTTGGATCGTCTGATCCGCGCGGGCTACCAGCTTCTGGGCCTGCAAACCTATTTCACCGTCGGCCCGAAAGAGGCACGCGCCTGGACAATCCACAAGGGCATGCTGGCCCCGCAGGCCGCCGGCGTGATCCATGGCGATTTTGAAAAAGGCTTCATCCGCGCCGAAACCGTGGCCTATGACGACTACATCGCCGGCAAGGGAGAGGCTGGCGCGAAAGAAGCGGGCAAGTTCCGCGTCGAAGGCAAAAGCTACGAGGTGAAGGACGGCGACGTGCTTCACTTCCTGTTCAACGGCTGACCCCTTGCGCCGGGCGCGCGGATGGGGGAAGCACGAAGCATGAACACCTGTGCTTTCACCCTCGGTTCCGCGCGCCTGCACGCCATGGGCTCCGGCGCGCTGCACTGGCCCGACCAGGACCTGCTGCTGGTGTCCGACCTGCATTTTGGCAAGTCCGAACGCATGGCCCGCCGCGGCGGCGCCCTGCTGCCCCCTTATGAAACGCGCGACACGCTGACCCGGCTGGAGGCCGACCTTCAGGCCACCCAGGCTGCGCGGGTCATATGCCTGGGCGACAGCTTCGACGATGCCGAGGCGTCGCTGGGCGAGGCCGAACTGGACTGGCTGGCCCGCCTGATGGCCGGGCGCGACTGGACCTGGATCGCCGGCAACCATGATCCGGTCCCGATGGCCGTCGGCGGCGGGCATCGGGAGGAGCTTCAGGTCGGGCCTCTGACGCTTCGGCACATCGCCTTGGGGTCGGGCCATGAACTGTCTGGACATTACCATCCAAAGGCCAGTCTGGCGGGCGTCACGCGGCCTTGCTTCCTTGTGGATCGCCGACACGCCATCCTTCCCGCCTATGGCACCTATACCGGGGGGATGTGGTGCCATGACACGGTGCTGGCCGGACAGATGGGCGAAGGGGCCTGCGTCATCCTGACCGGCCCCCGTCCATTGGCGGTCCCGCTGCACCGGACGGCGCGGCGGGCATAGGGGTCAGGGCGTCAGGCCTTCGGGTTCAGCGAGGCCGTTGGCGCGGCAGCAGGCGGTGACGGTGTTGGCCAGCAGGCAGGCGATGGTCATGGGGCCGACGCCGCCCGGCACCGGGGTGATGGCGCCCGCCACGGCTGCGGCGCTGGCGAAGTCTACATCCCCGACCAGACGCATCTTGCCGTCCCGCTCCACCCGGTTGATGCCGACGTCGATCACCGTGGCGCCCGGCTTGATCCAGTCGCCCGGCACCATGTCGGCCCGGCCCACGGCGGCGACAAGGATGTCGGCGCGGCGGCACACATCCGCCAGATCCTGCGTGCGGCTGTGGGCGATGGTCACGGTGCAGCTGTCGCCCAGCAGCAGTTGCGCCATCGGCTTGCCCACGATGTTCGACCGGCCCAGAACCACGGCGTTCAAACCTGACAGGCTGCCATGATGTTCGCGCAGCATCATCAGGCATCCCAGCGGCGTGCAGGGCACCATCGCCTTCTGCCCCGTGCCCAGCAGGCCCACGTTCAGGATGTGGAACCCGTCCACATCCTTGGCCGGGTCCAGCGCGTTGATGACCTTGGCCGCGTCCATGTGCGACGGCAGCGGCAATTGCACCAGGATGCCGTGCACCGCCGGATCGGCGTTCAGCCGGTCGATCAGGTCCAGCAGCTCCGCCTCGGGCGTGTCGACAGAAAGGCGGTGTTCGAAGCTGGCCATGCCCACCTCCACCGTCATCTTGCCCTTGCTGGCCACATAGACCGAGGAGGCCGGATCCTCCCCCACCAGCACGACCGCAAGGCCCGGCGTGACGCCTGCCGCCTTCAGGCGCGTCACTTCCGCGGCCACGCGGCCGCGCACACGGGCCGCAAAGGCCTTGCCGTCGATGATCGTTGCGGTCATGTCCAATCTCCCCTTCTGCTGCGCGCCTTCCTCATACCGGCCCCGAGGGCATGGGGCAATCACCCCACCGACAAGAAGAAAGCCCTGAAACCGTCAGGTCTCAGGGCTCGTTGTCAGGCGGAAGGTTCCGGCAGCGGCTCACTTGGCGGCTTTGGCCGCGTCTTCGGGATCGACGCGATAGAGCCGGTGCCCGAGGACTTGTCGTTGTCGTCCTCCTCGTCGATCGGTTCGCCGGCGACGACCTTGCGGATCTGGTTGCCCGTCAGCGTCTCGTATTCCAGAAGACCCTTGGCCAGCCGCTCGAACTGCTCCGACTGCTCGGTCAGGATGCGATAGGCGGTTTCGTAGCCTTCGTCGATCAGGCGCTTCACCTCGGCCTCGATCATGGTCTTCGTCTCGGCCGAGACGGAGAAGCCGCCCGTCTGGCCCTGATAACCCTGATGCGCCTCGGCATAGTCGATGTTGCCGACGGCGTCCGACATGCCCCAGCGCATCACCATGGCCCGAGCCAGGGCCGAGGCCTGCTGGATGTCGCCTGCGGGGCCGGAGGAGACGCCTTCTTCACCGTACTTGATGATCTCGGCGGCCTTGCCGGCCATGGTCATCGCGATCTTCTGCTTGCCTTCGTCCTTGTGCATGTTCAGCCGGTCCATCTCGGGCAGGCTGACGACCATGCCCAAGGCCCCGCCGCGCGGGATGATGGTGGCCTTGTAGACCGGATCGCATTTCGGCATCGCCATGCCGACCACAGCGTGACCGGCCTCGTGATAGGCGGTCTTTTCCTTGACGTCGGGGGTCAGGACCATGGACCGGCGTTCGGCGCCCATCATGACCTTGTCCTTGGCGTTCTCGAAGTCGTCCATGGTCACGAAACGGCGGCCGACGCGGGCGGCCATCAAAGCCGCCTCGTTCACCAGGTTCATCAAGTCGGCGCCCGAGAAGCCGGGCGTGCCGCGCGCGATCAGGCGCAGGTCCACGTTCGGACCCAGCGGCACCTTGCGGGCGTGGACGTTCAGGATCTTCTCACGCCCCTTGATGTCGGGGTTCGGCACGTGGATCTGGCGGTCGAAACGGCCCGGACGCAGCAGCGCGGGGTCCAGCACGTCCTTGCGGTTCGTGGCGGCGACGATGATCACGCCCTCGTTCGCCTCGAAGCCGTCCATTTCCACCAGAAGCTGGTTGAGGGTCTGCTCACGCTCGTCATTGCCGCCGCCGATGCCCACGCCCCGGGCGCGGCCCACGGCATCGATCTCGTCGATGAAGACGATGCAAGGGGCGTTCTTCTTGGCCTGTTCGAACATGTCACGAACGCGGGATGCGCCCACACCCACGAACATTTCCACGAAGTCGGAGCCGGAGATGGTGAAGAACGGAACCCCCGCCTCACCCGCGATGGCACGGGCCAGAAGCGTCTTACCGGTGCCGGGAGGGCCGACCAGCAGCGCGCCTTTCGGGATCTTGCCGCCAAGGCGCGAGAATTTCTGCGGGTTGCGCAGGAACTCGACGATCTCCTCCAGCTCCTCCTTCGCCTCGTCGATGCCGGCGACGTCGTCGAAGGTGACGCGGCCGTGCTTTTCGGTCAGCAGCTTGGCGCGGGACTTGCCGAAGCCCATGGCCCCGCCCTTTCCGCCGCCCTGCATCCGGTTCATGAAGAAGATCCAGATCCCGATCAGCACGATGAACGGCAGCCAGAGCGAGATGAGCGACAGGAAGCCTGACTGCTCCTGCGGTTCGGCCCGCACCTCGACCTTCTTGTCGATCAGGCGGTCGGTGACCTCCTCACCCGCCGGCTTGATCGCGACATATTGATTGCCGTCATTCCCGCGGAACAGGATGCGTTCGCCGTCCAGCGTGACCGAGGTCACCTGGCTGTTGTCCACCCGCTCGATGAAGTCCGAGAAGGAGATGGTGCGCGACGCGTTGGTCGAGCTTCCGCCGCTGAACAGGTTGAACAGTGCCAGCACAAGCAGGAACAGGACCACCCAGAAGGCAATGTTTCGCGCGTTCCCCAAAAGTCGTCTCCCCTGACACGTCAAACCCGCAGAGCTGCGGGCACTTCGGCCACAAGATAGTCATTCGCGCGGGGGGTTCAATCCGATAAGCGGCCGATCCTTCCGGGCGGTCCAGCTTCCGAGGCCTGCGAGGGGCGCCGCCACGAGGTCATTGCCCTCCCACACCGCCGGCGAGGCGAGGAGGCTGCGGCGTGGAAGCCCGCTGTCGCGCCAATGCGGGCAGAGGACGACCCCCTCTCCCAGCGCCGCGATCCGCAGTCCCGGCTGCGCGGGGCCGTCCAGGCGCCAGCCATCCCACGGTTCCGTCACCGGCACCGACAGATCGCGCACGGCCGCCCATTCGCGGAAGATGCGCCAGAGGCCCTTCTGCGCCACCATGCCGCAGCCCTGCACGGCGGCCGGACGCCCCTGCGCCAGCGCCTCCAGTGCCCGCGCGACGGAAGCGGCGCGGGGCGGATAGGCGCGACCGCCGATCCAGGCCACGGCGCGCAGCAGAAGGCGGCGCTGCATTTCAGGGTCCAGACCATTAGGGTCCAGCAGGACATCGCTACGATCCTGCCGCAGATGATTCCGGGCCGCCGTGACGGTGGCCGCGTCCAGAGCGGCACGGGCCGACGCAAGATGCTGCGCCACCTCGGCCAGTCGGTCGCGGGTCAGGCCCAGCGGCAAGGCGGCCAGAGCCTGCCGGGCACGGGCACGTTCGTAGGCCAGATCCGTGTTGCTGGGATCCTCGGCCCAGTCGAACCCGCGGGCGCGCAGAAAATCGCGAAGCTCCTCCCGCCCCACGGACAGAAGCGGCCGGCGCCAGTGCAGGCCATGCTCCTCCCACGCGGGGGCCATGGCGGACAGGCCGTCCAGCCCCGCCCCACGCGCCAGCCGCATCAGGAAGGTTTCGGCCACGTCGTCGCGCGTGTGACCCAAGGCCACGGTTCCGAGGCCGTGGTCCGTGGCCCAGTCGGCGATCAGGCGACGGCGGGCGCGACGGCCGGCGTCCGGCAGGTTGCCCTGCTTGTCCCACTGCCAATGCAGCACCTGATGGGGCACATGAAGGCGCGCGCAAAGGTCCGCCACCTGCCGTGCCTCCTCGGCCGCCTCGGGGCGCAGGCCATGGTCGACGGTGACAACGCGGCACGTGATCCCCACCTCCACCGCCAGCACCAGAAGGGCCACGGAATCGCCGCCCCCGGAAACGGCAAGGCCCAGGACCGGCGGAACCGGTCCCAGGCCTGTCAGAAACCGCCCTTGCGGCATCAGTTGCAGCCAAGCCTCTGGGCCGAGGTCTGCGCTTCGCCGGCGGCGTTGCTGCCGCCAAAGCGATTGCCCACTTCGGCAAGCGTGATGCAGGCCTGCTGGGTCTGGCCCAGATCGCCCAGACGCTGGCCCACCCGCAGCAAAGCGTCCGCCGCGCGCGGCCCTTCCGGATCGCCCGAGAAAGCGTCCAGATAGGACCGTGCCGCGTCCTGCGTACGGTTCAGCTGGCTCAGCGCCTCGCCGCGCAGATACAGCGCCTCATAGGTCAGGGGGCCGCCCGTGTAGGTCTGGGCAAAGGCCTCAAGCTGGTCAGCGGCGGCTTGAAAGTCACCTTGACCGAGCACCCCCTTGGCCCGGTCAAAATCCGCCTGCTCCTGAACGGCAAGCTGCGTTGTGGTGCCTGCGGCCGCGGCCGGGGCGGAAGGCGGCGGGGCGGCGGCCGCGGTGCTGCTGTCGCCCCCCAGAGTGGCTTGCGGGGGGATGGCGCCGACATCGCCGCCTTCCAGTTCCGTCACCCGGAACTGCAGGTCGCCCAGCTGGTTCGTGCCCTGCTGGACCACGCGGTTCAGGCGCAGCTCCACCTCCTCGGTGCGGCCGGTCAGCCGCTGGATCGACGCCTCGATCGTATCAAGGCGTTGCAGCGCCGAGCCGCCCGCCGCACCGCTGCTGATCGCGCCGGTGCTGACAAGTTCGCGCTTCAGGCTGTTGAACTGCGCTTCAAGCTGGCTCAGCTCCGCCTGGATGTCGGCCAGCGACTGCGCCCGATCCTGCGCGAACGCAGAGACGGGCAGCAGCGCCAGCGTCAGGATCAGGGCGAACCGCATTTACGACCCCGCGCCCGCTTGCAGCACCGTCACCGCGCGGCGGTTCTGGGCATAGCACGATTCTTCCGAGCAGGTCGCCGCCGGGCGTTCCTTGCCGTAGGACACGGTGCGCACGCGGCTGGGCGCCACCCCCTGCGAGATCAGGAAGTCCTGCGCCGAGGAAGCGCGGCGTGCGCCGAGCGCGAGGTTGTATTCGCGCGTGCCCTTTTCATCGGCATGGCCTTCGACGATGATGGCATAGTTCGGATGGCTGTTCAGCCACTGCGCCTGACCGGACAGGACCTGACGGCCTTCGTCGTTCAGCGTCGCCTGGTCATAGCTGAACAGGATGCGGTCGCCGACGCGCTGGCTGAAATAGGCCTGGCTGTTGGGATCGTTCGGATCGCCCAGACCCGAGGTGCCGACGCCGCCGACCCCGGCCCCGTAGCCGCCATTGGCGCCGTAAGCGCCATTCGCACCGGCACCCGCGCCTGCGCCACCCGCACCGAAGCGGTTGGGGTTGTTGCAGGCCGCGAGGCCCAGCACGGCGACCAGCATCAGCGCCTTGGGAAGAAAGCTCATCGACACGTCCTCTCGTTGTATTCCGTCAAGGATAACAGGTTTCGACCGCCCGTCCAACGGGCGACCGTATTACGGCAGCAGCGGCGACCATGACGGGTCCGAGGCCCCGCCCTGAGTCGGCACGCGCTTCAGGTTGCGCCCCGAGATGTCGACCGAATAAAGCGCAGGCTCTCCGCTGGCGCCCGCGCTTTCGCGTGTGAACATCAGCACGCGGCCGTTCGGCGCCCAGGTCGGGCCTTCGTCAAGGAAGGACGACGTCAGCAAACGTTCTTCCGAGCCGTCGGTGCGCATCACGCCGATGTGGAAGCGGCCTTCGGACTGCTTGGTGAAGGCGATCATGTCGCCGCGCGGCGACCAGACGGGCGTGTTGTAGCGCCCCGACCCGGCCGAGATGCGCCGCGCTTCGCCGCCGCCGGCCGACATGATGTAGATCTGCGATTCGCCCGAACGGTCGCTCTCGAAGACGATCTGACGGCCATCCGGGGAGTAGCTCGGCGCAGTCTCGATCGAAGGCGAATTCGTCAACTGCCGACGCTGACCGCCTTGCGTGTCCAGCGTGTAGATGTCGGAGTTGCCGCCCTGTTCCAAGCTGAACACCACCGTCCGCCCGTCGGGCGAGAAGCGGGGCGCGAAGGTCATCGTGCCCGGCTGCTGGTCCAGACCGCGCGTCTGCATGTTCGCGGTGTTCAGCAGGTAAATGCGCGGGAAACCCGACTGGTAGGAGGTGTAGAGGATCTGGTTGCCCTGCGGGCTGAAGCGCGGCGCCAGAACCAGGTCCGACCCGGTGGTCAGGTACTGGGTGTTCGCCCCGTCATAGTCCATGATGGCGAGACGCTTCACGCGGCGGTCCTTCGGGCCGCTTTCCAGCACGTGCACGACGCGGCTGTCGAAATACGGACCCTCGCCGGTGATGCGGCTGTAGACGGCGTCGGCCACCTTGTGGGCCATGCGGCGCCAGGTGTCCGTGGTGCCCGCGAATTGCAGACCGTCACCCAGCGGCTGGCCCGAGAAGATGTCGAACAGGCGGAACTGCACCGTGATGCGGTTGCCCTGCTGGATGACGTTGCCGGTGATCAGCGCCTGCGCGTTGATCGCCTTCCAGTCGTTGTAGGCAACCGGCGCGTCGAAGCTCGACACGTTGGAGATGAAGGCCGAGGACGGGATTTCCCGGAAAAGGCCGGTGCCCGACAGGTCGGCCGCGATCAGGCGGCTGATGTCGCCCGCCACCTGCCCGCCGCCCGAGAACGTCGGCAGGGCAAAGGGCAGCGGCTCGATCACGCCTTCGGTGATCTCAATCCGGAGGGGGCCCTGCTGGGCATGGGCCACGCCCCCGAACAGGGAAAGCGCAAGCGCGGCGGCGGTGGTGAGGGTTCTGAACATTCTCATCCTCTGGCGTTTTCCGATAGTATAGGCGGCCTGCGCGCCACGTCACTTCACGCGCATGTTCGCCGGGTTGAAGACAATCTCGATATTCTGCCACTGGTCGTATTTTTCCGGCGGCAGGGGGAAGCCCTTAGCCCCGCAGCGGATGATCGCGCGGCGTGCAGCCTCGAAGGCTTGGCGCGCACCAGCGTCCGATCCGCCTTCATAGCCGACCATCTTGACCGAGCCCGAATCCGGCACCCCGCCTTGCGAGACGGAGAAGCCCACGGTCACCGTGCTTTGCAACGCTTCCGTCGAAAGGGAGCCGACATTCCAGCATTGCTGCACCGCGACCCGCAGCGTGTCTTTCTCGCCCGAGGTCATGGGCGGGCCGGAGGGTGCGGACGGGCGGGCGGGAGCTTCGGCCTCTCCGCTGCCCAGGGCTTCGGCCAGCGCGTCGTTCACGGCGTCGCTTTCGCTTTCCGTTTCCGCAGGCGCGGCCGGTTTTGCGGCGGGCGTCGCAGGCTTCGCGGCCGGCGTTGCGGGCTTTGCCGCGGGAGTCGCCGGCTTCGCCGCCGGTGTGGCTGGTTTTTCCGCCGGCTTCTCGGTGTTCTCGGCCTGTTGCGTCGGGCGTTCGGCCTGCGCGGGGGCGGCCGGGCGCTGCGGACGGTCCCGCGGACGCGGGCTTCCGGCGGGGGCAAGGTTCGCCTGCGGCTGCGCTTCGGGCACGACCTCGGTCGTGGCTTCGGGCGGGGCCTGTTCGGGCTGGGGTTCCGGCTCCGGCGTCGGCGTCTCGGTCGGCTCCTCCGTCACGGCAGGGGTCGGTGTTTCCGCCACCTCGGCGCGCGGGGATGGCGCGGGGGCCGGGGTCGGCGCAACGCGGGGGGCCTGGCGCGGACGCGGGCTTTCGTCGGGCGACAGCTGCGGCTGTTCCACGGGTGCGGGCGGCAGCACGGCCTGCGGCTGCGGCGTTTCGGGCGCGGGCGTCGGCGCCACCTCCGGCGCGGCGGGGGCCGGCGTCGGCGCGGGCGCGGGCGTCGGGGCCGGCTCAGGCTCCGGCGCGGGCTCGGGGGCCGGCTCGGGTTCGGGCGCGGGCGCCGGACGGCTCCGCGGCGGGGTCGGCGGCGGCGGGGCCGGTGCGGGCTCGGCCGCCTCTTCGCTTCGGCTTTCGGTTTCCGCGACCATCTCGTTGAACTCGGCGTTCGACATGATGGACACGTCCGTCACCGCCATGGGCGGTGGCGGTTCGGACTGGAACAGCCCGCCGAACAGCAGCCACAGGATCAGCAGCACGTGGCCGGCGGTCGAGATGATGACGCCCGTTCTCATGAACGAGATACCCTTAGTTTCCACCGAAGGTCGGTCCGTCGCTGTCGGTGACAAGGCCGATGCTGTTGAAGCCCGCCGCGTTCAGCGCGCCCATGATCTGCGCCACGCGCTCGTACGCCACGGCGCCGTCGGCGCGCAGGAAGATCTTGCGGTTCTCGCGCTCGGCCGCGATGGCGGTCAGGCGGGGGATCAGTTCGGCCTCCGGCACCTCGGACTGCTGGATCATCAGGCGGTTGTCGCCCGTGACGGTGATGGCCAGCGGCTCCTCCTGCTCGGTCGGGAGGGCGCTGGCGGCCGTGTCCGGCAATTCCACCGGCACGCCCACCGTCAGCATGGGTGCGGCGACCATGAAGATGATCAGAAGCACCAGCATCACGTCCACGAAGGGCGTGATGTTGATTTCGGACATGGGCGCCCCGCCCCGCCGCCGGCGGCGTCCACCGCGGCGGCCGCCGCCCGCACTGCGCATCACCCCTCCGGCCATGGATCAGGCGTCCAGCTGGCGCGAAAGGATGGTGGAGAATTCGTCCGAAAACGCCTCGTATCCGCCAAGGATGCGTTCGCTGTCGGTGTTCAGCTTGTTGTAGAAGATCACCGCCGGGATGGCCGCGATCAGGCCGATGCCGGTGGCCAGCAGCGCCTCGGCGATGCCAGGGGCGACGACGGCCAGGTTGGTGTTCTGGCTGATCGCGATCTGCTCGAACGAGTTGGTGATCCCGACGATCGTGCCGAACAGCCCAATGAACGGAGAGATGGAGCCCACGGTCGCCAGAACGCCGAGGCCCTTCTGCATGTGCTCGGCCTCCTTGTTGATGGCGACGTCCATGGACCGGTCGATGCGCGACTGCGCGCCCGCGATCAGCTTGCCGTCCTGACGGTGGCTGCGGCGCCATTCCATCATGCCGGCGGCGAAGATCTTCTCGGACGCGCCGTCGGGCTGCGATCCGGTCTTCTCGAACAGTTCGTCCAGCGGCTCGCCGGACCAGAAGGCGCGGTCGAAGACCGTCGCCTCGCGGCGGGCCAGCTTGAAGGCGATGTGCTTCTGAATGATGATGGCCCACGACCAGACCGACATGATCATCAGAACGATCATGACCAGTTTCACGGTCAGCGTTGCGCGTGCGAAAAGCGAGAGCATCGAGAAGTCGATCTCGTGCGCCGCGGCCAGAGTTTGCGTTTCCATTATGCCTGCTCGTCCGAATGGGGCCCTTATGGCCTCTTAGCGGCGATTCTATCTTCTTTGCAGGGGGAATGCCAACACGAACTCGTCATCCGGCGGCAGCTTGCCGCAGCTGGTCGGGCAGCCGCACGGGCCGCGCGCCCGACAGGCAGGCCAGCACCACCACGGCGCGGAACAGGGGCTGGCCGTCCAGCGTCACCGTCTGGCACAGCGTGGCGCGGGCGGGGGTGAGCGCGGCCACCCCCGTTTCCACCTCCAGCCGGTCGCCAAGGCGCGCGGGCCGCAGGAAGTCTGCCTCGATCCGGGTGACGGCGAAGACCTGCCCTGCATCCCGCATCGCGTTCTGGTCAAGGCCGAGGCTTTCGACCCATTCACTGCGCGCCCGTTCGATGAACTTCAGGTAGTTCGCGTGGTAAACGATGCCGCCCAGATCGGTGTCCTCGTAATACACGCGGGTGGAAAAGCGGTGGATCATGTGCGCGCGGCCATCCGCAGGGCGTGACTGGGATCGGTCGCGTGCGGGGGCAGGATCGGGTCATAGGCGGCGCGCAGCAGGGCCGCGATGTCGTCCCGCAACACGCCGTCCCGCACCAGAACCGGATCGCCGGCCCAGGTCAGCATCATCCGCGCGGCCTGATCCAGCAGCAGCGGTTCCGCTGGGGCATCGGCCAAGGCGCCACCC
Organism: Falsirhodobacter sp. 1013; assembly: GCF_051195255.1. Classification (NCBI taxonomy): domain Bacteria; kingdom Pseudomonadati; phylum Pseudomonadota; class Alphaproteobacteria; order Rhodobacterales; family Paracoccaceae; genus Falsirhodobacter; species Falsirhodobacter sp. 1013. The sequence goes on along the minus strand of NZ_JBNJLK010000002.1, from coordinate 338,794 downwards.
ATCCGCAGGCACAACAGGCCCAGCGTGATCGCACCCGACGGATCGAAGCGGAACAGGCGGGCAACGTCGCCGGTCAGCGCGCCCGGATCGGGCAGAAGGTGGTGCAGGTCCGGCACGGCCGCCAGCTCGGCCCAGTCGCGGACGAAGAACACCATCAGGTTCGCGCCGAGTTCGGGATCATGTTCGGCCATGCGGTGGCCGGCGGTGGCGACCACGGCCTCGATCGCGCCTTTGACAAGCTGAAGGGTGTCCTCCTCCACCCCGAAGACGATGGGCACGATGGGGCGACCCCAGCGGGCGCAGCGAAAGCCGTCGGGATGGGTGAACAGCGGAAGGATGTCGTCAGGGGTCATGTGAAAAGGTCGGGTTGTCCACGTGGGGGGGCGATGCCGATGTGCTGCCAGGCCTTCTGCGCCAGCATCCGTCCGCGCGGCGTCCGCTGGATGAGGCCCTGCTGCAGAAGATAGGGTTCGATGACCTCCTCCACCGCGTCTCGGGCTTCGGACAGGGCGGCGGCGATGGTTTCCACCCCCACCGGCCCGCCGCCATAGTTTTCGGCCAGCAGCAAAAGGTAACGGCGGTCGGCGCCGTCAAGGCCCAGATCGTCCACCCCCAGCCGCAGCAGCGCGTTGTCGGCGATGTCGCGGGTGATCTTGCCGTCGCCTTCGACCAGCGCGAAGTCCACGACGCGACGCAAAAGGCGGCCGGCGATGCGTGGGGTGCCGCGCGCGCGGCGGGCGATCTCTCGCGTGCCGTCTGGTTCGGTGGCGATGCCCAGCATCCGCGCGCCGCGCGACACGATCAGGTCCAACTCCTCGATCGTGTAGAATTGCAGGCGGGTCGGGATGCCGAAACGGTCGCGCAGGGGCGTCGTCAGCAGGCCCAGACGGGTCGTGGCGCCCACCAGCGTGAAAGGTTGCAGATCGATCCGCACGGTCCGCGCGGCGGGCCCTTCCCCGATCACCAGATCCAGCGCAAAATCTTCCAGCGCGGGATACAGCACTTCCTCCACCACCGGGGACAGCCGGTGGATCTCGTCGATGAACAGCACGTCGCGGGGTTCAAGGTTGGTCAGGATCGCTGCCAGATCGCCGGGCTTGGCCAGCACGGGGCCCGAGGTCATGCGGAAGCCGACGCCCAGTTCCCGCGCCATGATCTGCGCCAACGTCGTCTTGCCCAGACCGGGCGGGCCGTGGAACAGGGTGTGGTCCATCGCCTCGCCCCGCATCTTGGCCGATTCGATGAAGACGCGCAGATTGGCGCGCGCCTCGGCCTGGCCGATGAACTCCTCCAGCCCTTGCGGGCGAAGGGCGCGGTCATGGTCTTCGGGCAAACGCTCGGGGCGCAGGGTGGGATCGGGCTCGCTCATATGCGAACAATCGCGGAACGCGGGGGGGGCCGCAAGCCCCGATCAGCCCCAGGGACCGCGGGGCTTGGTGGGCGGAACGCGCGGCACGCTGGGTCGGGTGGCCACTGGCATGCCTGCCGCCATCGCCTGAAGGGCCGCCACGCGGTTCGCGGTCTTCGGGTGGGTCGAAAACAGCTTGTCATGCGCAAAGGCGTGCAGCGGGTTGATGATGAACATATGCGCCGTGGCCGGATTGCGCTCGGCCGCCGGGTTGTCGATCCGCAGGGCGAAGGCCTCGATCTTCTGCAGGGCGCCCGCCAGCCACAACGGGTGGCCGCAAATCTCCGCCCCCATCCGGTCAGCCTCGTATTCCCGAGAGCGGGAGATCGCCATCTGCACCAGCGCGGCCGCCAAAGGCGCGAGGATCATCAGCGCCAGCGTGCCGAAGATCCCGCCCGGACGGTCGCGGTTGCCAAAGAACATCGCGAAGTTCGCGAGCATCGAGATGGCGCCGGCAAACGTCGCCGTGATCGTCATGATCAGCGTGTCGTGGTTCTTCACATGCGCCAGTTCATGCGCCATCACGCCGGCCAGTTCCTCGCGCGTCAGGCGTTGCAGAAGGCCGGTGGTGGCGGCCACGGCGGCGTTCTCCGGATTGCGGCCGGTGGCGAAGGCGTTGGGCTGGTCGGTGTCGATGATGAACACCCTGGGCATGGGCATCCCGGCATTCGCGGCCAGCCCCGCCACCAGACGGTAATATTCGGGCGCCGTCCGTTCGTCCACCTGACGGGCGTTGTGCATCCGCAGCACCGCCTTGTCGGAGTTCCAGTAGCTGAACGCGTTCATCCCGACGGCGATGACCAGCGCGATCATCATCCCGCCGCGCCCGCCCAGCAGGGCCCCGACGCCCAGAAACAGCGCCGTCATCGCGGCCATCAGGATGGCGGTCTTCGCATAACCCATGGTCACCTCCGTTTTGGCGGATATGGGCCGATCACTCCTTCGGGGCAAGACGCCGCAGGGACAGGCGGATCAGGGTCGTGGTGTCGGCCTCCGGCATCTCGGCCGCCGTTTGCATCACGGCCGAAGCCGCGTCCGCCGGCGCATAGCCCAGATTGGCGAGGGCCGAGAGGGCGTCCGCTGTGTTCGCGACATTGGAAGGTTTCGCCGCGGCGCGACGTTTGGGCGCAGGCCCGGGGGCCGGTTCCTCCTCCAGCACCGGATCGTCCAGCTCCACCCGGCCCATGGCCATGACCGACGGCGCCTTGGACTTCAGCTCCAGCACCACGCGTTGCGCGATCTTGGGCCCGACGCCAGGCGCCGCTTGGATCGAACGCGCATCGCCCAGCGCGATGGAGCGAGACACGCCTTCCGCCCCCAAGGCACCCAGAATCGCCATTGACGCCCGCGCCCCCACGCCCTGCACCGTCATCAGAAGGCGGTGCCATTCCTTTTCCACCAGCGTAGGGAAGCCGAACAGTTGCAGGATGTCCTCCCGCACCAGAAGCTCCGTATACAGCGCCACCGCCTCCCCCGGTCCGGGAAGGGAGGCGAGCGTCCGGTCCGACACGTAGACGAGGTATCCCACACCGCGCACGTCGATCAGCACGTGATCCATCGCGCGGTATTCCAGGCGTCCGGCGATGCGGCCGATCATGCCGTCGCCCTCGCCAAGGCGGCCTGAAGGCGGCCGGCGCTTTGCACGTGATGGGAATGGCAGATGGCCACGGCCAGCGCGTCGGCGGCGTCCGGCCCGGCAATGACCACGCCGGGCAGATGCAGGCGCACCATGTGGTCGATCTGCTGCTTGGCCGCATGGCCCACGCCCACCACCGTCTTCTTCACGGCGTTCGGGGCGTATTCCCCCACCTCCAGCCCCGCCTGGGCGGGCACCAGAAGCGCGACCCCCCGCGCCTGCCCCAGCTTCAGCGTGCCGGCGGCGTCCTTGTTGACGAAGGTGTGTTCCACCGCCGCCGTGTCGGGGGCATATCGTGCCACCACATCGGTCAGCTGGGCGTGGAGGGAACACAGGCGGCGCGCCAGATCATCCCCCACCGAATGGCAGACGCCGTTCGCGACATGGGTGACGCGCACGCCCGTCACGTCGATGACGCCCCAGCCCATGTTCCTGAGGCCCGGGTCGATTCCCAACACGCGCATGCCGTCTCCTGTCCGTTTTCAACGGGATAGCACGAAGCGCGAACATCTGTCACCCGGCGCATGACGATATTACGACGCGAGCCATGCGTTCCCTGCATCACGGGGATGCGAACGCGCCCGTTGCCGTATGCACGGCGCCCGACTATTTGACGTCCATGCAGCAAGGGTGCTGCATAATTGATCCGTTTGTGAAAAGGACTGAACCCCATGGCCGTTATCGAGACGACCCCCCGCGCGTCGATCGGTACCCAGACGTCGCCCTTCGCCACCTTCTTCCAGGCGATCCGTGACTGGAACGATGCTCGCGTCACCCGTTCGGCGCTGAACAAGCTGTCGGACCGTGAACTGGACGACATCGGTCTGACCCGCGGCGACATCGACCGCATCTGACCGGACGCTTTCGCGTCAACCGACCGAAGGACAGGCCGCACGGGGAAACCCGCCGCGGCCTTTGCCTTGTCTTACGCCTTGCGCAGCGTCAGGGCGGACCATTCACCCAGATCCTCGCGGTGGACCAGGGCGAAGCCCTGCGCTTCATAGGCCGCCAGAATCGACTCCGCCTGCACGACCAGCAGCCCGGACAGGATGATGATTCCCCCCTGCGCCGCGTTCCGCGCCATGTCGGGCGCCAGTTCGACCAGCGGCCCTTTCAGGATGTTGGCGAAGATCAGGTCGAACGGGGCCGCGGACTGGATGTCGGGATGGGCAAAGCCCGCCGCTTCCATGCAGGCCACGCGGCCGGCCAGATGGTTGATCTCCACATTCGCGCGGGCGACGTCCACCGCCACCTCGTCGATGTCGGAGGCGAGGATGCGCGCCTCGGGCAGTTCCTTTGCCGCGGCCATCGCGAGCACGGCCGTCCCGCAGCCGATGTCGGCCACATTGGCGAAACTCGCGCCCTCGTTCAGCAGGCGGTCCAGCGCGCGCAGGCAGCCCAGCGTCGTGCCGTGATGGCCCGTGCCGAAGGCGACCGTCGCCTCGATCTGCAAGGGCACGCGACCGGCGGGCACCTTTCCGGCATCGTGCGAGCCGAAGACGAAGAAGCGGCCCGCGTCCACGGGCGCGAGTTCTCGGCGCACATGCGCGACCCAGTCCACCTCGGGCACTTCGGAGATCACGAAGGGCGCGGCGCCAAAGGCTGTGCGCAGCAGTTCCAGCGTCACCGCGTCCGGGGCGTCGAGGAAATAGGCGCCCACCTCCCACAGGCCCGAGCCGTCCTCGATCTCGAACACGCCGACGCCCGAAGGCTCCGGCTCCATCCGCTCGATCGCTTCGGCAAGGGAATCGGCGGCGTCCTCGCCCGGCAGGGTGGTCAATGCGGTGTAGGTGGGCATCTCATACTCCATTCCTTGCGGAACGTCGCCGTCCCGCGGGCGCGGCCCGGATCCCGGACCGCGCGAACCGTGTCTCAGACGATCTTCTGACCGGTCTTGGCCCAGTCGGCCATGAACGTTTCAAGACCCTTGTCGGTCAGCGGGTGGCTGGCCAGACCCTTGATGACGGCGGGCGGCGCGGTGATCACGTCGGCGCCGATCAGCGCGCATTGCGACACGTGGTTGGCGTTGCGGACCGAGGCCGCCAGGATCTGCGTCTGGAAGCTGAAATTGTCGTAGATCGTGCGGATGTCCTGGATCAGCTCCAGCCCGTCCAGGTTCATGTCATCGAGGCGGCCGATGAAGGGGCTGATGAACGTGGCGCCCGCCTTGGCGGCCAGCAGCGCCTGGTTGGCGGTGAAGCACAGCGTGACGTTGACCATGAAACCTTCGTCCGACAGAACCTTGCAGCATTTCAGGCCGTCATGGGTCAGCGGCACCTTCACGGCGATGTTGGACGCGATTTCGGCCAGCTTGCGGCCTTCGGCGATCATGTCGTCCGCTTTCAGCGCCACGACTTCGGCCGATACGGGACCGGACACGATCGAGCAGATCTCTTTCGTGACCTCCAGGATGTCGCGGCCCGATTTCAGGATCAGCGACGGGTTGGTGGTCACGCCGTCGACCAGGTTCAGGTCGTTCAGTTCCTGGATGGCCGCGACGTCGGCGGTATCGACGAAGAATTTCATGAAGCTGTTCCTTGGATTGGATACGGGCGGGATGTGCGGGGTTTCCCCCGGGGCCGCCCCCGTGATAGCGCAAGCGAAGGGCATGGGAAAGGGAGTGCGCGTGTCGGAACGGTTTGCCGAAGGCGATCTGGTCGGCGTCCTGACGACCGAGCCGCTGGGCCGCCCGCTGGACTACAAGGCGCCCGAAGGCGGCTGCGTGGCCGGCGATCTGGTGGAGGTGCCGCTGGGCCCGCGCCGGGTTCTGGGCTGCGTCTGGGGCAAGGGCGAGGGCAACTTCGACATCAACCGCGTGCGCCCCGTCACCCGCGTTCTGGACGCCGCCCCCCTGCGGGACGAAATGCGGACCTTCCTGCAGCGCGCCGCCGATTACACCCTGACCCCCCTGCCCCAGATGCTGCGGCTGGCCACACGCGCGCCGGACCTTGGCGCGGGCCCCGCCACCCGCCGCGTGCTGCGCGCCACCGGGCGCGAGCCGGCACGGGAAACCGAGGCGCGGCTGCGGGTGATGGACGCGCTGGACGCCTTTGGCGGCGTCTGGGTCACGGCTGGGGAGCTCGCGGCCGAGGCCGGCGTGTCCACCGCCGTGCTCAAAGGCCTGGTGAAGGCCGGCGTGCTGGCCGAGGAGGACGCCCCCCGCGATCTGCCCTATCCGCGCCTGAACCCGAACCTGCCGTCGAAGGACCTGTCCGACAGCCAGGCCGAGGCCGCCGCCGCGCTGGCCGCCGCCGTGGCCAGCGGCACCTATGGGACCACGCTGCTGAAAGGCGTCACCGGATCGGGCAAGACAGAGGTGTATCTGGAAGCCGTCGCGGAATGCCTGCGTCAGGGCCGTCAGGCGCTGGTCCTGCTGCCCGAGATCGCGCTGACGGCTGGGTTTCTGGACCGCGTCGAGGCGCGGTTCGGCGCGAAGCCCGCCGAATGGCATTCCGGCGTCACCTCCACCGAACGCCGCCGCCTTTGGCGCATGATCGGCGAGGGGGAGGCGCAGCTGGTCGTCGGCGCGCGGTCGGCCCTGTTCCTCCCCTTCCGCGAGATGGGCCTGATCGTCGTGGATGAGGAGCACGACACCTCTTACAAGCAGGAGGAGGGGGTGCTGTACAACGCCCGCGACATGGCGGTGCTGCGGGCGTCGATCTGCGGGGCGCAGGTGGTGCTGGCCTCGGCCACCCCCGCGCTGGAAACATGGGTGAACGCCGACAGCGGCAAGTATCGCCGTCTGGACCTGACCGCCCGCTTCGGCACCGCCGAACTGCCCGAAATGCACGCCATCGACATGCGGGCGGAAAAGCTGCCGTCGAACCGCTGGATCTCTGAAACGCTGGCCCGGCAGGTGGAAAAGCGCATCTTGGCGGGGGAACAGTCGCTTCTGTTCCTGAACCGGCGGGGCTATGCCCCCGTCACCATCTGCCGCGCCTGCGGGCATCAGGTGGGCTGCACCGAGTGCGACGCGCGGATGGTCGAACACCGCTTCCTGAAGCGCCTTGTCTGCCATCAATGCGGCGCGACGCGGCCGGTGCCGGAGACCTGTCCGGCCTGTTCCGTCGAAGGCAAGATGGCCGCCGTCGGCCCGGGGGTGGAGCGGTTGGCCGAGGAGGTCGCCGAACGCTTTCCGGAGGCGCGTGTGTCGGTCCTGTCCTCGGACCTGTTCGGATCCGCGCGGGCGTTGAAGGAGGCGATCGAGACGATTGCGGGGGGCGGCGCCGACATCATCATCGGCACGCAGATCGTGGCCAAGGGGCACAATTTCCCGCTGCTGACGCTGGTCGGGGTGATCGACGCGGATCTGGGCCTGCAAGGGTCGGACCTGCGGGCGGCGGAACGCACCTTCCAGCTGATGCGGCAGGTCGCGGGCCGTGCGGGGCGGGCCGAAAAGGCGGGCGTGGCGCTGCTGCAAACCCACCAGCCCGAACATCCCGTGATCCGTGCCATCCTGACGGGGAACGAGGAAGACTTCTGGCGGGCCGAGGCCGCCGAGCGGCGCATGGCCGGCGCGCCCCCTTACGGGCGGATGGCGGGCATCATCCTGTCCCATCCGGACGTGGCCGTGGTGTTCGACTTCGCGGGCGAACTGGCGCGGCGCGACGGGCCGTTGCGGACCATCGGCGCACAGATCTACGGCCCCGCCCCCGCCCCCATCGCGCGGGTGCGCGGCCGGCACCGCGTGCGCCTTCTGGTGAAGGCTGAACGGGGTGCCCCCTTCCAGGCGGCGCTGGCCGAATGGGCAGGACAGCTGAAGCTGCCCGCCAACCTGCGCCTTGCCATCGACATCGATCCGCAAAGCTTCCTATAGCGCCTGCGGCTTCCTATATTGGCCCCAACGAACGGAGGTTTCCCATGTTCTTTTCCAAACCCGCCGCGATGGTCCGGCCCGAAGACGCCCTTCCCGGCCGCGCCCAGCCGCTTCCCACGGCCGACACGCATTTCATTTCCGGCATCCCGCTGAAATCCCCCGTCCCCGAGGGGTTCGAGGAGGCCATGTTCGGCATGGGCTGCTTCTGGGGCGTTGAACGCCGCCTGTGGCAGGTGCCGGGCGTCTGGCTGACCATGGCCGGATATGCGGGCGGCTACACGCCGAACCCGACCTATAAGGAAACCTGCACCCAGCTTACGGGGCATAACGAGGTGGTGCGCGTGATCTTCGACCCGAAGGTCGTCAGCTTCACCGATCTGCTGAAGGTGTTCTGGGAAAACCACGACCCCACGCAGGGGATGCGGCAGGGCAACGACGTCGGCTCCACCTACCGCTCGGGCATCTACTATTACACCCCCGAACAGAAAGCCGCGGCCGAGGCGACGAAGGCCGAGTTCGAGGCAGGCCTGAAGGCCGCCGGCTACGGCGCCGTCACGACCGAGATCATTCCGGTGCCGGAGTTCTATTACGCCGAGGACTATCACCAGCAGTATCTGGCCAAGAACCCGGACGGCTATTGCGGGCTGCGGGGCACGGGCGTGACCTGCGCGATCTGAAGGAAGGGGCCGCGCGGCCCCTTTTTTCTTTCCTTTTGCCCGCTGTGCCGTAACAAAAGCGTCAACCAGGCGGGGGACGCGATGCAGCACACGGTGGACGAGGTTCTGACGACGGGCGGCGCAGGTCGCTTCCAGTGGCGGCTTCTGGGCATCTTCGGGCTGGTCTGGACGGCGGACGCGATGCAGGTGCTGGCGGTCGGTTTCTCCGCCGCCTCCATCGCGGCCACGTTCGGGCTGACGATCCCGCAGGCCTTGCAGACGGGCACGCTGTTCTTTCTGGGGATGTTCTTGGGCGCTGCGGCCTTCGGGCGGCTGGCGGACCGGATCGGACGGCGGCGCGTGTTGCTGATCACGGTGGCCTGCGACGCCGCGTTCGGGCTTTTGTCGGTCTTTGCGCCCAGCTTTGGCATCCTGCTGGCGCTGCGGTTCCTGACCGGCGTGGCCGTGGGCGGCACCCTGCCGGTCGATTACGCGATGATGGCCGAATTCCTGCCGCCAAAGAACCGTGGCCGCTGGCTGGTCGGGCTGGAAGGATTCTGGGCTGTCGGCACGCTGATCGTCGCCCTGACCGCCTGGATCGCCAGCCTGATGGGCGCGGCCGAGGCGTGGCGCTGGATGTTCGCGGTCGCCGCCTTGCCCGCCCTGATCGGCATCTGGTTGCGGCTGTGGATTCCCGAATCCCCCATGTACCTGCTGAAGGCGGGGCGCGAGGCGGAGGCCCGCGCCGTGTTGACCAAGGTGCTGCGCGTGAACGGCCGGACGATGCCCGAAGGCACGCTGTCGCTGCCCCCCGCACAGGGATTCACGTCCGACCTGCGTCGCATGACGGTGGCGGTGGCGGCGCTGTGGTTCCTTGTGTCCGTCGCCTATTACGGGGTGTTTGTCTGGGTGCCGGGGCGGCTGGCCTCCGAAGGCTTCGGATTTGTGCGGGGCTACGGCTTCCTCGTGATCCTCGCGCTGGCGCAATTGCCGGGATACGCGCTGGCCGCCTATGGGGTAGAGCGGTGGGGTCGCAGGCCGACGCTGATCGGCTTCCTTTTGGCCTCGGCCGCCGGATGCCTGCTGTTCACGGTGGCGGGGGGCGCCACGCTGATCGCAGCCTCCCTGCTGCTGATGAGCTTTGCACTGCTGGGCACCTGGGGCGCGCTGTACGCCTTCACGCCGGAACTGTACCCGACCGCCTTGCGCGGGACCGGAATGGGCACGGCGGGGGCGATGGCGCGGCTGGGCGGGTTGGCGGCGCCGTCGGTCGTCGGGCTGGTGGTGGCCTACAGCTTCACCGTGGCGATCGGGCTGTTCGCAGGCCTTTTGCTGCTGGCGGCACTGGCGGCGGCCACGATCCGGACCGAAACGCGTGGCGCGCGCCTGACCTGAAAGCAAAACGCCCGGGGTTTCCCCCGGGCGTTCGTGTCAGCGACGATCGTATTCGTCATCCTCGTCATGCACCGTCTCTCCGGCGGGCTTGAAGAAGCTTTCGGCGTCCGAATAGTCGACGGAGGACTTGTCCTCCTCCTCTTCGCGCTTGGTGAAAATGTCGAAGTCGGACGGCATGCGGGGCTCGTCCTCCATCTCCAGCGACTGTTCGGTGGACACCAGCTTGCGGCGTTCGTCATCCGTCATCACGCCGCCTTCGGCCGCGCGCTTGCGGGCCGCCTGCTGCACGATCGAATCAAGTTCCGTTTGACGGCACAGGCCCAGCGCCACCGGATCGATCGGCGTCATGGAGCCGATGTTCCAATGCGTCCGTTCGCGGATGGACTGGATCGTGGGCTTCGTGGTGCCGACCAGTTTCGCGATCTGGCCGTCGGTCAGTTCCGGGTGGAACTTCACCAGCCACAGGATCGCGTTCGGACGGTCCTGACGCTTGGACAGGGGCGTGTAGCGGGGACCGCGACGCTTGTCCTCGCCCTGAGCGGCGGCGTTGTATTTCAGCTTCAGCTTGTGAAGCGGGTTCTTCTGGCCCTTCTCGACCTCGGCAGGGTCAAGCTGGTTGTTGGCCACCGGATCGAAACCCTTCACGCCGGTCGCGACATCGCCGTCGGCGATGCCCTGCACCTCAAGCTCGTGCATGCCGCAGAAATCGGCGATCTGCCGGAAGGACAACGTCGTGTTGTCGATCAGCCAGACGGCCGTCGCCTTTGCCATCAGGGGCTTCGTCATGGGTTGCTCCTTTACACATCTCTCCCGGGCCGGGAAACGGCTGCGGGGCGGGCCCGCGACTTTCGCTTTCGGGAATTGACGTCGTATATAGGTCAAGGACCGGCCAAGGGGAAGGGAAAATGCGTCCCCTGCCCCTTGGCAGGGTCAATCCCCCGGCATCTCCAGCACGATCTTCCCGATATGGGCGGAGCTTTCCATGCGTGCATGGGCCTTCGCCGCATCGTCCATGGAAAACGTGCTGTCCATCACCGGACGCAGATGGCCCGCCGCGATCATCGGCCAGACGTGGCGCTGCACCTCTTTCGCGATCCGCGCCTTTTGCAGCGTGGATTGGGGGCGCAGCGTCGATCCGGTGACCGTCAGGCGGCGGGTCATGACCTCGGCCATGTTCAACTCCACCTTGGCGCCCTGCAGGAAGGCGATCTGGACCAAGCGGCCGTCATCGGCCAAGGCCCGCAGGTTCCGCGGCAGGTAATCGCCCCCCACCATGTCGAGGATGACATCCGCCCCGCCCACCGCGCGCAGCATCTCCACGAAGTCGCTGTCGCGGTAGTTCACGGCCTCGGCCCCCAGATCGGCGCAGGCCTCGCATTTCTCGTCCGAACCGGCGGTGGCGAAGACGCGGGCGCCCAGCGCGCAGGCGATCTGGATCGCCGTCGTCCCGATGCCGGAAGACCCTCCATGCACCAGAAACCGCTCCCCCGCCGCCAGTCCACCGCGCATCACCATGTTCGACCAGACGGTGAAGCAGGTTTCGGGCAGGCAGGCCGCTTCGGCAAGGCTCAGCCCCTCGGGGATGGGCAGGGCGTGGTCGGCCTGCGTGACCACGTGGGTCGCGTAACCGCCGCCCGGGAGCAGCGCGCAGACCGGATCGCCGATCTTCCAGTGGGTGACCCCCGGCCCCACCGCCGCCACATAACCCGCACATTCCAGCCCCGGCAAGGGGGAGGCGTCGGGCGGCGGCGCGTACTGGCCGGCGCGTTGCAGAGCGTCGGGGCGGTTCACGCCCGCAAAGGCCACGCGGATCAGGATCTGGCCATGGCTGGGCACGGGCGTCGGCACATAGTCGATCGTCAGAACCTCGGGCGCGCCATGTTCGCGGATGGTGACGGCGCGCATCAGTTCGGGCATGTCCTCGGGGATCATGACATGCGCCCCGGCATGTCGTCCCGCCCCTTCGGCGCCCGGATCCAGGACAGCGGGAAGGCCGCCATCTTCGCCAGCGGGTTGCCGGCATAGCGGGCCTTCAGCCCTTCGAACTTCATCACGCCTTCGATCCGGCGGTCCAGGAAGTCCCAGGTCGCCTGATGGTCCGTGCTGTCGTCGCCCAGCCAGAACAGAACCGTTGCGGCATAGACGCCCGACAGGGTGACCCGCTTCGTGTACCAGTTCACGTCCTGCGACGTATCGCCCAGCGTGCGCCAGATCATGTCCGCCGTGTGCCAGATGGCGCGCGCGCCGTCCCCCGCATGTTGCGGCAGCGCGAACAGGGTGGAGCCGCGACGGACGGCCTCCTTGTCGGCCTCCTCCAGCCGCAGGCGGATCAGGGTGGCGACCCGCTGGCGGTAGGGCATGTCGTCCAGCGCCACGGTGGCCGCACGGTCCACCATGCGGGCGTCGCCGCGCCAGTGATAGGCCAGCGCCAGATCCACCGCACCGCGCGGAAACAGGGCGCGGCCCAGCCCGTGCGACACGCCGGCATCGGTCAGCGCGGCCCGCAACGTCGCCTCGGACCAGCCGTCGAAGGCGACATGCGCCAGGGCCGCGTCGATGACGGCGTTCTTCACTTCGGTGCTTTCCATGCTCATACCTCCGTTGCGGTGGACATGGGGGATATAGTGTTCTATATGGGCGCTGCCTGCACAATCGTGCAACTCTAGCTTAGGAAGGTGGTGACACCATGCAGGTCAGCGTCCGTGACAACAACGTCGAACAGGCCCTTCGGGCCCTGAAGAAAAAACTTCAGCGTGAAGGCGTTTTCCGCGAAATGAAGCTCAAGCAACATTTCGAGAAACCGTCCGTCAAGAAAGCGCGTGAGCAAGCCGAGGCCGTTCGTCGTGCCCGTAAACTCGCTCGCAAGAAAGCGCAGCGCGAGGGCAACCTCTAAGACGTTCGCGTCCAAAGCTGGGGCCTTCGGGTCCACCGTTGAACCCCCTTGCCCAGGCTTGGGGGTTTTTCGTTACACGGGTATGGCGGTGGTGCGGAACACGGTCTTCAGCGCGAAGGACGAATGCATCTGCGCCACGCCCGGAAGCCGGGCCAGCGACTGGCGGTGGATGCGGGCGAAATCCTCGGTGTCGGCGGCCAGCACCTTCAGAAGGTAATCGGCCGTGCCGGCCATCAGGTGGCATTCCATCACGTCGGGGATGCGCTGAACGGCGGCCTCGAACGCGGCCAGAACCTCGTCTGCCTGGCCCGACAGCGTGATCTCGACGAAGACGACGGTGGGGCGTTCCATCTTGCGGGCGTCCAGCAGCGCGACATAGTCCGCGATGAAGCCCTCCTCCTCCAGCCGCTGCACGCGCCGGTGACAGGCCGAGGCGGAAAGGTTCACCCGTTCGGCCAGATCGGCGTTGGTGATGCGTCCCTGCTTTTGCAGGACGGACAGAATGCGGCGGTCAATGGGGTCGAGTTTCATCCGGGCGGGCCTTTGGCTGGTGCGTCGGCCTTACGCCAAGCCCACCCGGATGGGAACGTCAAACCTGCGGCTTTTGCGCCAGAAGGTCGCGGATCTGGATCAGCAGTTCTTCCTGTGTCGGACCCTTGGGGGCGGCGGCTTCCTCTTGCGCTTTCTTGTGGTGGGTCGCGTCCTTGACCTTGTTCACCGCCTTGACCAGCAGGAACACCACGAAGGCCACGATCAGGAAGTTGATCACCGCCATCACGAAGGAGCCGTAGGCGAAGATCGCGGCGCCGGAATTGCGCGCTTCGTCCAGGCTGGCGCCGGGGGTCACGGTGCCCGACAGCACCCAGTACAGGTTGGAAAAGTCGATCCCGCCGATGATCAGGCCGATCACCGGGTTGATCAGGTCCTTCACGATGGAATTGACGATCGCGGTGAACGCGGCGCCGATGATGATGCCGACCGCGAGGTCGAGCACGTTGCCCCGCGCGATGAACTTACGGAATTCATGAAGCATGGTTTGCCCTCTTCGTTGCGTGTGTTTTCATATGAGGCGGGGTGCAGGGTTGACGAGGGATTCGTCGCGAAAAGCCGCGCCTCCGTCCTTGGTGTCAGAAGGTCTTGCTCAGCCCCAGATAGATGGCGCGGCCCGGTTCGTTGAAGGTGTTGGCCCCTACGCCGGTGCGGTCCACGTCCTTGTCCAGAAGGTTCGTGATCCCCCCGGTGATGGACACGCTGTCATCCAGAACATACCGCGTGGACAGGTTCACGAGGGTGTAGGGATCGCGGTCCTCGGTGCTCGTGGCGTCGGCGCCGGTCAGGGCGTTGAACTGCGCGGCCTCGATCTTGCCGTAATGGGTCAGGGCCGGGATGATCGTCCAGTTGTCGGTCGCGTCCCATTCCAGCGCAGCGTTGATCGTGTATTTGGGCACCAGGCTCAGCGGATCGCCGGTTTCCTTGTTTTCCGACTTGATCATGTAGGTGAGGTTGGTCGTCAGGCTCAGCGTGTCGCTCAGTGGTGTGCTGAAGCTGCCCTCCACCCCCGTGATGACGGCGCGGGGGATGTTTTCCCACTGGAAGACCTTGCAGGCGCTGTCGGCCGTGGCCGGATCCTCGTCAAAGTCGCAGGAGGCCTGCGCCTGCAGCGTGTCGCCCGACTGGATGCGGTTGCGGTAGTTGTTGTGGAACGCGGTCAGCGTGGCCGCCACGCCGAAGTCGTTTTCATACGCGACGCCCAGTTCCGCGTTCACCGAGGTTTCCGGTTCCAGATCCGCGTTGCCAAGAACGTAGCACGGCCCCTCCACCCCCACGGGGCAACCGTTGCCGCGCGTGGTGTAGATGTAGTTGGGGCTGACCTGATACAGGTTCGGCGCCTTGAAGGCGCGCGCGACGCCGCCCTTGACGGTCCAATTGTCCGTGACGCGATAGGACGCGTTCAGCCCGCCGCTGAAGGTCGTGCCGAAATCCTCGCTCCAGTCCGCGCGCAGGCTGGGGGCAAGGGAAAGGCGGTCCGACAGCTCGATGTTGCCTTCGGCGTAAAGGCCGACCAGCGTCTGGTCCAGAACGGGGTCGCGGTCCTCCGCGCTGTCGGCGGTGCCCCCCACCCCAAGGTCGATGTCGCCCGCACCGGTGACGATCACGGGATCGTTGATGCGTTCGTAGCGCACCTCACTGCCCAGGGTCCAAGTGGCCAACCGGCCGAAGATCTGGCCCGGCAGGACCCATTCCGTCTTGCCGCTGATGTTGCGCAGGTCGACCGTGCCAAAGTCCAGCGCGTTGATGGCCCCTTCCCCGGACCCGGCCGTGCCTTCCAGAAGGCGGGTGTTCGACGTCTTCTCGAACTGCAGATAGCTCATCGATTTGCCGAAGCCGTAGGTGCCGCGATGGGTCAGGGCGGCGGTGCGGCGGCGCAGGACGTTCGTTTCCGACCCCTGAAGGGATTGCAGGAAGTCGGCGTTGGCGCTGGTGCTGCCGTTCGACAGCTGCGTGTCGCCGGCGAAAATGTTGCCCTGGCGCGAATAGCCCAATTCGAAGTCGAAGCTGTTCTGATCGTTCGGCGTCCAGCGCAGAAGGCCGTTGAAGTCGCGGTTGCGCACGCCTTCGTTGCCGGCGGGCACGGCGCAGTCGGTCACCGCGCCGGCGCGGTCGTAGCACGTTTCTTCGGCCACGGCGTCGGCGTTGATGTCATAGGCGTCCGCGTCGGTCTTGTTGAAGTTCCCGGTGAAGCGCAGGGCCAGCTGGTCGTTCAGCGGTTTCGACCAGATCAGGTTCAGCCGCTTCGTGTCCCCTTCGTCCGAGGATTCGGGAAAGTCGAAATGGGTGCTGATGGACAGGCTTTCCTTGGTCGGCATCTTGGTGATGATGTTCACCACGCCCCCCGCCGCGCCGGATCCGTAACGGGCCGCCGCGGGGCCGCGGATCACCTCGATCTGCTCGATCAGCTCGGGCGGGACCCAGTTCGAATCGCCCCGCGAGTCCCGCTCGCCCCCGCGCCCCATCTTGACCGAGTTGCGCGACAGCACGGGCTTGCCGTCGATCAGGATCAGCGTGTTTTCAGGCCCCATCCCGCGAATGTCGATCTGGCGCTGGTTGCCCCGCTGCCCCGTGGAGCTGGCCCCGGTCAGGTTCACGCCCGGCTGCTTGCGGATCAGTTCGGAGATGTCGTTGACGACGGGCGTCTTCTCGATCTGCTCTTCGGTGATGGTGGAGGTGCCCAGCGCCTGGCGCACCGCTTCCTCGTAGCTTTCCACGATGATGGGATCGAGGACGAGGACCTCGTCCTCCGTCGCCGGGGCGTCTTGCGCCCACAGGGCTGCGGGAACGGCCGTCGAAGCCATGAGCGTCAAAAATGCACGGGAAATGGTGCGCGAAACTCGCCTTGCCATGACCTCTCCTGTCAGGGTGTGAGGGAAGAGGCTGGCGGGAAGGCTGGCGATCGAGCGCGTGTGTAATCACAGGACTTTGACCTGCCAAGCAGATTTCGTCATCGACCGGAACATGCTGAAGCATTTGCGCCACAGGGGCCGAACAGGCCGCACCCTGCGGTTACGCCTGATAAAGCTCCAGCGGCAGGCCGTCAGGGTCCGCGAAGAAGGTGAAGGCCCGGCCGGTGTATTCGTCGATCCGCACAGGTTCCACGGCCACGCCCCGCGCTTCCAGCGACGTCTTCTCGGCCGCCACATCCTTCACCGCAAAGGCCAGATGCCGCAGGCCGGCCGCCTCGGGCCGGTTGGGCCGGGGGGGTGGGTCGGGGAAGGAAAACAGCTCGATCCCCGTCCCGTCCGGCAGCACGAGGTCGAGCTTCCAGGAATCGCGTGCCGCCCGGAAGTTTTCGGCCACCACGCGCGCGCCCAGCACGTCGCAATAGAACGCTTTCGACCGCGCATAGTCGGTGCAGATGATCGCGATGTGATGAACGCGGATGATCTTCATCGTCCCCCCCTGCCCGGCGATGATACCAGAAAAGGCATCTTTGCGCGTGGAAGAAAAGGGCAATGATCGCCTAGAGCGGCGCCGAAAGCGCGCTGTGCGATGATCGCGTGAAGTGTTTGAGGATGTAGATTCGCAGACGGGTTTGCCGCTGCCTGCGTGGAAACCCACGCGCACACTGCATCCTTCACCAAGCATTTTTACCTCGTTCGCCATGCAACCTTAGCGCATTACACCCTGATCGGCTGGGCGAGACACCGCATGCCAAATGGCCCTTGCCGCGACGATGACCATGAGCGCGCCTCTAGAGGCCTGATCGAGAAGATCGCTGAAGTTCAGGAGCAGGCAAAGAGCGAAGACTTCGTTCAGACGGCGAGGACAGCAAGCTGATGATGAATACCGAATTGGGTGAAACCGACCTGAAGGCTCACCGCACGGCCTCCAACTAACAAGTGAGAAACGGAAGGACGAGGGCTGATGGGGCGCAAATGAGCGCCAAGCTGCTCTCCGGCTGGCGCAGGTGCGCCACGCATTCAGCCCTCAGTCCACTGAAGCAGTGCGCGCATTTTTAGCGCCGTCTGGTGCTCCTGCGAGGAACTCGGTCAAGCCAATTAGTAGGGTTCAGACCTAGTTCTAGATACTCAAGATCAGGCCGTGTAGATGAAACCAAGTGTGACCATGCACCCGATCTTTAGCACTAGCCGACGCTCAAGGTCACGACCCCAGTGCTGATATTACCCCGAATACGTGTGCTGGCAGTACTTTCCTTTGCAAGCTTGACGATCATATCAATCTGCTCGTCGGTGTAGTGTGCTGACTTTAGTCGGCGCGCGTATTCGCATAGGTCAACAAACATTAGTTCTGCCATTTTTGGCTTTGGTGGCTGCGACCGCATCTGCAATGCCATACAACGCAGGGTTGTTCGCACAGTCACCGCCATCAGCCAATTCTATTTTGTCCCAAATAGCGGTGACGGCCATCTTGCGGTTGAAATAAGGATACGCGGAACAAATCTTCGAAGGTCGCCTGGTTGAAGATCCTTGCTACCAGTTTTGCTAAGGCCTCTGATCTATGTGTAGCTGATTTCTTTTGCATGATGTCCGGCACATGCTCACAGTAGAGCTTGTGGATCGTCTCGACGTCGTTCCGGCCCCGTGTGTCAGATCACCGTCCGCCTCAGGTCGGGCTGCGCCCACCCTGCTTTGCCCTTCCGATGACATGAGGTCATCCAAAGTGAAAAGCACGGATGGCTTCGCCACTGGCGGAGTAGAGGGGCACAGACCGGAATGTGGGCACACGCACGAGGTAATTTCGTGACGCAAAAGGTAATTTTGCGCGATGTTCACAAATGATGTAGATTCGCACGCTGATTACCGCGCCATGGTGCAAGAACTTCGGAAAATACTAACAGTGTGTCAGGCATTTTTGCCGCGTTCGTCATGCAGCTTTGCCGTTACGAGCCCTATGCGGACCTTGGCACATCGCAAAAAGTTGTTACAATGCATACAGTGGTATGCCATTCGGAGGGTCGATGTGATCAAAGCCATGCATCATGTCCAACTCGCGATGCCTAAGGGCGGCGAGGATCAAGCACGGGCATTCTACGTAGGAGCCTTGGGCTTTGATGAGGTCAATAAGCCTTCGATCTTGCAAGGCAGGGGCGGCGTCTGGTTCAGCCAAGCCGGAGTGGAAGTTCACCTTGGTGTGGAAGAACCTTTTACCCCAGCAAAGAAAGCTCACCCTGCTTTCGAAGTCACTGCACTTGAGCAAGCTGTGAAGCGCCTAACAGACATGGGACTTGAGTATCGTCGTGATGTCGATCTGCCCATGATCCGCAGGATCTACATTGATGACCCCTTCGGCAACCGGATCGAACTATTGGAGACTATCTAAGTCACCACCGCTCGCTGAACGGCAAGAACGTCCCATGATCGTCGTCCAGAGCCCGAAGCCGTCATTCGAGACCTGCGACTTAGGCTTTCATCTAAGGGCAAGGATATTCAGAACGGTGTTCGCTGATGGAAGCGAAGCTTCCACTGGCCTTCATTCTTTATCCAAAGCGATGAGCGACGGCCCCTTTCGATGGTGCCGGTATGGCGCACTTCGCTTGTATAAGTTGCCAAAGCAACATTCGGAGCGATGAAGGCCAAAGCATAGTCAGTGAGAGGAAGTTTCGCCTCAATTTTCGCATCTGAGGTCTGTTCGAACATCATTTCAGATCTCTCGTAACGACGACCGGAGCGACCGAATTCTATGAAGCCGTCAGCGAAAGTTCGATCCATCAACTGGGGGTCGAAACGTGTCTCTGCACGCCATAGGGATTCTTCGAGCATACGCAGCTCGTCTACATCTTCGTCTGTAAGCTCCATTTTCAAAGCTCCCTCGGCATCCTTCCGCTTCGGCATCATATGCCGCTGTCCGTTCTGTCCCAAGATCGTCGTGCGAGCCAGAAGCCGTCATTCGCGGAAAGTCAGGCAATATCCTTTTGCATTTTTTAACGCTTCAGGACGACGCCCTGCCGCTCTACATGCTCCTCTTCTACCATGACCCACCCGCGCCTTAGAAAGAAGGGATGTGCGACCAAGCTGGCCTCGGTTGTGAGCTTTGTCGCTCCATTGTCTTTGGCCCAATCTTCTGCGGCGTTTAGGAGGGTTCGGCCTACGCCCCTGCCGCTCGCTGAAGGTAGCACAAAAGCCAGATCGACATATCCTGTGCGGTCGATGGTAATGAATCCAATTGGCTCGCCGTTCGCTTCCGCGACAAAACCGCCAAGTGCTTTGACCCGCGCTTTCCAGCGATCAAGGTCAATCGCGTCTCCGCCCCAAGCAAGCCGTTGCTGATAGCTGTAGGCGGTTCTTGTGCCCTCATGCACAGCGCAGAAGAAGATGCGGCCAACTGCACTGTAGTCTTCAGGTGCCAAGGGCCGGATATGGATCTGTGTGCTCATGTTCCCCCCACGGGGCGAATGTTTAGCCTCGGAGGACAATCTCGGCAACGTCCGCAATCTCCCATCTTCGACTGCCCAGCCGACACCGGGCGCTTCCGACCAGCATCGACGTTCGGAGCCCAAACCGGACATTTGCTACCCGGTGAAACAAGCTGCCTGGCTTGCTCAGGCGAGGCACTAAGACGCTCTCTCCTGCTCTCCTTACCGACTGGTGCATTTGGTTTGACAGCACCCCACGCACCGCGCATCGGAAACGGAGATCTTCACTTTCAGGCGCGCGCTCCCGACACCTCCGCGATAAAGGCGCGCAGGTCGGCCAGCATCAGTTCCGGCTCTTCCAGCGCGGCGAAATGGCCGCCCCGCGGCATGTCGGTCCACTGCACGATGTTGTAGGTCTTCTCCGCGAACGAGCGCGGCGGCGGCGGGAACATAGGATCGGGGAAAGCCGCAACGCCGGTCGGCACCTGGATGCGGGTGCCGGCCGGAAGCATCCGCGACTTCTCAAGCCGGCTGCCATAGTAGATCCAGGTGGCAGTCACGAACGATGCCGGCGCGATGTAGAGCATGATGTTGGTGAGGAGTTCCTCCTCGGAAAACTTGCTCCAGATGTCGGGGTCGCCATTGGCGGTTCTCGGAAGATCGGCCCACTTGCCGAACTTTTCGAGTATCCAGCCTGCCGCTCCGACCGGGCTGTCGGCCATCGCGACGCCGAGTGTCTGCGGATAGGTTTCTTGCTCGCGAAAGTAGGCGCTCTCCTGATCAGCAATCGCGGCCCGCTTGTCGGCGAAGGACTTCTCCTCGCGGGTCGTCGGAGCGGCATCTTCCGCACGCACGGTCATCATGTTGATATGGATGCCGAGCAGAGCGTCCGGGCGATCATGCGCTGCCCATGCCGCGAGGGCGTGGCCCCAATCGCCCCCTTGAACGAAATACCGCGTGTCGCCGAACAGTTGGATCATCAGCCCATGCACAAGCGCAGCAGCCCGCCGCGGGCCGATCGGGCGTGTGTTCGGGTTGGAGAACGCGAATCCGGGAAGCGAGGGGACGACGACATCGTGCCCGTCCGCTGCGAGTGGCTCCAACAGCCGCTCGAACTCGAGATACGAGCCCGGCCAGCCGTGGAGAAGCAGGACGGGCGGCTTGGAGGCGTCGCCTTTTACATGAACGAAGTGGAGGCGCTCGCCTTCCACGTCGGCCGTGAAGTTGAGGAGTGCATTGAGGCGCCGTTCGACCGCACGCCAGTCGTAGCTATCCCGCCAATACGCGGCGAGCCGCTTAAGATCACCAACTCCGACCCCCGCCGACCAGCCCCCCGCATCCGGCAGCTGGCTCCAATCATAAGCCTCGACCTTGTCCCTGATCGTGGAGAGCCGTTCCTCAGAGATGTTGATCGTGTAGGGTGAAATCATGATGTTCTCCGCTTAAGTTGGGATGCGGTTCGATGGAAAGGGCGGGTCTCACCGTGGCTAAGGCCGAGGTTCGATGAAGCCGGAATGATCCGCATACTCCTTTGATAGCTGCCGATGAGTCTTCGGTCGACAGAACGCTGAACGACCGCAATTTCCCAATTGTGTTGAAAAACTCGTCCTAGATCCTGCGACGATTTCGCATCAAGATCGGGCCGCGCGTTCCCCTCAGCAACCTGCTGCCTGATCCAGATAAGTTTCGCCAGTTTGCGGAGGTTCTGGGCGGTCGCGGCGAGATGGAACTCGTCCTTGGCATCGTTCAGGCCGCGCAGGCGCAAGCGGCCGAGGCGCAGGATGCGCTTGAGGTGGGCGAAGAGCATCTCGACCTTCTTCCGCCGTCGCGTGCTCTCGAGGTAGGCGTCGGTTCCGGCGAAGGCCCGGACCTTGTCGCGGACGGCCTCATGGCGGTGGCGGGAGATCGTGCGCGTGGCCTGGTTTGGCGTGCAGCGGGCCTTGAGGTCGCAGGTGCCGCAGTCCGCTTTGCTGGCGTAGTATCTCCGGAAGTCGTCGGCCCCGTAGGCCGGTCGTTCCTTGTCGAGGACGGGGAGGCCTTCTCTTCCTTCAGGTGAAGATGGCTTCTGGGTATCTCCGACGGAACGACCAAAGCGCGGCCTTGTAAATTGCCACAGCGTAGATGCTACGTTTCCATTTATCCCTCGGCAAAGAATGCCACGGCTTTAGTGGACCATGAAAGTGGTAGATGCCATCTTTCTCTTCTTTCAATTCGGCGCCGCTGCAGCCATGGTCTTTTGCCCAAGATCTTTGAAGGGAGGCGCGACCCCATGATGAATTCCAAGCAGGGTTTAGGTGTTTAATCCGGCCACGGAATAGCTCGTTGATGAAGTCTTGATCTACTGTCCGGTATCCTATCGCGCGTTCGAATTTGAGCATTCCCTCTGCGAGGGATCCTTCATTTCGGATCGCACCACAATCCATCAACAAGACGCCGGAGTTTATGTAGCTGTGCACAGGAGAAGGCGCCACGATCTTCGCAGTCTCTTCGAGATGAGACCACGTCTTGCCACGTGAGATACGGTGCAGGGCATGAAGGGACCCAGAGTCCCGCACCCCACCAATCAAATGCCCGTCCATCGATATGCCGTAGACTTCAGCAAGATCACGACGCACATATGTATCTCCGTCTATGTATAGCACTCGCCCTTCCATCAGATGGGGGAGGAAAAGACGTGCTAACGCAGCTTTGGGGACATGACGACCTTTATGTCGGGCGCTACCAAAGGCATCGTCTTTCAGTGGATGAAACTGGATAGCTATTCCGCGATCATCGGCAATCCGCCGCAGTAGATCGGTGGCTTTGGAGTCAAGAGAGACGCTAAGAATATCCACTTTGGCCAAATCAGGAGTCGATTGAATGGCTGATGAAAGTGACAGCGCCGTTGGTCCCACCAAACCCATGTCTGTTCCGTATGCAATCCTTACGCCATGGTTATCCATATGCTGACCCATCTCAGACGATCGTGATATCGTATTCTTCGGCATCGTGGACATTCTTCGTCAGCACCTGCGCGTAACGGCGCAAGCGGAGCAGTAAATGCAGCAGGCTTCGGATATCGGCGTCCATGTGTTTCAGACGTAGCGGAGGCGATCCTTATTCCCCTTGTGGCCGTTTTCTTTCGTCTATGTTTGTTGCTATGCTCCTCGACCTTGGACAGGACACGCCCAGTGCAGGCTCGAGTCACCCTGCGCATCTCAGATGCCGGGCACAGTTGGGCATTTTGTAATGAAGATGCCATCCTGGTGCGAGCTTGGCTCGCGCGTGTCGGGGTGGGCTGACGGCAGCTCGTCCCGTCCTCGACTGGAAGAGCCCTGAGCCGCCATTCGCTCCAGATGTTGATGATGCTGTCGCAGCATCATCATAGATGTTCTCTGGTCGCGTAGTCGATCGAGTTGCGCGCTACTAACGCTCGTAGACAGTCTTCGTGCGCACTGGCCGCCGTCAACCCAGCCGGAGCGTCACCCTCTCCCCGCCACCCCTCGCGGGATCCAGGTGCAGCTCTCCACCCATCTTCTCCATCGCCGTGCGGGCGATAGCGAGGCCGAGACCGCTGCCGCCGGGCTTCGGGCGGCTGCCGCGAAAGAAGCGCTCGGTGATGCGGGTGCGGTCCTCGGCCCGGATGCCGGGGCCCCTGTCGGTGACCTCGATGCGGCGCGCGTCGGCGCGGACCCGGACGGTGCCGCCGGCGGGCGAGGCCTGGATCGCGTTCTCCAGCACGTTGCGCAGCGCCGCCCCCAGCAGAAGGCGGTCCCGCGGCGGCGCGGGTCCGGCCTCCACGCGGACGTTGACGCCCTTCGCCTCGGCCAGCGCCTCCGTCATCTGCACGCAGTCCCTCAGGATCGCCGCCAGCGGGGCGTGATCCTCGCCCATGCGCCGCGCGTCCACCGCCGCCATGTCCAGAAGCTGCCGCACGAGGCGGTCGGTGCGCGCGACGCTCGTCTCGATCTGCGACAGGGCGCGGGCGCGCTGCCCCTCGTCGCCGCGCGCGGCGATCTGCGCCTGGGTCTTCAGCCCGGCGAGCGGCGTCTTCAGTTCGTGCGCGGCGAAGGCGGTGAAGCTGCGCTCGCGCTCCCGCGCGGCCTCGACGCGGGCGAAGAGGTCGTTCATCGCGCCCCGGACCGGCGTCAGCTCGGACGGCAGGCGGCGGTCGAGGGGGTGCAGCTCCTCCGCCTCGCGCGCGGCGAGATCGCCGGCGAGCCGGCGCAGCGGGCGAAGGCCGCCGCTGAGGCCCAGCCAGATCAGCCCGGTCAGCACCGGCAAGATGGCGAGCGAGGGCAGGATCAGCCCGTGCGTCACGTCCGCGATCAGCCGCTCGCGCATCGCCATGCTGTCGCCGATCATCACCCGGACGCCGCGCTCGGCATCGGTCACCGAGAAGACCCGCCATTCGGTGCCGTCGACGGTGTTGGTGCCGAAGCCATCGGCCTCGGCCAGCCGTTCCTCGGGCGCGAAGGTGGATCCTGCCAGCCGCGCCCCGTCCAGCCGCCAGATCTGGCAGGAGAGCTGGCGCGAATAGCCCGCCACCGTCTCGGAGGACGTGGCCAGCGCGACCGCGGCCTCCACGTCGATCCGCCTGTCCGAGATCAGCGAGGACACCATCCGCGCCGCCTCCGCCAGCCGCGCGTCGAGCACGTGGTCAACCTTGGCGGCCGTCGAGTGGTGGATCCAGGCGATGCCCGACAACCATACCGCGCAGGTGGCGGCCATCAGGATCGCGAACATGCGCAGGCGAAGCGAGATCATGGCGCGGCCAACCGGTAGCCCGCGCCGCGTACCGTCTCGATGAAGGCCGCGCCCAGCTTGCCGCGCAGCTTGTGGATGTGGACCTCGACCGTGTTGCTTTCCACCTCCTCCTGCCAGCCGTAGAGACGCTCCTCCAGCGCGGGCTTGCCCAGGATCGCGCCCGGCCGCTCCATCAGCGCGTGCAGGATCGTGAACTCGCGATGCGAGAAGCCGAGCGCTTCGCCCCGCAGGCGGCCGGCCATGCGCGCGGGATCGAGGATCAGCCCGTTCCATTCAAGTGCCGGCGCGGCGCGTCCCTCAGCCCTGCGCAGGATCGCGCGCAGGCGGGCCGCCAGCTCCTCCAGGTCGAAGGGCTTTCCAAGGTAGTCGTCGGCGCCGCGGTCCAGCCCCGCGATGCGTTCGGCGACCTGGTCGCGCGCGGTCAGCACCAGCACCGGCAGCGCCACCCCCGCCGCCCGCCACTCGGCCAGCAGGTCGAGGCCGGAGCCGTCGGGCAGCATCACGTCCAGCACCACCCCGTCGAAGCCGCCCGCAGCCAGCGCCGCGCGGGCGTCGGCGAGGCTTTCGACCACCTCGGACGAAAAACCGGCAAGGCCCAGCCCCACCCTCAACCCGTCCTGCAGCACGGGGTCGTCCTCGACGATCAGAAGCCTCATGATGTCCTCAGAGCAGCCGCACCTGCGTTCCGACTAGCGCCAACTCGTAAAGCTCCTCCACATGCTCGTTGTAAAGCCCGACGCAGCCCGAGGATGAGGGCCGGCCGATCTTCCTCGTGTCATGGGTGCCGTGGATGATGTAGGCGGACCAGCCCAGATACATCGCGCGGGTGCCCAGTGGACATTGCGGTCCCGGCGGGACGTAGCGCGGCAGCGAGGGGTCGGCGGCGATCATCGAAGCGGTCGGCCGCCAGTCGGGATCCTCTCGCTTCCTCACGATCTCGGTATAGCCGCGCTTCGTCAGGTCCTCGGTCATCGGGATGGAGCTGGGGTAGAGCCGGTAGGCCCCGTCCGCCCCCCAGTAGTGCAGCGCCCGCGAGGTGAGGTCGGCGAGGATCGCCCCCTTGCCGATGTGGTCGAAATGGCCGCGCCAATCCTGCATCTGGAAGCTGGAGATGTTGGCGCGCGGGCCCGCGACCTGCGCCCGCAGCGGCGTGGACATCAGCGCGGGCGCGGCGAGCGCGGTCAGGAGAAGGGTGCGGCGGGGGATGGTCATGCGATTGCCTCGTTCGTTGCCAAACCCGCATCGCCCCCCAACCTTAAGCCGGGCTGAAGGTCAGCGCCGCCGCATCCGCCAGACCAGCGGCGCCAGAACCAGCGCGATGGCCGGAAAGATCAGCAGGTGGATCGCGTTCCACCCCGAGGCCTGCAGCAGCGCCCCCGAGAAGAACGAGCCCGCCGCCACCGTGCCGAAGACGATGAAGTCGTTCAGGCCCTGCGCTCGGCCGCGCTCGGCCTCGTCATGGGCGGCGGCCACCATGGCGGTTGCGCCGATGAAGCTGAAGTTCCAGCCCAGGCCCAGCAGGATCAGCGAGACGTAGAAATGCGAAAGGTCCAGCCTCGTCAGCGCCACCGTCCCCGAGACACCGATGATGACGAGGCCGGTGGCCGTGATCCGCTCCTCGGCTGATGGCCTCCGCCATCGCCGAGCTGCAGGAGGAGCGAAGCGGTTCCTGCCCCTCTGTTGAAGAGAGGCCCGCGATGAGCGGGCCCATCCGTTTATTCGGGCATTTCGACGCCCATATGGTCCAGCATCGCCGTCATCTCGGCGACCTCGTCCTTCTGGGCGTCGATGATTTTCTGCGCCATCTCGCGCGTTTCGTCGTCGGTGCCGTGTTCCAGTTCCACCTCGGCCATGTCGATGGCGGACTGGTGGTGCGGGATCATCATCAGCAGGAAATCCGCATCGGGATTCCCGGTGCTTTCCATACCCTCCATCGATCGCATCATCGTGTCCATCGTCGCCATGTAGGCAGACATCGCGCCCTCCATCGCGTGTCCGGAGTGATCCTGTGCGGCGGCGGGGCCGGCGATCAGCAGGATCGCGGCAAGGGGTTTCAGAATGTTCATGTCATCTCTTCCTGTTTGAAAACGGGTTCAGACAAAGACATGGGTGATCGGGGGCCGGAACAAAGGCTCGGTCGTGGCCGAGGGCAGAATGTGTGGTTCCGGCACCGGCCACGGGAACACCACAACGCGGACCGCCTGCACGATCTCCAGCCGTTCGGGCGTCGAGGCGCAACACGAGTGCGAGGTGCAGACGGCCTTTTCGTGATCCGGCATATCTGCGCAGGCCATTGCGCCGGACCCGCCCGTCGCAGTCAGCAGCACAAGCGCAATCGTCGTCGCGCGCAAGAGGATCAGAAGAACCTGCATCAGGACGGATCATTCACTGGACGCGGGGAGATCACAACGCGTCTGACATCACCAAAGCGCGAGACCGCTCAGCGGGTGCGCCGCGTGCAGCCAGTTCAACGCCTCGGCCAACGGGATCAGGGACAGGAACACCATCGCGTCACGCGTGTTGCGCCGCAGGGTTCCGGTGTCGAAGGTCACGCGCTGCGGCGTCGAAAACCCTGACAGGCCCGGCATGATGCGCGGCACCCGCGCGGCATAGGCATCATAAGCCCCGCCGAACATCCGGCGCAGGTCGCGCTCCTCGCGCGCGGCTGTTGCGGTCAGGATCGCCAGTACGATGCCTCCCACCAGCAGCGTCAGCGTCACGCTTTCCAGCATCAACCCGAACCCGACTGCCCCGATGGTCGAGAACAAGTAAAGCGGATGGCGGCAGATCGAATAGGGACCGTCCTGCATCACGGTCCGGTTCTTGTGCCCGCCGATATACAGGATCGCCCAGAACCGCCCCAGCAGCGCCGCGACGATGCACAGGATCCCCGCGCCATGCAACAGCGCGGCGGACAGGCCGCTGACGGCGGGGGCGCTGAACAGCAGCACCGGCACGAGCGCCAGCACGGCAAGGCGCAATCCGGCAATGCGGATCCTCTGGTTGAACGGGCGGGCGATCATTGCGGTCATGGAACCCTCAGGATGAATAGCCAAGCCATGGCTCCAACGCTTCCCAGCTTTGGTCCATCGGCCATGCGGCGGTGTGGGGCATTGAAATGTGTCCGTAGCGGAACGAGATCTGCGCCTCGGCGGCATCCTCGTCATCGCCAAGCGTCGAGAGAAGAAGCGCCGAGGCGAGGCCGGTGCGGTCCGCCCCCGACTTGCAATGGATCAGCACCGGCTTGGGGGCGGCGCGCAGCAGGGCCACAAGCTCGGCCGCGTGGTCCTGCGACAGCGGCTTGCCGGCCGACATGCCGAGATCGTAGTGCGCGATGCCAAATCGCGTCGAGGCCGCGACCTCGGCGTCATACAATGCGGTGCCGACATGTTCGCGGCGCACGTTGATGACGCTGCGGATACCGTTCTCCGCCACCCAGCGATCCGAATCGTCGCCCGTCGGCTGGGCCGAATGGTAGGCGACGCCCTCGAGCACCGGGTGGAAGTTGCCGTTTATCTGGAGGTTGGCCAGGTACCCGCCCGGCAGGGCAAGGCACAAGGCGGCGAGAAGGAGGAGCTTGCGATACATCATGCCGCCTCATCGCACCCGAAGCTGACACCAAGCTGAACGCTGGCCTTCGCCGCCGCAGGGGTTATGCTGGCGCGGCGGAGGACCGGATGCGGGTATTGCTGATCGAGGATGACGCGGGCCTTGGCCCCGCCGTGCGCGACCGCATCACGGGCGACGGTCATCTGCCCGACTGGGCCGAGGATCTGGCGACCGCGCGCGATCTACTGGCCACGATGACCTACGACTTGGTGCTTCTCGACATGATGCTGCCCGATGGCCACGGGCTGGATCTGTTGCGACAGATGCGGCAGGCGCGGAACGCGGTTCCCGTCATCATCCTGACCGCGATGGACCGCATCACCGACCGGATCGACGGGCTGAACGCAGGGGCAGACGACTATCTGGTGAAACCGTTCGACCTGTCCGAGCTGACGGCCCGCATCGGGGCCGTGGCGCGGCGCTATGCGCGTGATCCGAACCCGCATCTTCGTGTCGCGGGCCTGGAGGTGGATCTTGCGGGGCGGTCGGTCATCGGCCCCGAGGGAGCGATCGAACTGTCGCAACGCGAATGGATCATCTTCGAGACGCTGGTCCAGGCGCGGGGCGGCGTGGTGTCCAAGGCCCGGCTGGAGGATCGGCTGTATTCCTTTGATGCCGAGGTGGAGAGCAACACGATCGAGGTCTATATCAGCCGCCTGCGCAAGAAGCTGGGCAAGGGCAGTGTCGAGACGCTGCGCGGTCTCGGCTATCGGGTGGCGCGATGAAGGCGCGAAGCCTGCGGCGCGATCTGGCGCTTGGCCTTGGCGCGGGGCTGACGGTGCTGTGGATCGTGGCGATGCTGGGCGCGACCCTGATCGTGCGCGAGGAACTAGACGAGGTCTATGACAGCCTGATGGAGGAAACCACTGACCGCCTGCTGCCCTTCATGGCCATGCAGGGCACCGGTGATTTTCCGTCACGGGCCGAGGCACTGCTGACATGGGCGCTGCGCGACGCCGATGGCGTGCGGTATTCGGAAGAAGCGGACCCTGCCGATTTCGCCGTGGGGGCGCCCGAAGGGTTCAGCACCATTGGGGATCAGCGCCATTTCGTGCGCATCTCGGGCGGGACGGCCTTGGACATCGCCAGCCCGCTGCAGGAACGGCGCGAGGCGCTGCTTGGCGTGATGACCGCGCTGATCCTGCCCGCGCTGGCGCTTCTGCCGCTGTGCCTGCTGGGGATCAAGTGGTTCACGAACCGCCGTCTGCGCCCCGTGGCCGCCCTGTCGGCCGAGGTCGCGGGCCGCAGCCCGGGTGATCTTCGCGCGTTGAGCACGCCCGACCTGCCCACGGAAGTCGGACCCGTGCGGGACGAAATGAACCGCCTGATGGCCGATCTGTCCGAGACGCTGGAGGCGGAGAAAGCCTTCTCCGCAAACGCCGCGCATGAGCTGCGCACGCCCATCGCGGCAACGTTGGCGCATGTGCAGCTTTTACGCGACGCCTCGAACGGCCCGCTGCGCGAACGTGCCGAGAAGGCCGAAACCGAACTGAAGCGCGTGGTCCGGCTGGCCGAGAAACTGCTGCAACTGGCACGGGCCGAACACGCGAAGAACGTCGCGCCACCGGTAGACGTCGCCCCGATCCTGCGCCTGGTCGCCGCCGATTTCGGTCTGACGGCAGATGTTCCCGATGCGCCGGTGCCGCTGCGCATCGACCCCGATGCCTTCGCCATCCTTGCCCGCAACCTGATCGAGAACGCCGCCACCCATGGCACCGACCCATCCGTTCGGCTGCACGTCGACGGCACGCTGCATGTCGCCAATGACGGGGCGGTCGTGCCGTCAGCAGCCCTTAACCACCTGACCCGCCGCTTCGAACGGGCGGGCTCGCGCACGGCCGGTTCAGGCCTCGGGCTCGCAATCGTCGCCGCCATCGCGGAAAAGGCGGGGCTGAAAATGGCTCTTCGTTCACCGCGCGAAGGCTCGGATCAAGGATTCGAGGCGGTCATCCTTTCGAATTTGGCCCAATACTCTTGATGCGATATAAGAACGAGGCTGCGCAGGCAGCCATGGAGCCAATCACAGGCGGTCCGCTGGAGATACCTCATAAAGTCCTGCGCAGCTGGCCGGGCCGGACCTTCGGCCAGATACACGTTCAGCCAGGTCGGCGGCAGCGGGGGCAGCGCCTCTCCATGTCCGAGACGAGGGAGCTGCTCGCGTCTTCTTGACATGGCGCCGGACGGTCTGGGTCGGAATGACCGGACGCCGGGGGCGCTCTTCTGGTTCTTCGCTTTCGCCCTGCAGAACGCCGCCTACGTCTGCGCGCTTGGCCAGATCGAGATGACGTTCACGCTCATCGGGTCGTTCCTCGTCTTCCGCGAGCGGCTGACATGGCGGGGAGCGACGGGCATCGCGCTGATCTGCGCGAGCATCTTCCTGCTGCTCCTGACGCTGTGACGACGCCACGACAATGCTCTGCGCATTCTGCGGCGCAGCGAATGACCGCTTCGTCCCATGAGCGGACCCGCGCCCGTGGCGGGCCTGTGGCCCGCAGGAATGGCATGGAATGGGACGAAGCGGACATTGACCGCTCAGAAAGCCAGGCTTAGTCTTTGCCGGTCTGAAACAGGTTAGGCTCGGGAAGGTTGGCCCGGCCCCCGCGTGTCGGGTCCTTCCGTTGCAAGCCAACGGCCCAAGACTATCAGGGCGTCTGCACGATGCAGGGGCCGATAGAAAGGGCACGAAATGAGAGCCAGGATTTCCGTTCTTACGCTCGGGGTTGCTGACCTGGAGCGGTCGGTTCGCTTCTACCGTGACGGGCTCGGACTGCCGACGAAGGGTATCGTCGGTCAGGAGTTCGAACATGGCGCGGTTGCATTCTTCGACTTATCGGGGGGGCTGAAACTCGCCCTTTGGGCGCAAGTCGATATAGCCCATGATACCGGATTGCCGATGCAGCCGGTCAGCCCGACCGCCGTTACCATCGGGCACAATGTGACGCGTCGACAAGAGGTTGATGAGGTCATGGCGGCTGCGTCGCGGGCGGGTGCCACGGTGATAAAGTCGGCGCAGGACACCTTCTATGGCGGTTACGCGGGCTACTTTCGTGACCCGAATGGGCATCTTTGGGAAATCGTCTGGAACCCCGACCTGCTTCCGTCGGAAGATTGAGCAGACTTCCGGAAGCTGCTGGCCCGAGACGTGGGCCAGTGACCGCTTCGGGCTCTGAGCGATCCTAATCGGGTTGTGTTGGCTAGACCCCCGAAGTTGACGTGCAAAGGTCGTGATTGGTCATTTCTGGAAAGTCATCAAGCCAGATCTGACACCAAAAGTTAGCGCTCATATCTTGTGTCATTGCTGTCATCTTCTCGATGAACAAACGCCGTGATACCAACGGGTCCTGTTGCGGGTGCCAGGCTCTCTCCCCGTCCTGCCCTACGATGCTGTAATCAAGACGTAGGTGCTTAGAATCTTGCACCTCCATTGCAGTAACAACCTGACGGCGCTCGTCGAACAACGGAAGCAGCTTCATCAGATCTGCGGCTTTGATGTAGTCTGAGCCGCGGCCAGATCCTGCGCCAACCAAAAAGCCGCTTATGTTTTCATCACTTAGGTTATCAAGAAAATCCGCCATTGCATCCTTCCCGGCCGTTAATATCCGCAGTTCCTGACACTGTCTCGGCTGCGAAGATGCAGGCTGATGAAGCCTGACGTCAACGTCCGC
This sequence comes from Falsirhodobacter sp. 1013, assembly GCF_051195255.1. Lineage (NCBI taxonomy): Bacteria > Pseudomonadati > Pseudomonadota > Alphaproteobacteria > Rhodobacterales > Paracoccaceae > Falsirhodobacter > Falsirhodobacter sp. 1013. Next base: position 307,099 of record NZ_JBNJLK010000002.1, on the reverse strand, counting down.
AATGGGCTCTTATCGTCCCTAGCCCTCGTGGCGGCTCCTGAGACAAAGCAAATGGTCGATGGTAGTAGGGTGTTCAGATTCCTTCAACTGGAGCCGCCTCGGAATGTTCAGCGTCTACTTTCATACGGTTTGCATGCGCCTCATGGACACGTTCAGCCGTAACCCGATGATGTCGGGCATTATCGCTGGACTCGCATTCTTCGCCACTTGCACGCTACTCCCCCCACTGCTGTCATCCATGATGCCTGAGTGGCTGACGCTTGTAGTCGTGCTTTTTGCTTGGCTACCTGTCGGCGTCGTAGTGCTCATCGTCGCTTGGAAAAAGATCCTCAAAGGTTAGGGCCTCTGCGAATGACCGCTCAGGGCTCTTTTCGTTTGTTGCTTTGCCAAGCTCGAACGGACGTTCCCCTTACACATACGGCTTGGGTCAGAAATCTGACGCGAAAGTCGCTTTTGCCTGACATGCAATAAAGAGGGATGGCGGACCCGGAGCGATTCGAACGCCCGACCCTCAGATTCGTAGTCTGATGCTCTATCCAGCTGAGCTACGGGTCCGTTGAGAGGCGATTTACCGACAGGTGCGGGGGTCCGCAAGGGGAAAATGACGATGAAGGAAAAAATCACACATCGCCGAGGGTTTCGCCCTTCGGCAGGCGGATCAGGAACTCGGTCCCCGTTTCGCCGGAGTTCAGCAGATCCAGCCGCCCACCATGGCCGCGCACCAGTTCGGACGCGATGGCAAGGCCCAGGCCCGAGCCCCCCTTGCGCGCCCCGCCTTGGAAGGCGGTGAACAGATGCTCGCGCGCCTTGGGCGGCAGGCCGGGGCCGGTGTCGCCCACGCGGATCCACCATTCGCTGTCCGCCTCACCGCCGGCCACCTCGATGTTGCCGGGTTCGGCCGTGGCCTCGATCGCCTGACGTGCGTTGCGCAGCAGGTTGGACAGCACGCGATACAGCTGTTCGCGGTCGGCACGGATCATCAGCCCCGCCGGCACGTCCAGAACCGGCGCGACGGGCCCGTCCTCGGGCAACTCCGCCTCCAGCACCTCGTCCACCAGCATGCGAAGGGAGAAGCGCGTCATCGACGGAGGCGGCTCCTCGGCCTTGCCGAAGGCGAGGGTCGTTTCGCACAGCGACACCGCGCGAGTGATGGAGTTCACCAGCTTCGGCGCCGATCGCGCCACCACCGGGTCGACGCTGTTGCCGATCCGGTCCGCGAACAATTGGGCCGAGGTCAGGATGTTGCGCAGGTCGTGGCTGATCTTGGCCACCGCCCCGCCCAGCTGGGCCAGACGTTCCTTCTGGCGAAGGTTGCCGGTCAGCTGCGTCTGCATTGACTTCAGCGCCTCCTCGGCTTCGCGAATCTCCTTGATGCGGGTGTTGGGCTGGATGGTGCGGCGCGCATCCTCCGGCGCCTCGGCATAGACGGCCATGTAGGCGACCAGGCGACGGATCGGCAGGACCATCAGCTTCTGCACCGCGATGAACAGGATCGCCGCCGTCACGATGGAGATCGCGGCCGAGATCACGAGGATCCGCAGGCTGTAGTCGATCATCGCCGCCCGCAGGGGTGCGGTGGACATCGCCACCTCGATCAGGTCGCCCCCCTGCTCGACCGGGTTGCCGATCACGCGGATCACCCGATTCGTCGGGTCCGCGAAATCCTGAAGCGCGTCGCGGATCAGGGCGGCGTGGCTGATCATCCGCAGATCGAACGTCTCGTCGATGGGCTGGGGAATGGGGGAAGACAGGACCAGCTGGCGCACCGCGTCGCGCCGCAGCACCACGTTGTAGACGCCGGCATTGTCCAGCAACTCCTTCTCCAGTTGGGGGGAGATGGTCGCATCCGTGGTCAGCAGCGCAAGACTGGCCAGCTGCGCCTTTTCCAGCCGCATCTGAAGGAAATCCTGCCGGAAGCGCGCGATGGAGGGGACGAGGATCAGCACCTCGGCCAGCAGGACGAAGGCCACCGTCAGCATGAGGAAACGGCCCGAAAGGGAATTCAGAAAGCCTGATCGTCCGATCTTCACCGTTTCAACCCCGAATGGCACCCTGGCGATGCGGTCACTACATAATCCGCCTGCGCGCCGTCTCAAAGGGCAGAACGACGCGGCGGTTGACTTGGGGACCATGTCCGCTTATGAGGCGGGCTTCGAATATATGACGTCCGAATCCCACAAGCGGCACTCGGGCAAGTCCGTCTTATGGAGTTTCGCAATGAAGCGCACGTTTCAACCGTCAAACCTGGTTCGCGCCCGCCGTCACGGCTTCCGCGCCCGCATGGCCACCAAGGGTGGCCGTTCGGTCCTGAACGCCCGTCGCGCCAAAGGCCGCGCCAAGCTGTCGGCCTGATCCTTCAGGACGATGACGTGACGACGCCGCCGGTTCGCAAGACACCGGCGGTCTTGTCATGTCCGGAGGTTATCATGCAGATCCTGGCAAAGCGGGCGGATTTCCTTCGTGCGGCGCAGGCACGGCGGCAGGGGGCGCAGGGCTTTCTGCTGCAGGCCCGCGCGCGGGACGATGACGGCCCGATGCGGGTCGGCTTCACCTGTTCCAAGAAGCTGGGCAACGCCGTGGCCCGCAACCGCGCCAAGCGCCGGCTGCGCGAGATCGCACGCCTTGTGCTGACCGAGGCCGGCCGCCCCGGCTGGGATTACGTTCTGGTCGGCCGTCCGGGCACCACCGCCACGCGCGACTTCGCGGCGCTGCGCGAGGATTTGCGGCTGGCCCTGCGCCAGGTCCACAAGTGACGCCGCTGGCCCATCTGGCCGCGCTGCCGGTCCGGGCCTATCGCTTGCTGCTGTCCCCATGGATCGGGCATGCCTGCCGCTTTCAGCCCACCTGCTCCGTATATGCACTGGAAGCGCTGGAAAAGCATGGTGGCGTCGTCGGGTCGTGGCTGACGCTGCGCCGTCTTGCGCGCTGCCATCCCTGGGGCGGTTCCGGCTATGACCCCGTGCCCGAAAGGAAACGTTGATGCTGGACGAAGCCGACGACATCCACCCGCTGTTCCACGGCGCCCCCAAGACGACGGAGTTCCGCAAGCTGCGCAAGCGTCTCGTGCGCGAGGTGCGGGACGCGATGGACACCTATGGCATGATCACGCCCGGCGACCGCTGGCTGGTCTGCCTGTCCGGCGGCAAGGACAGCTACACCCTTCTGGCCGTTCTGACCGAACTGAAATGGCGCGGCCTGTTGCCGGTGGACCTTCTGGCCTGCAACCTGGACCAGGGGCAGCCGAACTTCCCCGCCACCGTTCTGCCCGAATTCCTGACGAAGATGGGTGTGCGCCACCGGATCGAATACCGCGACACTTATTCGGTGGTGATGGACAAGGTCCCGCAGGGGCGGACCATGTGCGCGCTGTGTTCCCGCCTGCGCCGCGGCAACCTGTACCGCATCGCGCGCGAGGAAGGCTGTTCGGCCGTCGTGCTGGGTCATCACCGCGACGACATCCTCGAGACGTTCTTCATGAACCTGTTCCACGGCGGACGGCTGGCGACGATGCCGCCGCGCCTTCTGAACGAGGATGGGGATCTTTTCGTGCACCGCCCCCTCGCCTTCGTGGCCGAGGCGGATTGCGAGGCCTTTGCCACGGCCATGAACTATCCCATCATTCCCTGCGACCTGTGCGGATCGCAGGACGGGCTGCAACGCCAGCAGGTGAAGCAGCTTCTGGACGGGTGGGAAGCGCGCCATCCCGGCCGCCGCCAGATCATGTTCCGTGCCCTGATGAAGGCGCAGCCCTCGCATCTTCTGGACCCGACCTTGTTCGATTTCGCGGGGTTGATGGCCGGCACGGCCGATCCCGCGACCCCGCCAAAGCTTCGCGCGGCCGAATGACGCCGGGCGCCCCGGGGGAAAAGGCTTGACCTTTTGCCCCCCCTTCTGTTGAACCACCGCTGACCCGCGGACTGAAAAAGGCGCAAACCGGCCTCATGGAAAACACCAAGAACCTCATCCTCGCGATCGTCCTCAGCCTTCTGGTGATGCTGGGATGGTTCTGGCTGTTCCCACCGGAACAGCAGGCGAACGATCCGGTCGAACCGGACGCCGTCAGCACGATGGAAGACACGCCGGTGACGCAGCAGGCCGATGCGCCGGTGCAGGCCGACGTGCCCCGCATCTCCATCGACACGCCGGAACTGACGGGCTCCATCTCGGCCCAGGGCGGGCGGATCGACGATCTGCTGCTGAAGGGCTATCACGTCACGCTGGACGACAATTCGGACAATGTGCGCCTGCTGACCCCGGTGGGCGAGGATCGCGCCTACTACACGCTGCAGGGCTGGGTTCCGGCCGGCGGCCTCGATTTCCCCGACGTGCCGGGTCCGGACACGCAGTGGTCCATCCAGGGCCAGGGCACGCTGACGCCGGACACGCCGGTGACGCTGCAATGGCAAAGCCCGGCCGGTCTTGTCTTCACGCGCACCATCGCGGTCGACCAGCAATACATGTTCACCGTCACCGACCGCGTGCAGAACACCGGCACGGCGGAACAGCGCCTTGCCCCCTACGGCATGATCGCGCGCCACGGCACGCCGGTGGACCTACAAGGCTTCTTCGTGCTGCATGAAGGCGTCGTCGGCCGCGTCGATGGCGAGCTGATGGAAACGAAGTACAAGGCCGTCCGCGACCTGCCCCAACTGCCGCGCGAAGGCGCGCAGGCCGAGTTGCACGAGGCGACGACCGACGGCTGGATCGGCTTCACGGACCACTACTGGATGACCACCCTCATCCCGCAGCAGGGCCAGCCCTTCACCGCCGTGGAAAAATACCTGCCGCAGCAGGACGTCTTCACGACCGAAACGCGCATGCCCGTCATGGCCGTCGCGCCGGGCGCCACCATCGAATCCTCCCAGCGCATCTTTGCGGGCGCCAAGGAATGGGCCACGATCCGTCACTACCAGAACGATCAAAGCGTTCCGGGCTTCATCGATTCGATCGACTGGGGCTGGTTCTTCTTCCTGACGAAGCCGATCTTCCACGTCCTGCACTGGCTGAACGCGCATATCGGCAACATGGGCGTGTCCATCATCGCGCTGACCTTCCTTCTGAAGGCGCTGGTGCTGCCGTTGGCCTACAAGTCCTACGTCTCCATGGCGCGGATGAAGGAACTCCAGCCCGAGATGGAGGCCCTGAAGGAGCGTGCGGGCGACGACCGCGCGAAGCTTCAGAAAGAGATGATGACCCTCTACAAGGAGAAGAAGGTCAATCCGGCGGCCGGTTGCCTTCCGATGCTGCTGCAGATCCCGATCTTCTTCTCGCTTTACAAGGTGATCCTGGTCACGATCGAACTGCGCCACGCCCCGTTCTTCGGCTGGCTGCAGGATCTGTCGGCGCCCGATCCGTCGTCGCTGTTCAACCTGTTCGGCCTGCTGCCCTGGGCCGCGCCCGAAGCGGGAAGCACGCTGGCGATGGTGTTCATCGGCGCGCTGCCCATCCTTCTGGGCATCTCCATGTGGCTGCAGCAGAAGCTGAACCCGGCGCCCCCGGATCCGACGCAGCAGATGATCTTCGCCTGGATGCCGTGGGTCTTCATGTTCATGCTGGGCCACTTCGCCAGCGGTCTCGTTCTTTACTGGATCACGAACAACCTGATCACCTTCGGCCAGCAATACCTGATCATGACCAGCCACGGGGCAAGGCCGGACGTGTTCGGCAACATCCGCTCCAGCTTCCAGCGGAAGAAGGCGGCCCAAGCGACCGCCGCCGCGATCGAGCAGAAGAGCAAAAGAAAGAAATGATCCTGTCCTCCATCTGGCGGCACCCGATCAAGGCACACGGACGCGAGGAGCTCGCGTCCGTTCTGCTTTCGGCCGGTGCCTGCCTGCCCTTCGACCGGCACTGGGCCGTCGCGCACGAGGCGGCGCGGCTGGTGGACGGCTGGAACCCGTGCGCCAACTTCTCGCGCGGGGCGAAGGCCCCGGCGCTGATGGCGATCACGTCGCGGCTGGACGGCGACCGCGTCACCCTGTCCCATCCCGACCGCCCCGACCTGACCTTCCGCCCCGAGGACGAAAAAGACCTGCCGCGCTTTCTGAGCTGGGTACGCCCGCTGATGCCCGCCGACCGTGCGGCCTCGGCGCGCATCGTCCGCGCGGATCGCGGGATGACGGACAGTGACTTTCCCTCCGTGGCGATCCTGTCCCTGTCGTCGTTGACCGACCTGTCGGCCCGCATGGGCACAGACCTGTCGATCCACCGCTGGCGCGGCAACCTGTGGATGGGCAGCCTGCCCCCCTGGGCCGAGTTCGACATGATCGGGCAGGAGATCGCCATCGGCGACGCCGTCCTGCGGATCGAGGAGCGGATCACCCGCTGCAAGGCCACCACCGCCAACCCCGAAACGGGGCGCATCGATGCGGACACGCTGGCGGCCTTGTTCACCCATTACGGCCATCGTGATTTCGGCGTCTATGCGCGCGTGATCCGTGGCGGCGAGATCGCCAAAGGAGATACGGTGCGCCCATGCTGACCTTCACCCTTGCCCCCGAGCCGGAAGAGTTCGCCCGCGAACGCGGTCGCCTTCTGTTCGCCGGACCCGTCGATTTCGTCAAAGGCGTCGTCGCCATGTCGGGCCTGCCCCCCGCCGACCGGGTGGAGGTCTGCTTTGCCGGACGCTCCAACGTGGGCAAGTCCTCCCTGATCAACGCGCTGACCGGCCGCAAGTCGCTGGCCCGCGCGTCGAACACCCCCGGCCGCACGCAGGAGATCAACTTCTTCACGCTGGGCGATCAGGAAAAATACCTCGTCGACCTTCCCGGCTATGGCTATGCCGAGGCGCCGGTGGCGATCGTGGCGAAATGGCAGGCGCTGCTGAAAAGCTATCTCGCCGGCCGCACCACCCTGCGCCGCGCCTTCGTGCTGATCGACACGCGCCACGGCGTGAAGAAGGTCGATGACGAGATCATGAGCCTTCTGGACAAGTCCGCCGTAACCTTCCAGACCGTGCTGACCAAAGCCGACAAGGTCAGCCGCGCCGAGCGCGAGGCCACGATCGAACAGGTGAAGGGCGCGTTGCAGAAGCACCCTGCCGCCTTCCCCGAACTGGTGGTCACCAGCTCCGAAAAGGGGGACGGCATCGAAACCCTGCGCGCGATCATCGCCACGCTGCAATGACGCACTAGGTCACGGGGCGGAGGAGACCCATGCCAGCCGACGAACGCGACACCCCCGCCCCCGACCGTTTCGAACAGCCTGTTCCCGACACGCGCACCGGTGCCGAACGCGGGGGACCGTCCTCCCCCGCCGCGGCCGATCCGGGGGCAAGCGGCACGGCGGGCAAGCCGTCCACCTCTCCGTTCGTGCCGCTGAAGCACCCGGCCTTCCGCATGATCTGGACGGCGACGCTGGTCGCCAATCTTGGCACGCTGATCCAGAACGTGGGCGCAGGCTGGCAGATGGCGCTGCTGACGCCGTCGCACGACATGGTGGCGCTGGTGCAGGCCTCCACTACCCTGCCCGTGATGATTCTGGCCGTGGCGGCGGGCGCGCTGGCCGACAACTTCCCCCGCCGCCGCGTCATGCTGGCCGCGCAAAGCTTCCTTCTGGTCATCTCGGCCCTTCTGGCATTGGTCGCGTTCCTGGGGCTGCTGACGCCGTGGACGCTTCTGGCCTTCACCTTCCTTCTGGGCTGTGGCAACGCGATGCACCTCCCCTCATGGCAGGCCTCCATGCGCGATCTGGTCCCGCGGGAGGATCTGCCGGCGGCCATCACCCTCAACTCCATGAGTTTCAACCTCATGCGCTCGGTCGGGCCCGCGGTGGGCGGGCTGATCGTGGCAAGCGCGGGGCCGGCCGCGGCCTTCGCGCTGAACGCCGTCAGCTACACCGCCGTGATCTGGGCGCTGGCCCGCTGGCAAAGCCCGCAGGAGCCGCGCCTTTTGCCGCCCGAACGTCTGGGCCACGCCATCGCCGTCGGCATTCGCTATGTGGCGCTGTCGCCGAACCTGTCGCGCGTGATCCTGCGGGGTCTGATCTTCGGCAGCGGTTCGGTTGCCGCGCTGGCGCTGCTGCCGGTCATCACCCGCGACATCCTGCAGGCCGAGGCGGAAACTTTCGGCCTGATGCTCGGCGCCTTCGGTCTGGGCGCCATCGCCGGGGCCTTGGCCGCACCCCGCCTGCGCGCCCGCATGCGGATCGAGACGCTGATTGCCAGCGCTTTCGCCGTCAACGCGGTCGGCCTGATCATCATCGCCTTTTCCAGCCACCAGCCCCTGACGGTGCTGGGCCTGCTGCTGGCGGGATCGGCTTGGGTCACCGCGCTGTCGCTGTTCAACGTGTCGGTGCAGCTGGCCACCCCCCGCTGGGTCGTGGGGCGCGCCCTGTCCATCTATCAGACCGCCACCTTCGGCGGCATGGCGGTGGGCAGCTGGTTGTGGGGTCTGCTGGCCGAAGACATCTCCATTCCCACGGCGCTGCTGGCGGCGGCGGCACTTCTTCTGGCCGGGGCCGTGCTGGGCCGGGCCTGGCCCATGCCTGACTTTTCAGACACCAACCTTGATCCCGCGAACCGGTTCAGCGCCCCCGCCCTGCGGCTGGACCTGAAGGCGCAATCCGGACCGATCATGATCATGGTGGACTGGGACATCCCGGCCGAAAACACCGAAGCTTTCCTGAAGGCGATGGCCGACCGGCGGCGGGTGCGCATCCGGGACGGGGCGCGCCAATGGTCGCTTCTGCGCGACCTGGAAAATCCGGACATCTGGATCGAGACCTATCACGTGCCGACCTGGGCCGAATACATCCGCCACAACATCCGCCGCACGCAGGCAGACGTGGAAAGCTTCGACCAGCTTCTGAAGCTGCATCGCGGGCCCGAACGCCCCCATGTCCACCGCATGATCGAACGTCAGACGGTGCCCGTCACCGACGACATCATCATCCCCCCGAAGGTTCCGTGATCCTTGGCAGACCCGGTCAAAGCCGCTAGTCCTGAGCGCGAACCCCGAGGATTCCCGATGAAGAAGCAGCTTGCCATGATGCGCGATTCGATCACCACCGCCAAGACGTTGTCCGAAGCCCTCCCCTATCTGCAACGCTATGCGGGGGCGGTCGTGGTCGTGAAGTTCGGCGGCAACGCCATGGGGGACGAGGATGCGATGGCCGAATTCGCGCGCGACATCGTGCTGATGCGGCAGGTCGGCCTGAACCCCGTGGTGGTGCATGGCGGCGGTCCGATGATCAACGACCTGCTGGCCCGTCTGGGCATCAAGTCGGAATTCGTGCGGGGCAAGCGCGTGACCGACAAGGCCACCGTCGAGGTGGTGGAGATGGTCCTTTGTGGCATGGTCAACAAGCGGATCGTGCAGGCGATCAACGACCAGGGCGGCCGCGCCGTGGGCATTTCCGGCAAGGATGACGACCTGATGGTCGCCGTGGCCGATGATCCCGAACTGGGGTTCGTGGGCAAACCGGTGGAGATGAACGTTCAGGTCCTGCGCGATCTTTACGCCGCAGGGATGATCCCGGTCGTCGCCCCCGTCGCCACGGGGATGGAGGACAACGAGACGTTCAACGTCAACGGCGACACTGCGGCCGGCGCCATTGCCGGCGCGCTGAAGGCCGACCGCCTGCTCTTGCTGACCGACGTGTCGGGCGTCAAGAACAAGTCCGGTGAGGTGGTGACCCAGCTGACCCCGGACGAGGTGCGCGCCATGATCGAGGATGGCACCATCGCCGGCGGCATGATCCCCAAGACCGAGACGGCCCTTCAGGCCATCGAGGAGGGCGTGCGCGCGGTGGTCATCCTGGACGGGCGGGTTCCCAACGCCTGCCTTCTGGAACTGTTCACAGACCACGGCGCAGGGTCCATGATCCGCACCACGGAGCCGCGCGTGAAGCCGCGGATCCGTTGATGCGCCGCCTGATCCTGATCCGTCATGCCAAGTCCGACTGGGACGATCCGCTGCTGACCGATCATCAACGTGTGCTGGCCGAACGGGGGCGTGACGCGGCGCCGAAGATCGGGGCCTGGCTGGCCGCGCAGGGTGTGGCCCCGGATGAAATCCTGTGTTCGGACGCCACGCGCACGCAGGAAACATGGGGCCTGATCGCGCCGTTTCTGGGCGATGTGGCCCCCACCCTGATTTCGGCCCTTTATCATGCGGGGCCGGACATGATCCTGTCGCAGTTGCGGCGCGCCACGGGGCAGACGGTGGTGATCCTTGGCCACAACCCGGGCCTTGCGGAGTTTGCGGGCCTGCTGGTGAAAACCCCGCCCGACCATCCCGACTTCGACCGCTATCCGACCGCCGCCACCCTGATCGCGGACCTGCCGGTGGAACATTGGTACGATGTCGGCTATCGGACGGCCCTGCCCGTCGCCTTCACCGTGCCGCGGGACCTGTAAGCAAAAAGCGCCCCGCGGGGCGCTTTTTCTGTCTCAGTGGCCGAGGATCTGGCTCAGGAACATCTTCGTCCGCTCGGATTGCGGGTTGTTGAAGAACTCCCTCGGGGTGTTCTGTTCCACGATCTGGCCTTGGTCCATGAACACGACGCGGTTCGCGACGGCTTGGGCAAAGCCCATCTCATGCGTGACGCAGAGCATGGTCATCCCTTCCTCGGCCAAGGAGATCATGGTGTCCAGCACCTCCTTGATCATCTCGGGGTCGAGGGCCGAGGTCGGCTCGTCGAACAGCATGATCCGCGGCTTCATGCACAGGGACCGCGCGATGGCCACCCGCTGCTGCTGCCCGCCCGACAGCTGCCCCGGATACTTGTGCGCCTGATCCGGAATCTTGACCTTGCGCAGGAAGTGCATGGCCGTTTCCTCCGCCTCCTTCTTCGGGACCTTGCGGACCCAGATCGGGGCGAGGGTGCAGTTTTCCAGGATCGTCAGATGCGGGAACAGGTTGAAATGCTGGAACACCATCCCGACCTCGGACCGGACGGTGTCGATGTTCTTCAGGTCCGAGGTCAGCTCGGTCCCGTCCACCGTGATCTGTCCGGACTGATGCTCCTCCAGCCGGTTGATGCAGCGGATCAGGGTAGACTTGCCCGAGCCGGACGGGCCGCAGATCACGATCCGCTCCCCCCGGTGGACGGTCAGGTTGATGTCGCGCAACACGTGGAACTGCCCGTACCACTTGTTCATGGCGCGGATCTGGATCGCGATCTCGTCGCTGATCTTCATGTGGCTCTGGTCGACGGCGCGTTCGATGGTTTCCATGACGTGCTCCTTAACGATGATCGCGTTTCAGGCGGCGCTCCAGATACATGGAGTAGCGCGACATGCCGAAACAGAAGAGGAAGAAGATGGCGCCCACGAAGATGTAGGGTTCCCAGTAGATGCCCTTCCAGTCGGTGGAGGCGCGGACGGCGTCCGTGATGCCCTTCAGGGGGTCCAGCAGGCCCACGAAGATCACCAGCGTCGTGTCCTTGAACAGGCCGATGAAGGTGGACACGATTCCGGGGATGGAGATCTTCAGCGCCTGCGGCAGGATGATCAGCCGCTGCGCCTGGAAATAGTTCAGGCCCAGCGCGTTCCCCGCCTCGTACTGTCCGCGCGGCAGGGCTGCCAGACCGCCCCGGATCACCTCGGCGATGTAGGCCGCGGCGAACAGCGTCACCATGATGATGACCCGCAGGATGATGTCGAAATTGGTCCCCGGCGGCAGGAAATAGTTCAGCAGCAGCGAGGCTGTGAACAGCAGCGTGATCAGCGGAACGCCCCGAATGAACTCGATGAAGCAGACCGACATCGTCTTGATCAGGAACATGTCCGATTGCCGGCCCAGCGCCAGCATGATCCCCAGCGGAAGGGACAGGGAAATGGCCGCGACGCCGATCGTCAGCGACAGCACGAAGCCGCCGAACCGGTCGGAACGCACGACCTCCAGTCCCAGCGGAAGCGCGGAGGTCACCGCGTCGTTCACGGGACCCGCAAGGAACATCCACCAGATCAGGGCCGCCGCGACCCCGCCCAGCACGGCCAGCAAGGGCGACCGCCGCTGCAGCACCTGCCACACGGCATAGCCGATCACGAAGCCCAGGATGGCGACGACCGGCAGCCAGATCGACCCGCCCCACAAAAGCCAGAAGCCCACAAAAGGATAAAGGACCGAGAACACCATCAACCGGCGTGGCACGCCCGGGAACAGGACGGGCGCCAGCGCGACGAACAGCAGGATCAGCGCCGTCACCGGCCGCCAATACAGGTTGGACGGGTAGAAGCCGAAAAGGAACTGGGGCCAACGTTCGCGGATCATGGCCCAGCAGGCGCCCGTTGCGTCGGGGCCCCAGCGGTCGGCGACGATCTGACGGCATTCGGACAGGGTGTTCGCATTCCAGACGCTGTGCAGGAACCATGGTGCCATTTCTTTTACCAGGACAAACAGCGCCAGCAGGCCCAGAAGGGTCAGGACCGTGTTCATCCAGCCGGAGAACAGGTTTTCGCGCAGCCAGCGGACCGCACCCGCCTGCCCGGCCGGAGGGGTCGCCTGCGGCAGCATCGTGTCGCGGACGAAAGGAACGGTTTGGGCGTGCGTATCGCTCATCTCAACGCTCCTTCAGACGGATGCGGGAATTGTAGACGTTCATCGCACCCGAGATGATCAGGCTGATCGTCAGGTAGATCAGCATCATCAGCAGGACACATTCCAGTTCCCGCCCGGTCTGATTCAGGGTGATCCCGCCCAGCGTGCCGCGCAGGTCCAGATACCCCACGGCGATGGCCAGCGAGGAGTTCTTCGTGAGGTTCAGGAACTGCGAGATCAGCGGGGGAACGATGACGCGCAGCGCCTGCGGCAGGATCACGAGGCTCATGGTGCGGCGCGGGCGCAGGCCCAAGGCAAAGGCCGCCTCGCTTTGGCCGCGCGACACGGCCAGGATGCCAGCGCGCACGATTTCCGCGATGAAGGCACCGGTGTAGAAGGACAAGGCCAGCCACAGCGCCATGAACGAGTTGGGGACGTTGATGCCGCCGGTGAAGTTGAAGCCCGACAGCGACGGGACCAGCAGATGCGTGCCCATGTACCACAGCAGAAGCGCGATCGGCAGGACGACGATCAGCAGCGACTTCCACCACGTGGTCGGGCGGCGGCCAGTGGCTTCCTGCACGGCGCGCGCGCGGGCTTTCAGAACGTGACGGGCGTAGAAGCTGGCCGCCAGCACCACGACGATTGCCGCGAATGTAAGGTTCAGCGAAAAGAGGCCGAGGTCCAGCGCGCCGAAGCCACGCTCCACTGCGAAATCGGGCACGGCGGTGTAGCGGTTCGTCACGGCGAAGAGGCCGAGCAGCATACTTTGCCCCTCCTCTCCGCGGAAGGCGGCGGGCGGGGGGGAGGCTTCGCTGAAAACGGTGTAGAACAGCAGGATCCACAACAGCACGGGGACGTTGCGGAACATCTCCACATAGACGGTCATCAGGCGCGCGACGAGCCAGTTGGACGACAGCCGCAGCACACCCACGATGACGCCGATCACGGTTGCTAGGGCGCAGCCCATGACGGCGATCAGCAGCGTGTTCAGAAGCCCGACCAGCAAAGCCTGCGCGTGGGTGCTGTTCTGGGTATAGGGGATCAGGCGCTGCGCGATGTCATAGCCCGCGCGCACGCCAAGGAAACCGAAGTCGAAATCCTTGCCCAGCGCCGAAAGGTTGCGGACCGTGTTGTCGATCAGCCATGCGGCCCCCGCCACCACGAGGGCGAAAACGATGACCTGGATCGTCAGTGAGCGGTAGCGCGTATCATAAAGCAACATGCTCGGCCGAAAGGAATCTTTCGGCTTCTCCACGGCATTGGCCATGAGCATCCCCCTGTTTCGGACCTTCCGCCATGTGGTGGCGATGTTACGCCGCGGAGGTCCCTGTTGGTCGATGGGCAGGGGCGCGGTGGGGCGCCCCTGCGAAAGAAGTTCTTAGCGGAAGGGCGGAGCGTAAAGCAGGCCGCCTTGCGTCCATTGCGCGTTCAGGCCGCGGGCCAGACCGATCGGGGTCGCTTCGCCGACCGTGGCCGCGAAGATCTCACCATAGTTGCCGCCCACGGCGATGGCGCGCTTGGCCCAGTCGTTGTCGAGGCCCATCATCTCGCCGAGGTTGCCTTCGGCGCCCAGAAGGCGACGCACTTCCGGGTTCTGCGAGCTGGAGGTCAGCTCCTCGATGTTGGCCGAGGTGATGCCGTATTCTTCTGCCGCGATGAGGGCGTTCAGCGTCCAGCGGACGATGTCGTTCCACTGGCTGTCGCCCGAGCGCGTGGCCGGCCCCAGCGGTTCCTTCGAGATGATCTCGGGCAGGATGATGTGGTCTTCCGGCGTGGCGAGCGAGGCGCGCGTGGCCGCAAGGCCCGAGGCGTCGGTCGTGTAGGTGTCGCAGGCGCCGGCCAGATACTGCTGCTCGCCCTCGGCGTTCGACTGAACGGCGACGGGCGTGTAGGTCATGCTGTTGCTGGCAAAATAGTCGGCCAGGTTCATCTCGGTCGTGGTGCCGGTCTGGATGCAGACGGTCGCGCCTTCCAGTTCCTTGGCCGAGGTGACGCCCAGATCCTTGCGGACGATGAAGCCCTGACCGTCGTAGTAGTTCACGCCCGCGAAATCGAGGCCAAGGTCGGTGTCGCGCGAATAGGTCCAGGTCGTGTTGCGGACCAGAAGATCGACTTCGCCGGAGGACAGGGCCGTGAAGCGCGTCTCACCTGTGGTCGGAACGAAGCGGACCTTGGCGCCATCGCCCAGAACGGCGGCGGCGACGGCACGGCACACGGCCACGTCGAAACCCGACCAGTTGCCGTTCGCGTCAGGCGCGGCGAAGCCGGTCAAGCCCGGGTTGACGCCGCACAGGAGTTCGCCACGTGCCTTCACGTCATCCAGCGTTGCGGCCGAAACAAAGCCGGCCGCAAGGCCCGCCACCGTCAGCGAGCCAAGAAACAGAGTCTTCTTCATGCTTACCTCTTCCTGATGAACCGCAGCGTCGCGGCCTTCACTTACGCCCGACCTGAGCGCGCTTCCCCACTTTCCAACAGGAGTTTTCCGCGCGTCAAGTCAGCCATTCAGGTCGGTTTGCCGATTTCGTCAGCAACCCCCCGGACGTGCCAATCTATTGAGCAAGATTGTCACCGACACAATAGGAAAAATATCTCGGCTCCCAGGAAGCTTTTCATGCGCAGGTCGGCTACTTCGGCGGCCTCCTCGTCATGCCCCCAAATCTCGGCTTGGAAGGTTTCGTCCAAGCGGGACAGAGCAAATGCTTCGGCCCCGGTCAGATGCCCGTGCGTCACGGCCAGCCCCAGAACCAGCGATCCAGACATGGCGACAAGATCGTGCAGGGCCACCAGTTGATGCGGCGTGCAGGCCGCGACCTGCTTGCGCAAACGGCCAAGTGATTCGACAGGCTGATCCAAGGGAATCACGCCCGAGGTCACGTCCAGCGGCGCCTGCAGATCGGACGCGGCCCAGGCCAGAACCTCGTCCCAGACCCGTTGGCGCGCGACCAGTTCGGCCGGACCTTCGGCGCGATAGCACAGCAGGTCAGTGCCGCCATACTTCGCCACCTCCTCCACCACGGCGTCGAACAGGGGCGTCACCTTGTCGATGGCAGAATTGGCGCGGCGGGTGACGGGCATGCGCTCGGGCCGCACCTCACGCTCCTGCGCGTCCCATTCAGCAGCCACGGCGCGGGCCATCGCCTCGGTCGGCAGTATCAGGGGGGCCTTCGCGGGCGTGCGGACCGGGCGGCCGTCCAGAAGCACGGCAAAGCCGGCCCTTTCGGGCCGCACCGTCACATCCGTCCAGAAGCGCTTGGGCGCCCAGCTCATCAGAACACCTCGAACGGGTCGGCGGGCACGTCGTTCGGTTTCATGTCCAGCAGCTTGAACGCGCGGTCCATGTGTTCGGGCAGTTCGGCCACGAAGGTCATCTCCTTTTTCAGGATCGGATGCTCGATCGTCAGCTGGCGGGCGTGCAGGTTCAGCTTGCGGCTCATCTCTCCGCCGATGCCGCCGCCCCAGCCGTCGCCCTGGTTTTCCTGACCGCCGCCGCCGTATTTCCCGTCGCCCAGGATCGGGTGCCCGATCTCGGCCATGTGGGCGCGCAGCTGGTGGGTCCGGCCGGTCACAGGCTCCAGTGCCATCCACGACATGCGGGTGGCCAGGAACCACAGCACGAAGTAATCCGTATGGGCGCGCTTGGCGTCCGGATAGTCGTTCATCTTCGCCGGATGAACGCAGACCATCTTCTCGTCCCGGCCGCCGGCCTTCATCAGGCCGTATTTGATCGACCCTTTCTTCGGGTTGGGCACGCCGGCGACCAGCGCCCAGTAGATCTTGCGGGCGTTGCGGTGGCGCAGCGCTTCGGACAAGGCGCGGGCCACGCGGTCGGTGCGGGCCAGCATCAGGACGCCCGAGGTGTCCTTGTCCAGACGGTGCACCAGCTTCGGCTTGTCCTTGTAGCCGAACTTCAGCGCCTCGGCCAAACCGTCCACGTGGCGGTTGCCCTGCCCCGACCCGCCCTGCGACGGCAGGCCCGGCGGCTTGTTCAGGACGATCAGATGCTCGTCCTTGTAGATGACAGCGTCCTGGATCATCTGCGCGTCGGCATTGGTGATGCGTTGCGGCAGGTCGCGCTTGTCGTCGTTCGGATCGGGCAGCGGCGGGATGCGGATGGTCTGGCCCGGCTCGATCCGGTCGGAGGCTTTCGCCCGCCCGCCATTGACACGGATCTGGCCCGTGCGGCACATCTTTTCGACCGCGCCCTGCGTCACATGCGGGAAGCGACGCCGGAACCACTTGTCCAGCCGCTGTTCCCCTTCGTCCGTCGAAACGGTCAGATTCTTCACGCTCATCCGAGCACCCCTTTTGCCAAGGCCGCGCCGGCCAGCACCGCCATCAATGACAGGATCACCGATGCGCCCACATAGACGATCGCGGCCTGCACTTGCCCCCGTTCCCACAACGCCATCGCGTCCAGCGAAAAGGCGGAAAACGTGGTGAACCCGCCCAGGACACCGGTCAGAAGAAAGGGCGAAAACCGCTGCCCGCCCTTCATCGCCAGCGCCGTGGCCAGACATCCCATGATCGCACAGCCGAGGATGTTGATCACCAGCGTTCCCCAGGGAAAGCCGGGGGCCAGCCGAAGGGCCGCCATGTTGACCAGATAACGCAGCGAGGACCCGATGGCCCCGCCCGCCGCGACATATCCAACTGTCAGGAGCATCGGCGCTGTCTCCGTTCCCGCCGCCCGATTGTCAACCGTCGCCGTTCCGTTTCGCCCGCAGCTTGGCGAAATACTCGACGCGCTTCTTCAGTTCGCGTTCGAATCCGCGCTCGGGCGGCAGATACCAGACAGGGCGCTTCATCCCCTCGGGGAAGTAGTTCTGCCCCGAGAAGCCGTCCTGCTGGTCGTGGTCATAGGCGTAATCCGCGCCATAGCCCATGTCGCGCATCATCTTCGTGGGCGCGTTGCGGATGTGCAGCGGGGGCGGCTCGCTCCCGGTCTGCTTGGCCGCCGCCTTGGCCGCCTTGAAGGCCGTGTAGACAGCGTTCGACTTCGGGGCGAGCGAGAGGTGCACCAGCGCCCCCGCCAAGGCCAATTCCCCTTCGGGGCTGCCCAGACGTTCGTAGGTGTTCCACGCGTCCAGACAGATGCGCTGCGCGTCGGGATCGGCAAGGGCGATGTCCTCCACCGCCATGCGGGTGATGCGGCGGGCCAGATAGCGGGGATCCTCCCCTCCTTCCAGCATCCGCGCGAACCAGTAGAGCGCGGCGTCCGGGTCTGACCCCCGCACCGATTTGTGCAGGGCGGAGATCAGGTTGTAATGCTCCTCTCCGTTCTTGTCGTATTTCGCGGCGCGGCGCATCAGGCGGGCCGACAGCGCGGGCTTGTCGAGGATGCGGTCCAGCTTCCACGCGCTCACCTGCTCGATCAGGTTCAGAAGGGCGCGGCCGTCACCGTCCGCCATCTCCAGCATCGATTCGCGCGCGGGGCCGTCCAGCGGCAGGGCGTGGCCCATCTCCTGCTCGGCCCGCTGGGCCAGACGTTCCAGATCGGCCAGCGTCAGCCGTTCCAGCACGATGACCTGCGCGCGCGACAGGACAGCGGCGTTCAGTTCGAACGAAGGGTTTTCCGTCGTGGCGCCCACCAGAAGGATCGTGCCATCCTCCATGTGCGGCAGGAAGCTGTCCTGCTGCGCCTTGTTGAAGCGGTGGATTTCATCCACGAAGAGAAGTGTCCCCTGCCCGTTCCGCCGGCGCAGCTTCGCGCCCTCGAAGACCTTCCGCAGTTCCGGCACGCCGGCGAAGATCGCGCTGATCTGGACGAAGCTCAGATCCGTCTCATCGGCCAGAAGGCGCGCGATGGTCGTCTTGCCGACGCCGGGCGGTCCCCACAGGATGATGGAGGACAGGCTCCCCGCCGCCAGCATCGCGCCCAAGGGGCCGTCGGGGGACAGGATCTTCCCTTGCCCGATCACCTCGGACAGGGTGCGCGGGCGCAGACGGTCGGCCAGCGGACGGCGACCGTCCGACGGGGTGGCTTCGGGAAGGGTGTCGAACAGATCGGCCATAAATCCAAGATATGTTCGACAGCGCCTCAGGGAAAGTCAGATCAGCCCGTAATCCTTGGCGCAGCGGATCGCCTCGGGCGTGGTGCGCGCGTTCAGGCGCCGACGTGCGCCGTACAGCCGCGCCTTCAGCGCACTTTCCGAGATGCCCAGATGCGCGGCCGCGGCGGCATAGCGCTGCCCGGTGGCAATGATGCCAAGAGCTTCCCTCTGCGCCAACGACAACTGGTCCGGCAGCACGGCGAGGGAGTGCAGGCTTTGCAGCGTCTCGAACGCGCAGTTCATCTCGGCGTCCAGAAACTCCCGGTCGTTGCGCGCCAGAACGGCGACACTGAGGGAGGTCGCGGGACCAAAGCTCGCCACCATCCCGTACAGCAGGCCGAACCGCCGCGCCTCGGTGTAAACGCCATAGGTGTCGGTCAGGGCAGGATCGCTCCACCTCAACACACCGTTCGCCGAGGAAGCCCAGGCTAGGCTCGGATCGCGCATAAGGAAGCCTTGGTGACCGTAGTGGTCCATCCAGGCAGGATCCAGCGTCGTATAGCGGGCCGAAGGCACGCCCTGGCGGATGTGAAAGCCAAGGCAATAGCCGCAATTCGCCATCCGCGAAAGGTGGGCCAACCGCTCCTTCAACACGTCTTCCAGCGTCGCAGAACGCTCAAACAACATAATGTTTCCGCATCACCAAGCAAACATGTCCTACGCAACCTCTGCAGGATGCCCCGACTTCTGGAAGCAACCAGAGGGCTTTGCAATAAAAAAAGCCCGCCATGACGGCGGGCTTTTTCCAGATTGTCGAGACCTCCGGAGGATCACTCCGCCTCGAAGGCTTCCAGACGTGCGCGGTCGCCCGCACCCTTGGCTGAAGTGTCGCGGTCCACGAACTCGATGATCGCCATCGGAGCCATGTCACCATAACGGAAACCAGCCTTCATGATGCGGATGTAGCCGCCCTGACGGTCCTTGTAACGGGCGCCGAGGATGTCGAACAGGCGCTCGAGGTGCTTGTCCTCTTTCAGCTGGGCGCGGGCCTGACGACGGGCGTGCAGGTCGCCGCGTTTGGCCAGCGTGATCAGCTTCTCGACGATCGGGCGAAGTTCCTTCGCCTTCGGCAGGGTCGTCTTGATCTGCTCATGCTCGATCAGGGCACCCGACATGTTGGCGAACATCGCCTTGCGGTGTTCATGGGTACGGTTCAGGCGGCGGTAGCCACGTGCGTGACGCATGGGTCAACTCCTTTACTGTGCTTTGTCCGGCCAACCCTACGTGTGGATCGGCTCACCTTGGGGCGGCATGCCCTTATTTTCCCCCGCAGACCGGGGCATTTTCGGGGGCGCGGACGCCCCCGTAGATATTAGAACTGGTCTTCGAAACGCTTGGCCAGGTCTTCGATGTTTTCCGGCGGCCAATCCTCGACGTCCATCCCGAGGTGCAGGCCCATGCCCGAAAGCACTTCCTTGATCTCGTTGAGGGACTTGCGGCCGAAGTTCGGGGTGCGGAGCATCTCGGCTTCGGTTTTCTGGATCAGGTCGCCGATATAGACGATGTTGTCGTTCTTCAGGCAGTTGGCCGAACGAACCGACAGTTCCAGCTCGTCGACCTTCTTCAGCAGAAGCGGGTTGAACTCCAGCCCGTCCTCGGCGTCCGAACGCGTCGCCGCTTCCGGCTCGTCGAAGTTGACGAAGATCGACAACTGGTCCTGCAGGATGCGCGCGGCGAAGGCCACGGCGTCATCCGGCGTCAGCGAGCCGTCGGTTTCGATGCGCATCGTCAGCTTGTCATAGTCCAGCACCTGGCCCTCGCGGGTGGGCTGCACTTCGTAGCTGACCTTCTTGACCGGCGAATAGATGGCGTCGATCGGGATCAGGCCGATGGGCGCATCTTCCGGACGGTTCTTGTCCGCCGCGACATAGCCCTTGCCGGTGTTGACCGTCAGTTCCATCGAGACTTCGGCGCCATCGTCGAGGTGGCAGATCACGTGATCCTTGTTCAGGATCTCGATGCCATTGGTTTCGGCGATGTCACCGGCGGTGACCACACCAGGACCCTTCGCGTTGATCGCGACGCGCTTCGGGCCTTCGACTTCCATCTTGATCGCCACGCCCTTGAGGTTCAGGACGATGTCCGTCACGTCCTCGCGGACGCCTGCGACCGAGGAGAACTCGTGCAGGACGTTGTCGATCTGAACCGAGGTGATGGCCGCGCCTTGCAGCGACGACAGCAGCACACGGCGCAGCGCGTTGCCCAGCGTCAGGCCGAAGCCCCGCTCCAGCGGTTCGGCCACGACGGTGGCATTGCGTCCAGCGTCCGCACCCGGCTTCACGCCCAGTTGCGTCGGCTTGATCAGTTCCTGCCAGTTCTTGTGGATCATGCGTGTCGCCTCCATACCAGTTCCTTGCCCATGTCCTAAAGCAGGGAACGCCCGAGGATCAGAAATGACGAAACCGGGCCGCGCTGTGAAGCACGGCCCGATCCTTTTTTTGCCGGTCTTAGACGCGGCGACGTTTCGGCGGGCGGCAGCCGTTGTGCGCCATCGGCGTCACGTCGCGGATCGAGGTGATGTTCAGACCAACGGCGGCCAGCGCGCGCAGCGCCGACTCGCGGCCCGAACCCGGGCCCTGAACTTCGACTTCGATCGTCTTCAGACCGTGTTCCTGTGCCTTCTTGGCTGCGTCTTCAGCGGCCATCTGTGCGGCATAGGGGGTCGATTTGCGCGAACCCTTGAAGCCCATCGTGCCGGCGGACGACCAGGAGATCGCGTTGCCCTGCACGTCGGAGATCAGGATCTTGGTGTTGTTGAACGAGGAGTTCACATGAGCAACGCCGGCGGCGATGTTCTTGCGTTCCTTGCGCTTCATGCGGGTCTTGTCACGAGCCATCTGTCACGCCCCCTTATTTCTTCTTGCCGGCAATGGCCTTTGCGGGACCTTTGCGCGTGCGAGCGTTGGTGTGCGTGCGCTGGCCGCGCACCGGCAGATTGCGACGGTGACGCAGGCCGCGATACGAACCGAGGTCCATCAGGCGCTTCACGTTCATCGACACTTCGCGACGCAGGTCGCCTTCGACGGTGTAGTTCGCGTCGATGTGCTCGCGGATCGCCAGCACTTCAGCGTCCGACAGCTCGTTCACACGGCGGGTGCGCTCGATGCCCACGGCTTCGCAGATCTGTTCGGCAACATGGTTGCCGATGCCCGTGATGTAGGTCAGGGCGATGGGGACGCGTTTCCCCGTCGGAATGTTTACGCCAGCAATACGTGCCACGCGTTATCCTTTCCAGGTTGCGGATCCGTAACCCCGGATCCTTTTTTCACAACTTCGCCCCGAAAGACGATCTTCACCCCGAATGGGCGAAACGACCCGCGGACGATTCCGCGGGACGCCGTGGGGTATGGGATTTCCCCCTCCCCGTCAACCCTTGTTGAGGGCCATGGAGATTTCCGCCGCCACATCCTCGACCCGGGCCAGCGCGTCGACGCGGGTCAGGTCGCCCTTGGCATAGTAGTAGCCGATCAGCGGAGAGGTCTTCTTGTAGTATTCCATGAGACGGTGACGCAGAGAATCCTCGTTGTCGTCGGCCCGGCGCACGAGGTTGGTCGACCCGCAGGAATCGCATACGCCCGGCCGCGTCGTCGGATGCGTCTCGTCGTGATATACGGCACCGCAATCGGCGCAGGTGTAGCGGCCGGTGATGCGGCGCACCAGAACGCCGTCATCGACCTCCATCGCGATCACGGCGTCCAGCCTCTGCCCCATCTGGCCCAGCAGGTCGCCGAGGGCGTCCGCCTGCGCCAGCGTGCGCGGGAACCCGTCGAAGATGTAGCCGGCGCTGCCGCCGTGGGACAGCTTTTCGCGGATCAGGCCGATCACGATCTCATCCGTGACAAGGCCGCCGGCGTCCATGACCGCGGCAACCCGCAGGCCCATGTCGGACCCGCTGCTGCGCGCTTCGCGCAGCATGTCGCCGGTGGACAGCTGGACCATGCCCCGTTCCGTCACGAGGCGCTTGGCCTGGGTTCCCTTCCCCGCCCCGGGAGGGCCAAGCAAAATCACGTTCGTCATTGGTCTTCCTTAGCGACGCGTGGGGACGCGCTTGCCGGTGCGTTTGCGACCGCGCAATTGCGACTTCTCGATCAGGCCCTCGTATTGATGGGCCAGAAGATGGGATTGCACCTGCTGGATCGTGTCCATCGTCACCGACACGATGATCAGCACTGACGTGCCGCCGAAATAGAACGGGATCGTCAGCTGGTGGCGGATGATCTCGGGCAGGATGCAGACGAAGGCCAGATAGGCGGAGCCCAGCACCAGAACGCGGTTCACCACGTAGGTCAGGTATTCCTCGGTCCGCTTGCCCGGACGGATGCCGGGAATGAAGCCGTTCTGGTTCTTCAGGTTGTCCGCCACGTCATCTGTCTTGAAGGCGACGTTCGCCGTGTAGAAATAGGCGAAGAACACGATCATCGCGACGAAGAACAGCAGGTAGAGCGGTTGCCCCGGGCCGAAATAGGCCAGGATCGTCGACATGATCGGGCCCGTCTGCGACCCCGAGAAGGTGGAGATCGTCGTCGGCAGCAGCAGAAGCGAGGACGCGAAGATCGCGGGGATCACGCCGGCCGGGTTGACCTTGACCGGCAGGTGGCTGGAGCCGCCGTCATAAATCTTCATGCCGACCTGGCGACGGGGATACTGGATGTGGATCTTCCGCAGGGCCCGCTCCATGAACACCACGAAGGCGATCACGGCGATGATCATCACGCCCACGCCGATGATCACGGCCGGAGACACGGCGCCCGAACGCCCTTGGCTCAGGAACTGGCCGATGTGCAGAGGAAGCTCGGCCAGGATGCCGACGAAGATGATCAGGGAGATGCCGTTGCCGATGCCGCGCGCGGTGATCTGTTCGCCCAGCCACATCAGGAACATGGTGCCGCCGACCAGCGTGATGACGCAGGACGCCTGGAAGAACACCCCCGGATCGGTCACGAGGCCACCGGCTTCCAGACTGCGGGCGATGCCGTAGGCCTGGAACGTCGCCAGCACGACCGTGAAATAGCGTGTGTACTGGTTGATCTTCTTGCGGCCCTGTTCACCCTCTTTCTTGATCTGCTCAAGTTGGGGAACCATGGCGGCCAGAAGCTGCACGATGATGGAGGCGGAGATGTAGGGCATGATGCCAAGTGCGAAGATGCCCATGCGGCTGAGCGCGCCGCCCGTGAACATCGACAGGATCCCGCCGAGTCCGGCGGCCGCGCCGTCCATGAATTGCCGCAAAGCCAGCCCGTCGATCCCCGGCACCGGGATGTAGGTGCCGATGCGGTAAACGATCAAAAGGCCGATGGTGAAGAAGATGCGACGACGCAGCTCGGATGCCTTGCCCAAGGCCCCCCAGCTGAGGTTCGACGCCATTTGCTCTGCAGCAGATGCCATGCCCGTTCTCTTTCAAGCAAGCGCCGCCGAACCGGGTCGGTGTCGGCGGCGCGGTAACGCGATAAGGTGGACGGCGCGGGGCCGGGCCTTACTCGGCTTCGGCCGCGCGGGTCGTCGAGGTGACGGTCAGCGAGCCGCCGGCCTTTTCAACCGCTTCGACCGCGGACTGCGAGGCGCCCGACACGGTCAGGTTCAGCTTGGCGGTGATTTCGCCCTTGTTCAGAACGCGGATGCCGTCGCGCAGGTGCGAGGTCAGACCCGCCGCAACCAGAGCCGCTTCGTCGATCGCGACCGACGCGTCCAGCTTGCCCGCGTCGACGAACTTCTGGATCAGGCCCAGGTTGACGACGGCGTATTCCTTGCGGTTCGGCTTGGTGAAGCCGCGCTTCGGCAGGCGACGGTACAGCGGCATCTGGCCGCCTTCGTAGCCACCCAGAGCCACGCCCGAACGGGATTTCTGACCCTTGATACCACGGCCACCCATCTTGCCCTTGCCGGAGCCGGGACCACGCGCCACACGTTTCTTCTTGCGGGCCGCGCCTTCGTTGTCGCGCAATTCGTGCAGTTTCATGTCGCTATCTCCTTTGCCGGAACTGACCCGCCAGCGACGGACAGGGCAAACACGGCGTGTAAATGATTCCGGGCCCTGAAAGGGCCACCGGCAGCGTATAGCCTGTCAGCGAAAGCGCTTCAAGCGCCATGCCTCGGGCATATTGTCCTAGTGGCAGTGAACCGATCCGGCCGCGCTGTCCATGTGGCAGCACTGGCCGGGCGGGGACGATTTGCGGCAGCCGCCCCCATGGGCCTGCGCCGCAGTGGCGAAAGCCAAGATCGCTATGATCCGCATGAAAAGACCCATGAGCCCTACCCTACGAAAAACGCCCCCGTTTCCGGGGGCGCTGTCTCAGTTCCGCTCTTCGATGATCTTCACGAGGTGCGGGATCTTGTTGACCATGCCGCGGATGGAAGGGGTGTCCTCCAGCTCGCGGGTGCGGTTCAGCTTGTTCAGCCCGAGACCCTTCAGCGTTGCCGTCTGGATCGCGGGGCGGCGGGCGGCCGAGGCCACCTGCTTCACGACGATGGTTGCCATCTCCGTTGCTCCTTACGCTTCCACGACTTCGGCGTCGGGCTTCTTCAGGATGTCGGCGACTTTCTTGCCGCGACGGTTCGCCACCATGCGGGGCGACGCTTCCTGCTTCAGACCGTCCAGAGTCGCACGGATCATGTTGTAGGGGTTCTGCGAACCCAGCGATTTCGCCACGACGTCCTGGACGCCCAGCATCTCGAACACGGCGCGCATCGGACCACCGGCGATGATGCCGGTCCCCGCGTCAGCGGCCCGCATCACGACCTTGCCGGCACCATGGCGACCGTTGGTGTCGTGGTGCAGCGTACGACCGTCGCGCAGCGGCACGCGGATCATCTGACGTTTCGCCTGTTCGGTCGCCTTGCGGATCGCCTCGGGCACTTCTTTCGCCTTGCCCTTGCCGAAGCCCACACGACCGCGCTGGTCGCCGACCACCACGAGAGCGGCAAAGCCGAAGCGCTTGCCCCCTTTCACGGTTTTCGACACGCGGTTGATCGCCACGAGACGATCGGCGAATTCCGGGGTTTCCTCGCGTTCGCGACGGTCCCGGCGGTTCTCACGTTCTGCCATAATCGTCTCCTTAGAACTTCAGGCCGCCTTCACGGGCTGCCTCGGCCAAAGCCTTGATCTTGCCGTGAAAGAGGAAGCCGCCGCGGTCGAAATAGCACTCTTCGATCCCGGCCTTCTTGGCGCGTTCGGCAATTGCCTTGCCGACGGCCGTCGAAGCCTCGACGTTGTTCTTGCCGACGAAGCCCAGGTCCTTCTCCATGGAGGAGGCCGAGGCCAGCGTCACGCCGCTCACATCGTCGATCAGCTGAACGCTGATGTTCTTGGACGAACGGTGGACGGACAGACGCGCACGCCCATTCGCCATCGCTTTCAGTTTGTTCCGGACGCGCAGGCGGCGCTTCAGGAACAGCTCTCGTTTGTTCAAAGCCATTTGTCTGCGCCTCCTTACTTCTTCTTGCCTTCCTTGCGGAACACGAACTCACCCTTGTACCGGATGCCTTTACCCTTGTAGGGCTCGGGGCGCTTCCAGTCGCGGATGTTCGCAGCAACCTGACCAACGAGCTGTTGGTCGATGCCTTCCACAACGATTTCCGTCTGCTTCGGAGCCGTGACCGTCACGCCGGCCGGGACTTCGAAGTTCACTTCATGCGAGTAGCCCAGCGACAGCTTCAGAACGTTGCCGGCCATCGCGGCGCGGTAACCCACGCCCTGGATTTCCAGCTCTTTCTTGAAGCCCGTGGTCACGCCCGTCACCAGGTTCTCCACTTGGCTGCGAGCCATGCCCCACTGCTGGCGAGCGCGCTTGGAGGTGCCGCGCGGCGACACCTTCAGGACGTTCTCTTCCAGGGCCAGCGTGATGTCGTCGGTCGCAGTGAAGCTGCGGGTGCCTTTCGGCCCCTTCACTTCCACCGTCTGACCGGAGACCTGCGCCGTCACACCCGAGGGCAGCTCAACGGGTTTCTTGCCGATACGAGACATCGAACCCTCCTTAGAACACGGTGCAGAGCACTTCGCCGCCAACATTGGCGGACCGTGCAGCTGCATCGGACATGACGCCTTTCGGCGTGGAGATGATGGACACGCCCAGACCGTTGCGCACCGACGGCAGGTCTTTCGACGCCATGTACACGCGACGGCCGGGTTTCGAGACCCGTTTCACTTCGCGGATCACCGGGGTGCCTTCGAAGTATTTCAGGCTGATGACCAGCTCGCCTTGACCATTTTCGGTCTCGGCCTTTTCGTAGCCGCGGATGTAGCCTTCATCCAGCAGCACATCCAGCACCCAAGCGCGCAGCTTCGAGGCTGGGGTCGACACGGTCGACTTGCCACGCAGTTGTGCGTTGCGGATGCGGGTCAGCATGTCGCCGAGAGGATCGTTCACAAACATCGCGTTCCTCCTTACCAGCTGGACTTGACCATGCCCGGGATCTGGCCGAACGAGGCCAGTTCACGCAGCATGATCCGCGAAAGTTTCAGCTTACGGTAGTAAGCGTGGGGACGGCCCGTCAGCTGGCAGCGGTTGTGCAGCCGGGTGGCGGACGAGTTGCGGGGCAGTTCGGCCAGTTTGAGTTGCGCCTTGAAGCGCTCTTCCATCGGCAGGTCTGCGTTCTTCGTGATGTCTTTGAGCGCGGCGCGCTTCGCGGCATGCTGCTTGACCAGCTTGGCGCGCTTCACTTCGCGTTCGATCATGGATTTCTTGGCCATATCTTATCCCTCGCGCGTTTCGCCGATGAAGGGCATGTTGAACTGCTTCAGCAGCGCCTTCGCTTCCGCGTCCGATTTCGCGGTGGTGCAGATGATGATGTCCATGCCCAGAACCTCGTCGACCTTGTCGAACTCGATCTCGGGGAACACGATCTGCTCTTTCAGGCCCATGGCGTAGTTGCCACGGCCATCAAACGACGTCGCCTTCACGCCGCGGAAGTCGCGGACGCGGGGCAGTGCGATGGTGATCAGACGGTCCAGGAATTCGTACATCCGGTCGCCGCGCAAGGTCACCTTGCAGCCCAAGGGCATCTCCTCACGGACGCGGAAGCCGGCGATCGACTTCTTGGCGTGCGTGATGACAGCCTTCTGACCCGAGATCAGCGACAGCTCTTCGGCCGCGGCTTTCACCTTCTTGGTGTCCTTGACGGCTTCGCCGACGCCCATGTTCAGGACGATCTTGTCCAGACGCGGGATCTGCATGTCGTTCTTGTAGCCGAATTCCGACTTCAGGGCGCCGCGGATCGTGTCCTTGTACAGCGTCTTGTAGCGCGGAGTGTAGGTGGCTTGGTCGAGCATCAGATCGCCTCCCCGGTGGTCTTGGCGAAGCGCACTTTCTTGCCGTCTTCCATGCGGAAGCCGACGCGCGTGGCCTTGCCGGCCTTGTCCATCAGCGACAGGTTCGACAGGTCGATCGGCATCGCCTTCGGGATGCGGCCGCCTTGCGAGCCTTGCGACTGCTTGGTGTGACGGATGGCGATGTTCACGCCCTCGACCACGGCCTTGTTCGCGGACGGCGAAACGGACGTGATCGTCCCTTTCTTGCCCTTGTCCTTGCCGGTGAGGACGACGACTTCGTCGCCTTTCTTAAGCTTCGCAGCCATCAGAGCACCTCCGGAGCGAGCGAGATGATCTTCATGAAGTTCTTGGCACGCAGTTCGCGCACGACCGGCCCGAAGATACGGGTACCGACCGGCTCACCTTGGTTGTTCAGGATGACGGCGGCGTTGCGGTCGAAGCGGATGGCGGTGCCGTCTTCACGGCGAACTTCCTTGGCGGTGCGAACGACGACGGCCTTGCGGACGTCGCCCTTCTTCACGCGGCCGCGCGGAATGGCTTCCTTGACCGACACCACGATGATGTCGCCAACGGAAGCGTACCGGCGGTGCGAGCCACCCAGGACCTTGATGCACTGAACTCGGCGGGCGCCGGAGTTGTCAGCGACATCCAGATTGGTCTGCATCTGGATCATAAAAGGTTCTCCCGACCTTTGGAGAGCGGCGGACCGCCCCCAGGGTTTCGTTGGGCAGAACGATCAAACCGTTTCGGTTACGACCGTCCAGCGTTTCGTCTTCGAGATGGGCGCGCACTCTTCGATACGAACAGAGTCACCGACCTTGAACTGGTTCTGCGCGTCGTGTGCGCGGTATTTCTTCGAGGAACGAACGGTTTTCTTCAGCAGCGGGTGCTTGAAGCGACGTTCCACCAGGACGGTGATCGTCTGCTCGTTCTTGTCGCTCGTGACGGTGCCTTGCAGGATACGTTTGGGCATCTGTCGGGCTCCCCTCAGTTCGCTGCCGCTTGCGCGGCTTTCTGGTTCAGAACCGTCTTGATGCGGGCCACGTCGCGACGGACGGTGCGCATGCGGGCGGTGTTCTCGAGTTGGCCGGTGGCCTGCTGGAAGCGCAGGTTGAACGCTTCCTTTTTCAGCGCCACGAGCTGCTCGCGCAGCTGGTCGGGCGTCTTGGACGTGAATTCAGTGGCGGACATGCGCCATTCCTTTCCGTCTCACCAGAAGGCCCCTTGCGGGTGACCCATGGCCTGGTGGGTTTCATCAAAAACCCGAACCCCCGGGGATGCCCGGGGGTTCAGGAGAATTCTTACCAGTCTTCGCGAACGACGACCCGGCTCAGCACCGGAAGTTTCATCGCTCCGAGGCGGAGCGCTTCCCTTGCCACGGAATCAGGTACGCCGTCAATCTCAAACATGATCCGGCCGGGTTTCACCTTGGCCGCCCAGAAGTCGACGGAACCTTTACCCTTACCCATCCGGACCTCGGTGGGCTTGGAGGTGACCGGAACATCCGGGAAGATCCGGATCCAGACGCGACCCTGACGCTTCATGTGACGGGTGATCGCGCGGCGGGCCGCCTCGATCTGACGTGCCGTCACGCGCTCGGGCTCGGTGGCTTTCAGTGCATAGGTTCCGAAGTTCAGCAGGAAGCCGCCTTTGGCTTCACCGTGAATGCGGCCCTTGTGCTGTTTGCGGAACTTGGTCCGTTTCGGTTGCAGCATCTCTCGTGCTCCTTACGCGCGCTCGCGGCGGGGACGCGGTGCGGCACCCTCCTGCGATTCCGCCTGGCGACGATCGTGCGCCTGCGGGTCATGCTCCAGGATCTCGCCTTTGAAGATCCAGACCTTCACACCGATGATCCCGTAGGGCGTCATCGCCTCTTCCGTGGCATAGTCGATGTCCGCACGCAGCGTGTGCAGCGGAACGCGACCTTCACGGTACCATTCGGTACGGGCGATTTCGGCACCGCCAAGACGACCGGCCACGTTCACGCGGATGCCCAGGGCACCGATGCGCATCGCGTTCTGCACGCCGCGCTTCATGGCGCGACGGAACGACACCCGACGCTCCATCTGCTGGGCGATCGACTCGGCCACCAGCTGTGCGTCCAGCTCGGGCTTGCGAACCTCGACGATGTTGAGGTGCAGTTCCGACGCGGTGAACTGGGTCAGCTTCTTGCGAAGCGTCTCGATGTCCGCGCCTTTCTTCCCGATGATGACACCGGGGCGGGCAGCGTGGATCGTGACGCGGCACTTCTTGTGCGGACGCTCGATGATGACCTTGGAGATGCCGGCCTGCTTCACTTCCTTGTGGACGAAGTCGCGGATCTTCAGGTCTTCCAGCAGCAGATCGCCGAAGTCCTTGGAGTCCGCATACCAGCGGCTGTCCCAGGTACGGTTGACCTGCAGGCGCATCCCGATCGGGTTTACCTTCTGACCCATTACGCAGTCTCCCCTTTCTGACGCACCGTGATGGTCAGTTCGCTGAAGGGCTTCATGATCTTGCCGAAACGACCGCGTGCACGCGGACGGCCGCGCTTCAGCGTGATGTTCTTGCCGCAATAGGCTTCCGCCACGACCAGTTCATCCACGTCCAGGCCGTGGTTGTTCTCGGCGTTGGCGATGGCCGACTGCAGGCACTTCAGCACGTCCTGGCTGATGCGCTTCTTGGAGAAGGTCAGATCGGCAATTGCCTTGTCGACCTTCTTGCCACGGATCAGGGCCGCCACGAGGTTCAGCTTCTGCGGCGAAGTGCGCAGCATCTTGGCTTTCGCCATCGCCTCGTTTTCGGCCACGCGGCGCGGATTCTTTTCCTTGCTCATGGCTTACTTCCTCTTGGCTTTCTTGTCGGCGGCGTGACCGTAATAGGTCCGGGTCGGCGAGTATTCACCGAACTTCTGGCCGATCATCTCCTCGGTGATCGCCACCGGGATGTGTTTCTTGCCGTTGTAGACGCCGAACGTCAGACCGACGAACTGCGGCAGGATGGTGGAGCGACGCGACCAGATCTTGATCACTTCGTTCTTGCCCGACTCGCGCGACTTTTCGGCCTTTTTCAGGACGTAAGCGTCGACGAACGGGCCTTTCCAGACGGAACGCGACATGGATTAACGCCCTTTCTTCAGGTGACGCGAGCGGACAATGTACTTGTCCGTGGCCTTGTTCTTACGGGTGCGGTTGCCCTTGGTGCCCTTGCCCCACGGCGTGACCGGGTGGCGGCCGCCCGAGGTGCGGCCTTCACCACCACCATGCGGGTGGTCGATCGGGTTCATGGCGACACCGCGGACCGTCGGACGTACGCCCTTGTGGCGCATACGACCGGCCTTACCGAAGTTCTGGTTCGAGTGGTCGGCGTTGGACACGGCACCGATGGTGGCCATGCATTCCTGCCGCACCATGCGCAGCTCGCCCGAGGACAGGCGGATCTGAGCGTAGCCACCGTCACGGCCGACGAACTGGGCGTAGGTGCCCGCGGCGCGTGCGATCTGGCCGCCCTTGCCGGGCTTCATCTCGACGTTGTGGACGATCGTACCGATCGGCATGCCCGAGAAGGGCATCGCGTTGCCGGGCTTCACGTCCGTCTTCGCGCCGGCGATGACCGCGTCGCCCACAGCCAGACGCTGCGGTGCGAGGATGTAGGCCAGCTCGCCGTCGTTGTAGCGGACCAGGGCGATGAAGGCGGTGCGGTTCGGGTCGTATTCGATACGCTCGACCACTGCGGGAACGTCGAACTTGCGACGTTTGAAGTCGACAACGCGGTAGAGACGCTTCGCGCCGCCACCCTTGTGCCACATCGTGACGCGTCCGGTGTTGTTCCGGCCGCCCGTCTTGATCAAGCCCTCGGTGAGGGTTTTGACCGGGCGTCCTTTCCACAGCTCCGAACGGTCGATCAGAACCAGCCCACGCTGGCCAGGCGTCGTCGGCTTATACGACTTGAGTGCCATGTTTTCTGTCTTCCGTACAGCTGGGACCTGCGCGTGGCAGATCCGGTGAAGGGCTCCGAAGATCCCCGTCTTAAAAATCGGAAGCCCCGGGCGATCCCGGGGCTTCGCGATTCGTGAGGCCTTCTATCAGAGGCCGGTGGCCACGTCGATAGTGTTGCCCTCTTCAAGGGTGACGTAGGCCTTTTTCTTGTCGCTGCGCACGCCCGGACGGCCCTTGAAGCGCTTCGTCTTGCCTTTGAGGATCGACGTGTTGACGGCTTTCACCTTCACGCCAAAGACCGCTTCCACGGCTTCCTTGATCAGCGGCTTGGACGCGTCTTTTGCGACTTCGAACACGACCGCGTTCGCCTCGGAGGCTAGGGTGGCCTTCTCGGTGATGATCGGCTTCTTGATCACGTCGTAGAGTTCGGGTTTCACGCTCATTTCAGGCGAGCCTCCAGAGCTTCGACAGCCGATTTCGTGAGCACGAGGGTGTCACGCTTCAGGATGTCATACACGTTCGCACCCATGGTCGGCAGGATGTCCACGCCTTCCAAGTTGCGGGCGGCGGTTGCGAAGTTCTCGTTCACGTCGGCGCCGTCAATGATCAGGACGCGCTTCCAGCCCAGTTCCTTCACGGCCTTCGCCAGGAACGAGGTCTTGGCTTCGGCCATGACGGTGTCTTCCAGAACCACCAGGTTGCCCGTGGCGGCTTTCGACGACAGGGCGTGCTTCAGACCCAGAGCGCGGAATTTCTTCGGCAGCTCGTGGGCGTGGCTGCGGGGCTGCGGGCCCTTGTACACACCACCGTGACGGAAGGTCGGAGCTTTCTTGGAACCGTGACGTGCGCCGCCGGTGCCCTTCTGCTTGTAGATCTTCTTCGTCGAGTAGGACACGTCCGACTTGCCGAGCGTGGAGTGCGTGCCGGCCTGGGCCTTGGCGCGCTGCCAGCGAACAACGCGGTGCAGGATGTCGGCGCGCGGTTCGAGACCGAAGATCTCGTCCGCGAGGTCGATCGAGCCCGCCTTGCCGGCGTCAAGCTTGATGACGTCGAGTTTCATTTCGCTTCCCCTTCGTCGGAGGCATCGGATGCATCATCGGTGGATGCGTTGGCTTCGGCCAGTGCGGCTTCCTCTGCAGCGGCCTGTTCGGCGGCGGCAGCGGCGCGTGCGGCTTCTTCCTCGGCGGCGGCGGCAGCGGCGGCTTCTTCAGCGGCACGGTGTGCAGCCTCGGCGGCCGAACGCAGCGCGGCGGGCAGGATCACGTTGTCCGGAACCGGCTTCTTGACGGCGTCCTTCACGGTGACCCAGCCACCTTTCGATCCGGGCACGGCGCCCTTGATCATGATGATGCCACGGTCGGAGTCGGTTTTCACGACCTGCAGGTTCTGCGTGGTCACGCGGACGGCACCAAGGTGACCGGCCATCTTCTTGCCTTTGAAGACCTTGCCCGGATCCTGGCACTGACCCGTCGAACCGTGCGAACGGTGCGACACGGACACGCCGTGCGAGGCACGTAGACCGCCGAAGTTGTGACGCTTCATCGCACCGGCAAAACCTTTACCGATGGACACGCCCGCGACGTCGACATACTGACCCGCGAAGTAGTGGTCGGCGATGATTTCTTCGCCCACTTCGATCAGGTTCTCGGGGCTCACGCGGAACTCCGCGATCTTGCGCTTGGGTTCCACATTCGCCTTGGCGAAGTGGCCGCGCATGCCGGCCGAGGTCCGTTTCGCCTTGGCCGTGCCGGCGCCCAGTTGGACGGCCGAGTAGCCGTCGCGGTCAGCCGTACGCTGCGCCACGACCTGAAGCGTGTCGAGTTGGAGAACGGTCACCGGAACTTGGCGGCCGTCTTCCAGGAACAGCCGGGTCATGCCCAGCTTCTTTGCAATGATTCCAGAGCGCATAGGTCCTGCCCCTTACACTTTGATTTCGACGTCAACGCCGGCCGCGAGGTCGAGCTTCATCAGCGCGTCCACGGTCTGCGGGGTCGGATCAACGATGTCGAGCAGACGCTTGTGCGTCCGGATTTCCCACTGGTCGCGCGACTTCTTGTCGATGTGCGGACCACGGAGAACCGTGAATTTCTCGATCTGGTTCGGCAGCGGGATCGGACCGCGCACTTGTGCGCCCGTACGCTTCGCCGTGCTGACGATTTCCTGCGTGCTGGCGTCCAGCACACGGTAATCGAAGGCTTTCAGCCTGATGCGGATAGTTTGACCTTGCATTTTACATGCCCTTTGGGCCCGGCGGGAAGACAGGGGCCCGTAGGCCCCCGCCCCCTCTTCCGGTGCGGTTGATTAAGCGATGATTTTCGAGACGACGCCGGCGCCGACGGTGCGGCCGCCTTCACGGATGGCGAAGCGCAGCTTCTCTTCCATGGCGATCGGCGCGATCAGCTCGACGTTGAACTTCAGGTTGTCGCCCGGCATCACCATCTCGGTGCCTTCCGGCAGCTGGACGGTGCCCGTCACGTCCGTCGTGCGGAAGTAGAACTGCGGACGGTAGTTCGCGAAGAACGGCGTGTGGCGGCCACCTTCCTCTTTCGTGAGGATGTAGGCTTCGGCTTCGAACTTCGTGTGCGGCTTCACCGAGTTCGGCTTGCACAGAACCTGGCCACGCTCGATGCCTTCACGGTCCACGCCGCGCAGCAGCAGGCCCACGTTGTCGCCCGCTTCGCCCTGGTCCAGCAGCTTGCGGAACATCTCGACGCCCGTGCACACCGTCTTCTTGGTGTCGCGGATGCCGACGATCTCCACTTCCTCGCCGACCTTCACGACGCCACGCTCGATGCGGCCCGTCGCCACCGTGCCACGACCCGAGATCGAGAACACGTCCTCGACCGGCATCAGGAACGGCTGGTCCACGGCGCGCGCCGGCGTCGGGATGTACTCGTCCACGGCCGCGATCAGCGCGCGGATGGAGTTCTCGCCGATCTCGGGATCGCGGCCTTCCATGGCGGCCAGGGCCGAGCCCTTGATGATCGGGATGTCGTCGCCCGGGTAGTCGTAGGACGACAGAAGCTCGCGCACTTCCATCTCCACCAGTTCCAGCAGCTCTTCGTCATCCACCTGGTCGACCTTGTTCAGGTAGACGACCATGTACGGAATGCCGACCTGACGGCCCAGCAGGATGTGCTCGCGCGTTTGGGGCATCGGGCCGTCGGCCGCGTTCACCACCAGGATCGCGCCGTCCATCTGCGCCGCACCCGTGATCATGTTCTTCACGTAGTCGGCGTGGCCGGGGCAGTCCACGTGCGCGTAGTGGCGCGACGCCGACTCGTATTCCACGTGCGCCGTCGAGATCGTGATCCCGCGCGCCTTCTCTTCCGGAGCGCCGTCGATCTGGTCGTACGCGCGGAACTCGCCGAAGTACTTCGTGATCGCCGCCGTCAGCGTCGTCTTGCCGTGGTCAACGTGACCGATCGTGCCAATGTTGACGTGCGGTTTCGTCCGTTCAAACTTTGCCTTTGCCATCGTGGCTTCCTCTTGATTCGATTCCGCAGCGGCGGGGAAGGCCCCGCACTACAGGATAGGCATTGCGACTGCAACACCGGACATAGCGGAAGGGCGGGGTTTCCCCCGCCGCTCCTTTTACGCGTATTTCTTCTGGATCTCGTCCGAGATGTTCTGCGGGACGGCTTCGTAGTGGTCGAAGGTCATCGAGAACACCGCGCGGCCCGAAGACATGGAACGCAGGTTGTTGATGTAGCCGAACATATTGGCCAGCGGAACCATCGCCGAGATGACGTTGGCGTTGCCGCGGCTGTCCTGACCCTGGACCATGCCCCGACGCGAGGTCAGGTCGCCGATGATGGAACCGGTGTATTCTTCCGGCGTCACCACTTCGACTTTCATGATCGGCTCGAGCAGCTTGGCGCCCGCTTTCTTCATGCCTTCACGCATACCGGCGCGTGCCGCGATCTCGAAGGCCAGAACCGAGGAGTCGACGTCGTGGAAGGCGCCGTCGATCAGCGCAACCTTGAAGTCGATGACCGGGAAGCCTGCCAGCGGACCGGAGTCCATGACCGACTTGATGCCCTTTTCGACACCCGGGATGTATTCCTTCGGAACCGTACCGCCGACGATCTTGCTGTCGAACGAGTAGCCCTCGCCCGGCTCCGTCGGCGTGATCACGAGCTTTACGCGCGCGAACTGGCCGGTACCCCCGGTCTGTTTCTTGTGCGTGTAGTCGATCTCGGCTTCGCGCGAGATGGTTTCGCGGTAGGCCACCTGCGGAGCGCCGATGTTCGCCTCGACCTTGAACTCGCGACGCATGCGGTCGACGAGGATGTCGAGGTGAAGTTCGCCCATGCCCTTCATGATCGTCTGTCCCGACTCGAAGTCGGTTTCGACGCGGAAGGACGGATCCTCGGCCGACAGACGTGCCAGAGCCAGACCCATCTTTTCCTGGTCAGCCTTGGACTTCGGCTCGACGGCGATCTCGATCACCGGCTCGGGGAAGGTCATGGTTTCCAGAACGACCGGTTTCGCCGGATCGCAAAGGGTGTCGCCCGTGGTCGTGTC
Source organism: Falsirhodobacter sp. 1013 (assembly GCF_051195255.1). Lineage (NCBI taxonomy): Bacteria > Pseudomonadati > Pseudomonadota > Alphaproteobacteria > Rhodobacterales > Paracoccaceae > Falsirhodobacter > Falsirhodobacter sp. 1013. The sequence continues at coordinate 270,855 of NZ_JBNJLK010000002.1, read as the reverse complement.
CTTCAGGCCGGCGAGTGCGATGATGTCGCCGGCAAAGGCTTCATCGATCTCTTCGCGGTTGATGGCGTGCATCATCATCATGCGGCCGACGCGTTCTTTGCGGTTCTTCGTCGCGTTCAGCATCTGGTCGCCCTTTTTCAGGACGCCGGAATAGATTCGCGTGAAGGTCAGCGAGCCGACGAAGGGGTCGTTCATGATCTTGAATGCCAGGCCCGAGAAGGGCTGGGCGTCGTCTGCCGAACGCTCGATGTTCCGGGTTTCGGTCTCGTCGCCCGGGGCGAAGCCGACATAGGCCGGAACGTCCAGCGGCGAGGGCAGGAAGTCGATGACCGAGTTCAGGAGGGGCTGGACGCCCTTGTTCTTGAACGCCGAACCGGCCGTGACCGGAACGAAGGTCAGCGACAGCGTCCCCTTGCGGATCAGCGCGCGCAGGGTCGCCTCGTCGGGCTCGGTGCCCTCCAGATAGGCTTCCATGGCCGCGTCGTCCATGTCGACCGCCAGTTCGACCATGTTCGCACGCCATTCCGCTGCGAGCTCCTGAAGCTCGGCACGGATCGGCTTGCGGACCCAGGATGCGCCAAGGTCTTCACCTTCCCACACCCATTCTTCCATCTTGATCAGGTCGACGATGCCTTCCAGCTTGTCCTCGGCGCCGATCGGCAGTGCGATCGGGCACGGGGTCGCGCCGGTGCGGTCCTTGATCATCTTCACGCAGTTGAAGAAGTCGGCGCCGATCTTGTCCATCTTGTTGACGAACACGATCCGCGGAACCTTGTAGCGGTCGGCCTGACGCCAGACGGTTTCGGTCTGCGGTTCGACGCCGGCATTGGCGTCGAGCAGGCAGATCGCGCCGTCGAGCACCGCCAGCGAACGTTCGACTTCGATGGTGAAGTCGACGTGGCCGGGGGTGTCGATGATGTTGAAGCGGAATTTCGTGTCCGAAATCCCGTCAGCCGTCGGATCTTCCTGACGCTGCCAGAACGTGGTGGTTGCAGCCGAGGTGATCGTGATGCCACGCTCCTGCTCCTGCTCCATCCAGTCCATCGTCGCGGCGCCGTCATGCACCTCGCCGATTTTGTGGCTCTTGCCAGTGTAGAACAGGATCCGCTCCGTCGTCGTCGTTTTACCGGCGTCGATGTGAGCCATGATCCCGAAGTTGCGGTAGCGTTGCAGCGGGTAGTCGCGTGCCATTGGTTCGGTCCTCAGGCTGATGGGTTACCAGCGGTAATGGCTGAACGCCTTGTTGGCGTCGGCCATCTTGTGCGTGTCTTCGCGCTTCTTGACGGCGGTTCCACGGTTGTTCACGGCGTCCGAAAGCTCGGCAGCCAGACGCTCTTCCATGGTGTTCTCGTTGCGCTTGCGGGCCGCGGTGATCAGCCAGCGGATGGCCAGAGCTTCGCGGCGCTCCGTCCGGACTTCGACCGGAACCTGGTACGTGGCACCACCGACGCGGCGCGAGCGCACTTCGACGGACGGCTTTACGTTTTCCAGCGCTTCGTGGAACGCTTCGATCGGCTCGCGCTTCAGGCGACCCTGAACGCGGTCAAGCGCGTTGTAGACGATCGATTCGGCGATGGATTTCTTGCCATCGATCATCAGGTTGTTCATGAACTTGGTCAGAACCCGATCGCCGAACTTGGCATCGGGCAGGATTTCGCGCTTCTCGGCGGCGTGACGACGGGACATCTCTCAGAACCTCACTTCGGACGTTTCGCGCCGTATTTCGAACGGCGTTGGCGACGGTCTTTTACGCCTTGCGTATCGAGCACACCGCGCAGGATGTGGTAACGAACGCCCGGAAGGTCTTTTACCCGGCCGCCGCGGATCAGGACAACGGAGTGTTCCTGAAGGTTGTGCTTTTCGCCCGGAATGTACGAAATCACCTCGAACCCGTTGGTGAGGCGAACCTTCGCCACTTTCCGCATGGCGGAGTTCGGTTTCTTCGGAGTCGTCGTGTAAACGCGCGTGCAGACGCCACGTTTTTGCGGGCAGGATTCCAAGTGCTGCGACTTGGAGCGGTTCTTCTTCGGCTCCCGCGGTTTGCGGATAAGCTGCTGGATCGTCGGCATTCGGTTCCCCGTGCTTCCTGTTGCGTTTACGCCTGCCCGGATCCTGTCGGGGGGCGCCAGTTCAGGGCGTTCGTGAAAACGCCAAAACCGCATCCACCCCAAGAAGGGATGGCGCGGCAGAATTTCAGAGGATCGGGCAAAGCGCCCGGATCATGACCACTACAGAACCCGAAGGTCGTCGCGGCGGGTCAGACCCGCAATTCGGTATCGCGCGTATATGGGGAGTCGCGCGCAATGTCAACAAAGCCTAGCGGCGCAGCGCCGCCTCGAACCCCGGCAGGTCGATCGCGAAGCGCTCGGCCAGGACGGCGGGCGCCGTTTCGGGCTTGAAGAAGAACGGGCTGCCCCCGCGCGACGGCGGGCGGCTGTCATTCGTTTCATGCTTGCCGCGAAGATACATCTGCGGGCCCGACAGGCACAAGCCCGGCATGAAGGTCGACAGGCGGTGATGCGGATAATCAAGCGCCCCGCGATCATGTCCGGCGGGGGCCACGATGTTCAGCGCCACGCCTAGGGTGTGCGTGATCTGGGGGTTCATGTGCACCTCCCCTTCCGCGTATTCCAGCGTGAAGCCGCGGGCGTAGTCCATGAAGAAGAGCGGATGATCCTCCGCCATGGCGCGCATCCGAAGAAGGTCGCGACGCGTCATCTCCACGTAATCGATGGCGACCGCGTCGTCGTCGTCGTGGCGGAACAGGACCAGACGGTCCGCGGTGCGGTCCGCGTGGCGCAGCATCGCATGACGACACACGTCGCGATGATGGCCCAAGGGGCACAGCTCGATGATGATGCCGGGGATGGAGGCGGAGAGATCGCGCAGCCGGTCCAGCCAAAGTGCCGGGAAATCCTCCGCCACGGCAACGACCAGTTTGAAATCCCGGTCCGTCTGCTTCGCCCAGCCCGGCAGGGCGACATGCTCGAACCAGACGAAGCGCTGCTCCAGCCGCACGGGATCGTAAAGATGGCGGCGGCGCTCCTCCAGCGTCTCGTGGACCACCTTGAACCCGCCCTCGGACAAAAGTGAGAAACGGCACAGGCCAAGCATCTGGATCTTCATGGGGTCTCCGAAAAGAAAAGGCCCCCCGTTTCCGGGGGGCCCTTCACATCAGTCATTTCCGGCTTCCGGCGCGGCCAGCGGCACGGCCGCTTCGGCCTCGCTGCGGCGCGCGTCGATCACGACGGCGTCGCGTGCGGAGGCGACCTGCTTCACGCGGCTGGTTGCGCCGCCGGTGCCGGCCGGGATCAGGCGGCCTACGATGACGTTCTCCTTCAGGCCGACCAGCTTGTCGCGCTTGCCCTGAACCGAAGCCTCGGTCAGCACGCGGGTCGTTTCCTGGAAGGACGCCGCCGAGATGAAGCTGCGGGTCTGCAGCGACGCCTTGGTGATCCCCAGCAGGATCGGCTCGGCCGAGGCCGGACGCATGTTGTGCGACACGGCCTTCTCGTTGACCTCGTCAAGCTCGGCCTTGTCGACGTGCTCGCCTTTCAGCAGCGTCGTCTCGCCCGAATCCAGGATCTCGTACTTCTGCAGCATCTGCCGCACGATCACCTCGATGTGCTTGTCGTTGATCTTCACGCCCTGCAGTCGGTACACCTCCTGCACTTCGTCGATCATGTAGTTGGCCAGGGCCTCGATCCCCATGATCCGCAGGATGTCGTGCGGAGCCGGGTTGCCGTCCATGATGTAGTCACCCTTCTGCACGAAGTCGCCTTCCTGCACCGGGATGTGCTTGCCTTTCGGCACCATGTATTCGACGGGCGTCAGGCTTTCGTCCACCGGCTCGATCGTGATGCGGCGCTTGTTCTTGTAGTCCTTGCCGAAGCGCACGTAGCCATCGCTTTCAACGATGATCGCGTGGTCCTTCGGACGACGGGCTTCGAACAGTTCCGCCACGCGCGGCAGACCCCCGGTGATGTCCTTCGTCCGCGCGCCTTCGCGCGGGATACGGGCCACCACGTCACCGGCCTTGATCTCCTGGCCGTCTTCGACCGAAAGGATCGCGTCCACCGACATCGGATAGGAGATGGGGTTGCCACCTTCGCCGCGCATCGGCTCACCGGTTTCCGGGTCCATGATGATGATCTCGGGCTTCAGCTCGTTGCCCTTAGGGGCCGCGCGCCAGTCCGAAACGATCTTCTGGCTCATGCCGGTCGCCTCGTCGGTGTCCTCGCGGACCGACAGACCCGTGATGAGGTCGACGAAACGTGCCACACCGGTCCGCTCGGCGATGATCGGAAGGGTGTAGGGGTCCCATTCGATCAGCTTGGTGCCGCGCTTGATGGTGTCGCCTTCGCGCACGTGCACCTTGGTCCCGTAGGTGACCTTGTGCGTCGCACGCTCCTGCCCCGCCTCGTCGATGATGACGAGCTGCATGTTGCGGCCCATCGCCACCTGATCGCCCGCCGCGTTTTCCAGCAGCTGCGCGTTGCGGAACTCCACCCGACCCTCTTGCGAGGCGTCGAGGAAGGACTGCTGACCGCCCTGGGCCACGCCGCCGATGTGGAACGTCCGCATCGTCAGCTGCGTCCCCGGTTCACCGATCGACTGCGCCGCGATGATGCCGACGGCCTCACCCTGGTTGACCAGAGTGCCGCGAGCGAGGTCACGGCCGTAGCACATGGCGCAGACACCTTCCTCGGCCTCGCAGGTCAGCGGGCTGCGGATGCGGACGGATGCCACGTTCGCCTGGTCGATCGCATCGGCCCGGCGTTCGTCGATCAGCTCGCCGCGCGCCACCAGCACCTCGTCCGTGCCCGGAACGAAGATGTCGTCGGCCGCCACGCGACCCAGCACACGCTCGGCCAGCGGGGCGACGACTTCACCCTCGTTGACCGCCGCCGAGGCAGTGATCCCCTGCTCGGTTCCACAATCGTGCGAGCGCACGATGCAGTCCTGTGCCACGTCCACCAGACGACGGGTCAGGTAGCCCGAGTTCGCCGTCTTCAACGCCGTGTCCGACAGACCCTTCCGGGCGCCGTGGGTGGAGTTGAAGTATTCAAGAACGGTCAGACCTTCCTTGAAGTTCGAAATGATCGGCGTCTCGATGATCTCGCCGTTCGGCTTGGCCATCAGGCCGCGCATCCCGCCCAGCTGCTTCATCTGCGTGACCGAACCCCGGGCCCCGGAGTGGGCCATCATGTAGACCGAGTTCGGCTCCATTTCGGCGCCGTTCTCGTCATGACGCGTGGCCGAGATGGTCGACATCATGGCCTCGGTGACCTTGTCGTTGCACTTCGACCAGGCGTCCACGACCTTGTTGTACTTTTCGCCCTGGGTGATCAGGCCGTCCATGTACTGCTGCTCGAAGTCCTTCACCTGCTCCTGGACCTCGTTGACGATGGTCCACTTGGTGTCGGGGATCAGCATGTCGTCCTTGCCGAACGAGATGCCGGCCTTGAACGCTTCACGGAAGCCCATGCCCATGATCTGGTCGCAGAAGATGACCGACTCCTTCTGACCGCAATAGCGGTAAACGGTGTCGATGACGTTCTGGACGTCCTTCTTGCGCAGCAGGCGGTTCACCAGTTCGAACGGCGCTTTGGCGTTCAGCGGCAGCAAGTTGCCCAGACGCAGGCGGCCCGGGGTCGTCTCGAAACGCTTGACGACCTCGTTGCCCTCGTTGTCGATCTGCTTGATCCGCGCCTGGATCTTGGCGTGCAGGTGCACCTCGCCGGCGGCAAGGGCGTGCTCCACTTCCTCGACCGAGGCGAAGGCCATGCCTTCACCCTTCATGCCGTCACGCTGCATGGTCGTGTAGTAGAGACCAAGGACCATGTCCTGCGACGGAACGATGATCGGCGCGCCGTTGGCGGGCGACAGGACGTTGTTCGTCGACATCATCAGGACGCGCGCTTCCAGCTGCGCTTCCAGCGACAGCGGAACGTGGACGGCCATCTGGTCACCGTCGAAGTCGGCGTTGAAGGCCGAGCAGACGAGCGGGTGCAGCTGGATCGCCTTGCCTTCGATCAGGATCGGCTCGAACGCCTGGATGCCGAGACGGTGCAGCGTGGGCGCGCGGTTCAGCAGAACCGGGTGCTCGCGGATGACCTCGTCCAGGATGTCCCAGACCTCGGGACGCTCCTTCTCGACCAGCTTCTTCGCCTGCTTCACGGTGCTGGACAGGCCCTTGGCCTCCAGACGCGAGTAGATGAAGGGCTTGAACAGCTCCAGCGCCATCTTCTTGGGCAGGCCGCACTGGTGCAGCTTCAGTTCCGGACCCGTCACGATGACGGACCGGCCCGAGAAGTCGACCCTCTTGCCCAGAAGGTTCTGACGGAAGCGGCCCTGCTTGCCCTTCAGCATGTCGGACAGCGATTTCAGCGGGCGCTTGTTGGTGCCGGTGATCACGCGGCCACGACGGCCGTTGTCGAACAGCGCGTCGACGGCTTCCTGAAGCATCCGCTTCTCGTTGCGCACGATGATGTCCGGCGCGCGAAGCTCGATAAGGCGCTTCAGGCGGTTGTTCCGGTTGATCACGCGGCGATACAGGTCGTTCAGGTCGGACGTCGCGAACCGGCCGCCGTCCAGCGGGACCAGCGGGCGCAGTTCCGGCGGGATCACCGGCAGGACGGTCAGGATCATCCACTCGGGACGGTTGCCCGACTCCAGGAACGACTCGACAATCTTCAGACGCTTGATGATCTTCTTCGGCTTCAGCTCGCCCGTGGCTTCCTTCAACTCCTCGCGCAGCTGATCGGCGGTCGCCTGCAGGTCGATCGCGGCCAGCATCTCGCGGATGGCCTCCGCGCCGATGTTGGCCGTGAACGCGTCGGCGCCGTACTGGTCCTGCGCGTCAAGGAACTCGTCCTCGGTCATCAGCTGGCCGTAGGTCAGGTCGGTCAGACCCGGTTCGATCACGACGTAGTTCTCGAAATACAAGATCCGTTCCAGATCGCGCAGCGTCATGTCCAGCATAAGGCCGATGCGGGACGGCAGCGACTTCAGGAACCAGATGTGGGCAACGGGCGCGGCCAGCTCGATGTGGCCCATGCGCTCGCGACGCACCTTCTGGAGCGTGACCTCGACGCCGCACTTCTCGCAGACGACGCCGCGATACTTCATGCGCTTGTACTTGCCGCACAGGCACTCGTAGTCCTTGATCGGCCCGAAGATACGCGCGCAGAACAGGCCGTCCCGCTCCGGCTTGAACGTGCGGTAGTTGATGGTTTCCGGCTTCTTGATCTCGCCATAGGACCACGACAGGATCCGCTCCGGCGACGCCAGGGAGATCTTGATCTCGTCGAAGGTCCGCACCGGTGCGACCGGGTTGAACGGATTGGTGCTCAGTTCCTGGTTCATTTCATGTCCTTACAGAAGGGATGCGGGTTGGTGAGGGCGCGAACGCCCTCACTCCTCCTCCGAATCCAGGAGTTCCATGTTGAGGCCCAGACCGCGGACCTCCTTGACGAGGACGTTGAACGATTCCGGCACGCCGGCTTCGAAGTTGTCCTCACCCTTGACGATCGACTCGTACATCTTCGTCCGGCCCGCGACGTCATCCGACTTCACCGTCAGCATCTCCTGCAGGGTGTAGGCGGCGCCGTAGGCTTCCAGCGCCCAGACCTCCATCTCACCCAGACGCTGACCACCGAACTGCGCCTTGCCGCCCAGCGGCTGCTGGGTCACGAGCGAGTACGGACCGGTCGAACGGGCGTGCAGCTTGTCGTCCACCAGGTGGTGGAGCTTCAGCATGTACTTCACACCCACCGTGACAGGACGTGCGAACTGTTCGCCCGAACGGCCGTCGAAGACGATCGACTGGCCGGATTCGTTGAAGCCCGCGCGGCGAAGCGCATCGTTCACGTCCGGCTCTTTCGCGCCGTCGAAGACCGGGGTCGCGATCGGAACGCCCTTGGTGACGTTGCCCGCCATTTCCAGGATGTCCTCGTCGTTCCGCTCGCCGAAGGCCGCGTCATACGTCTCGTCGCCATAGGCCAGACGCATCGCTTCCTTTACCGGAGTCATGTCACCCTTGCGGCGATACTCCTGCAGCGCTTCGTCGATCTTGATCCCCAGACCGCGCGCGGCCCAGCCCATGTGGGTTTCCAGGATCTGGCCGACGTTCATCCGCGACGGCACGCCCAGCGGGTTCAGCACGAGGTCGACCACGGTCCCGTCGGCAAGGAACGGCATGTCCTCCACCGGCACGACCTTGGAGATCACGCCCTTGTTGCCGTGACGACCGGCCATCTTGTCGCCCGGTTGCAGCTTGCGCTTCACCGCGACAAACACCTTGACCATCTTCATCACGCCCGGGGGCAGATCGTCGCCGCGACGGACCTTCTCGACCTTGTCCTCGAACCGGTGATCGAGCTGGCGCTTCTGGGCCTCGTACTGCTCGTGCAGCGCTTCGACCTCTTTCGCGTCGGCTTCCTCACCCAGGGCAAGCTGCCACCACTGGCCCTTGGACAGGGTGCCCAGCAGTTCGGCGTCGATGGTCGATCCGGACTTGATGCCCTTCGGACCCTTGACGGCCGTCTTGCCCAGAACCAGCGTCCGCAGGCGCGAGTAGATGTTGCGGTCGAGGATCGCCAGCTCGTCGTCGCGGTCGCGCGACAGGCGTTCGACTTCCTCACGCTCGATCTGCAGCGCACGTTCGTCCTTGTCGACGCCGTGACGGTTGAAGACCCGAACTTCCACGATCGTGCCGTAGGCCCCCGGCGGCAGGCGCAACGACGTGTCGCGCACGTCCGAGGCCTTCTCACCGAAGATGGCACGGAGCAGTTTCTCCTCCGGCGTCATCGGGGATTCGCCCTTCGGGGTGATCTTGCCGACCAGGATGTCGCCCGGCTGAACTTCGGCCCCGATATAGACGATGCCGGCTTCATCCAGGTTGCGCAGGGCTTCTTCGCCCACGTTCGGGATGTCGCGCGTGATCTCTTCCGGCCCCAGCTTCGTGTCGCGGGCGGCGACCTCGTATTCCTCGATATGGATCGAGGTGAAGACGTCATCCTTCAGGATGCGCTCCGAGATCAGGATCGAGTCCTCGTAGTTGTAGCCGTTCCACGGCATGAACGCGACGATGACGTTCCGGCCCAGGGCCAGTTCGCCCATGTCGGTGTTCGGACCGTCGGCCACGACCTCGCCGCGCGTCACCTGATCGCCCACCTTCACCAGCGGACGCTGGTTGATGCAGGACGACTGGTTCGACCGCTTGAACTTGCGCAGACGGTAGATGTCCACGCCCGGCTCGCCCGGCTCCAGCATCTCGGTCGCGCGGACCACGATACGGGTCGCGTCCACCTGGTCGATGATGCCGGCACGACGCGCCATGATCGCGGCGCCCGAATCGCGGGCCACGACCGCCTCGATCCCCGTGCCCACGAAGGGCGCGTCGGATTTCAGCAGCGGAACCGCCTGACGCTGCATGTTCGAACCCATCAGGGCGCGGTTGGCGTCGTCGTTTTCCAGGAACGGGATCAGCGAGGCCGCCACCGACACCAGCTGCTTCGGCGACACGTCGATCAGGTCCACGGCTTCCGGCGGGTTCAGCATGAACTCGCCCGCCTTGCGGGTGGAGATCAGGTCGCTGGTGAAGCGGCCGTTCTCGTCGATCGTCGCGTTCGCCTGGGCGACCGTGTGGCGCATCTCCTCGGTGGCGGAGATGTAGACCACGTCATCCGTGACCTGACCGTCCACGACCTTGCGGTACGGGGTTTCGATGAAGCCGTACTTGTTCACGCGGGCGAAGGTGGCCAGCGAGTTGATCAGACCGATGTTCTGACCTTCCGGAGTTTCGATCGGGCACATCCGGCCATAGTGGGTCGGGTGAACGTCGCGCACTTCGAAGCCCGCACGCTCGCGCGTCAGACCGCCCGGCCCCAGGGCCGAGAGACGACGCTTGTGCGTCACCTCGGACAGCGGGTTCGTCTGGTCCATGAACTGCGACAGCTGCGAGGAGCCGAAGAATTCACGCACCGCGGCCGCCGCGGGTTTCGCGTTGATCAGGTCCTGCGGCATGATCGTGTCGATCTCGACCGAGGACATGCGTTCCTTGATCGCGCGCTCCATGCGCAGGAGGCCGACGCGGTACTGGTTCTCCATCAGCTCGCCGACAGAACGCACACGACGGTTGCCGAGGTGGTCGATGTCGTCGATCTCGCCCTTGCCGTCGCGCAGTTCCGTCAGCGCCTTGATGCAGGCGATGATGTCGTCGCGGTCCAGCGTGCGCTGCGTGTCCGGCTTGTCCAGATCCAGGCGCATGTTCATCTTCACGCGGCCCACGGCAGACAGGTCGTAGCGCTCCGAATCGGCGAACAGCGTGTCGAACAGGTTCGACGCGGCTTCCACGGTCGGCGGCTCGCCCGGACGCATGACGCGGTAGATGTCCATGAGCGCGCCTTCGCGGCCCATGTTCTTGTCCGCGGCCATCGTGTTGCGGATGTAGGCGCCGACGTTGATGCCGTCGATGTCGAGGATCGGAAGCTCCGTGATGCCCTGATCCAGCAGCACCTTCAGGGTGCCGCCTTTCACTTCGCCATCACGGTCGTATTCCATGGTGAGCTCGTCACCGGCTTCGACCCAGATCTCGCCCGTTTCCTCGTTGATGATGTCCTGCGCCACGAAACGACCGATGATCTGGTCGAAGGGCAGCAGCAGTTCGGTGACCTGCGCCTCGTCGATCAGCTTCTTGACCATGCGCGGCGTCATCTTCTCGCCGGCCTTGCAGATCACTTCGCCGGTGGCCGCGTCGACCAGATCGTAGGTCGGACGGGTGCCGCGCACACGCTCGGGGAAGAACTTGGTGACCCAGCCTTTGTTCTTCTCGTAGCGGTAGCTGACCGTCTCGTAATAGGCGGACATGATCGCTTCCTGGTCCAGGCCCAGGGCATAGAGAAGCGTCGTCACCGGCAGTTTGCGGCGACGGTCGATGCGCGCGAAGACGATGTCCTTGGCGTCGAACTCGAAGTCGAGCCACGAACCGCGGTACGGAATGATGCGGCAGGCGAACAGCAGCTTCCCCGAGGAATGCGTCTTGCCCTTGTCGTGGTCGAAGAACACGCCCGGCGAACGGTGCATCTGGGACACGATCACCCGTTCGGTTCCGTTGACGATGAACGTGCCGTTCGAGGTCATCAGGGGCATGTCGCCCATGTAGACGTCCTGTTCCTTGATGTCCTTGACCGAACGGTTGCCCGTCGTCTCGTCGACATCGAACACGATCAGACGCAGGGTGACCTTCAGCGGCGCGGCATAGGTCATGTCGCGCTGCTGGCACTCGTCCACATCGTATTTCGGCTTCTCAAGCTCGTACTTCACGAACTCGAGCACTGCGGTCTCGTTGAAATCCTTGATGGGGAACACGGACTGGAAGACACCCTTGATCCCTTCGCCGTCCGCCGGAGTCTGGCCTTCGCCCGACTTCAGGAACAGGTCATAGGACGACTTCTGAACCTCGATGAGGTTCGGCATTTCCAGAACTTCACGGATTTTTCCGAAGTAACGGCGGATGCGCTTCTGGCCAACGTAGCTCTGAGCCATGCTCAAGGTCACCTTTCGTGTCTCGCGGGCGTGCGTCCGTCGGGGACCGGATGCGCGCCGCTTGCGAAGCAGGGGGTCAGGTTCCATTCATGCCCACCGTCCCACCGGCAGGCTCCCGAACCGTGAACCGCGCCTTGGGCGAGGCTTTCGAGAAAGCCCCCTCCAAGACAGGTTCGGCTGGGCCCGAATTCCTCGGACCCAGCCTTCGTGTGATGATCAGCGCCCGAAGGCACCGGTTCAGCTTAGCGCAGCTCGGCTTTCGCGCCAGCAGCTTCCAGCTTTTTCTTCATGTCTTCGGCTTCGGCTTTCGCGACGCCTTCTTTGATCTTGCCACCGGCTTCGACCAGGTCTTTGGCTTCTTTCAGGCCCAGACCGGTGATCGCACGCACTTCTTTGATGACGTTGATCTTGTTCGCGCCAGCGTCCGTCAGGACGACGTCGAACTCCGTCTTTTCTTCTTCGGCCGGTGCGCCTGCACCAGCAGCCGGGCCGGCCATCATGACGGCGCCACCGGCTGCCGGCTCGATGCCGTACTCGTCTTTCAGGATGGTTTTCAGTTCTTGCGCTTGCAGCAGCGTGAGGTTCACGATTTGCTCGGCGAGTGCTTTCAGATCAGCCATGTTCTGTTCCGTTCATTAAGATGGGTTCCGACGTGGGTGTATTCAACCACGCAGGTCAAGGATTGCTCAGGCGGCTTCCCGCTCCTCCAGGGTGGAGAGGATGCCGGCGATGTTCGAAGCAGGCGCGCCAATGGCACCGGCGATGTTCGAGGCGGGCGCACCGATGCAGCCGACGATCGAAGCGATGAGCTCCTCACGCGACGGCATGGCGGCCACGGCTTTCACACCGGCCGTGTCCAGGATCGTCTCGCCCATGGCCCCGCCCAGGATGACGAACTTGTCCGTCGACTTGGCGAAGTCCTCCGCGACCTTCGCAGCAGCGACAGGGTCTTCGGAGTAGGCGAGAACGGTCATGCCCGTGAGCAGGTCACCCATCGCAGCGGCGGGTTTCCCTTCAAGGGCGATCTTGGCGAGCTTGTTCTTGGCAACGCGTACGGATCCACCAACGACACGCATGCGCGCGCGCAGATCCTGCATCTGTGCAACCGTCAGACCTGCATAGTGGGCAACGACCACCACGCCAGAGCTTTCGAAGATCTGGCCGAGTTCCTCGACCACTTGCTCTTTCTGGGCTCTATCCACAGGTTCACTCCAAGTATGGGGGTTTCCCCCCGGCTCAGTTGGTGCCTTCACCCGAAAGGATGAAGACGTCGGGTCCCAAAGGGTCCCGAGGCCATGATCGCCCGAGGAAATTCCCCGGAAAAACAGTCTCGACAACCCATCTCAGGCAGGCAATTAAGCGGATCGCTCCGCACCCACCGTCTAGGACGAATACAGCACCCCGCGACGAATCGCGCGGACGCTGTAGAGGCCTCCTATAGACCGCGACCGCGCCCCCGGCAAGGGGCCAACGAAAAAGGCCGCCGACCCTTTCGGGCGGCGGCCTTCCTGTGGTGCAGGCAGGATCAGTTGCCGGAGGCCGAAGCCAGGTCCAGTGCAACGCCCGGGCCCATCGTGGAGGACACGGACACCTTCTTCACGTAGGTGCCCTTGGCGCCCGCCGGACGTGCGCGCGACACGGCCTCGACGAAGGCGCGGATGTTCTCGGCCAGCTTGTTCTCCTCGAAGGAGACCTTGCCGATACCTGCATGGATCACGCCGGCCTTTTCAACCTTGAACTGGACTTCACCGCCCTTGGCGTTGCCGACGGCGCCGGCGACATCCATGGTCACGGTGCCGACCTTCGGGTTCGGCATCAGGTTGCGCGGGCCCAGGATCTTGCCCAGACGGCCGACCAGCGGCATCATGTCCGGCGTCGCGATGCAACGATCGAAGTCGATCTTGCCCGACTGGATCGATTCCATCAGGTCCTCGGCGCCGACGATGTCGGCACCGGCGGCCTTGGCTTCGTCCGCTTTCGCACCGCGCGCGAACACGGCGACGCGAACCGTCTTGCCCGTGCCGTTCGGCAGGGTGACGACGCCACGGACCATCTGGTCGGCGTGACGCGGATCGACGCCCAGGTTCATCGCGATTTCCAGCGTTTCGTCGAACTTGGCCGAAGCCGTGCCCTTGATCAGCTTGACCGCATCCTCGACCGTGATCAGGTTCTTGCCTTCGAACGCGGTGCGGGCGGCTTTCGTACGTTTACCAATGGCCATGACTTACCCCTTGACCTCGATGCCGCAGGATTTCGCCGAACCCAGGATGATCTGCATCGCAGCTTCCACGGAGTTGGCGTTCAGGTCCTTCATCTTCGCTTCGGCGATCGAACGGATCTGTGCGACCGTGACCGAACCCGCGACTTCGCGGCCCGGTTTCACGGAGCCCTTGGCGCGGTTGCGCTTGCCCACGGGGGGCAGGCCTGCGGCCTTTTTCAGCAGGAAGGAGGCCGGAGCCGTCTTCATCTCGAGGCTGAAGGACTTGTCCTGGTAGTAGGTGATGATGACCGGCGTGGGCGTGCCCGGCTCGATATCGGCGGTCTTCGCGTTGAATTCCTTCACGAAGGCCATGATGTTCAGGCCGCGCTGACCCAGTGCCGGGCCGACGGGCGGGGACGGGTTGGCTTGCCCCGCTTTGACTTGCAGCTTCAGCTGCCCGATGATCTTCTTGGCCATGTGGCCTCTCCTTTGTCACAATGCCCGAAGGCACGGTTTAGTGGTCCGGTCCCGAAACGGGACCTCCCACGGGCTTCCTCAGTTGCCTTTCGACACCTGAGTGAATTCCAGTTCGACCGGGGTCGCGCGGCCGAAGATCGACACGGTGACCTTCAGGCGCGAGTTGTCCTCGTCCACGTCCTCCACCTGACCGGTGAAGCCTTCGAACGGGCCGTCGGTTACGCTCACGGTTTCACCGATCTCGTAGCGGATCAGGTTGCGCGGTGCGGCGACCTCGCCCGTCACGTCGGTGCGGTGCAGGATGTCGTTCACCTCGGCGTCGCGCATCGCCATGGGGCGGCCTTGCGGGCCAAGGAACCCCGTGACGCGGTTGATCGAGGTGATCAGGTGATATCCGCGGCTCGTCATCTCCATGCGAACCAGCACGTAGCCGGGCATGAAGCGGCGCTCGCTCGTCACCTTCTTCCCGCGACGGATCTCGATCACGTCCTCGGTCGGAACGACCACTTCCTCGATCTCGTCCTCAAGACCGGCTTCGATCACGGCTTGCTTGATCTGCTCGGCAATCTTCTTCTCGAAGTTCGAGAGGACGCTTACCGAATACCAACGCTTCGCCATGCCAGCCACCTATCTTCATCTGCTTCGAGGCCTAGCCCCGTAATGTAAAACAGCGCGCAACCGAATCGCTGCGCGCCCGTTCCAGGATCACAGGAAGGGGCAATAAAGCCACCCTCCCCCGATGACAAGGATTATCAGAACGCCTTGAGGATCTGGGCAAGGCCCGTCCGGATGCCGACATCGACCAGCGAGAAGAAGGTCGCGGTCAGCGCGGCCAGCACCAAAACCATGACCGTCGTCAGCACCACCTCGCGGCGGGTTGGCCAGACGACCTTGCCGACCTCGGTGCGCACCTGCTGGAAGAACTGGATGGGATTGGTCATTGCGTCATCCTCTGTCGCGTCCGCGCGCTGATACACGCTTCGCACTTGCGGATCAAGGCGGGGAATATGGCAGGAGTTGGGGGACTCGAACCCACGACCCTCGGTTTTGGAGACCGATGCTCTACCAACTGAGCTAAACTCCTACTTGCCCGCCAGATAAAGAAGGATGCGGGGGTTGGCAAGGCCAGAAATGCAAAAGGCCGCCCCAAAGGGCGGCCCGCATGGTTGCTGAAGGGACTTACATCGTTTCCAGGATCGTCTCGAGTTCGCCTTCCGTCAGACCGTCATCTTCGACTTCTTCGTTGATTTCGTTGATCTGGATCGGGGTCAGCGTCGTCACGTCCAAATTCGGATCCAGCGTGCGCAGTTGTTCGATCGCGCCGGAATCCAGCATAGTGTCACCCGGAGCGGCGGTTTGAGCAAAAGCGGCACCCGACAGGGCAACGAGGGCGGCGGTGGTCAGAGCGAGAACTTTCATCAAGTATCCTTCCGTCTTCTATGAAGCGGCGTGGCCGCATGGTCGTCCGCTCCAAGGCGGCTACGACCAAAGAACGCGTGGATCACCTAAAAAGTTCAGCTTGAGCATGAGATTTTTTGAAGGAACCAAAGACAAGGCCGCCCGTTTGGGCGGCCTTGCAAGCGCGAGAGCAGACGCGCGAATAAATCAGTTGGCCAGGATGGTGCGCAGTTCCGGCTGGCTCAGACCGTCGTTCGAAGCCACTGCGTTGTTGATTTCACGAACCTGAAGCGGGGTCAGGGTGTCCAGCTGCACGGTCGGGGCCAGAGTGGCAAGGGTCACCTGAGCGTTTGAGCTCAGGTTCGACGAAGCTGCCGAAGCCATGCCGGCAAAGGCAATAAGAGCAGCGGATGCAAGGGCGAAGCGTGTCATGATGTGTTCCATTTTGCTTTTTTAAGGCGACATTCTCTGTCGTCCCTTCCCATATGCACACCACCTGTCGGCTTGAAAAGGGGCCGTAGGAGGAATTCTTTTCCGCCATTTGCCGGGTGTTAGCCGCGTTGAAGGGGCTGTGTCACAAATCTGTTGTATATCATTTACTTAACGTCCTATTTATAAGGCTCCGATGTGGCTTGCATAAATTGCATGTCCGTCATGCAGGTTCTTGACCCACCCTTCCCCTGCGCCGCCAATGCAAAAAGCCGCCCCGGGGGGCGGCTTTTCAAACAAGCTGAAGCTTTGCCAGATCAGGCGATGATTTTCGAGACGACGCCGGCGCCGACGGTGCGGCCGCCTTCACGGATGGCGAAGCGCAGCTTCTCTTCCATGGCGATCGGCGCGATCAGCTCGACGTTGAACTTCAGGTTGTCGCCCGGCATCACCATCTCGGTGCCTTCCGGCAGCTGGACGGTGCCCGTCACGTCCGTCGTGCGGAAGTAGAACTGCGGACGGTAGTTCGCGAAGAACGGCGTGTGGCGGCCACCTTCCTCTTTCGTGAGGATGTAGGCTTCGGCTTCGAACTTCGTGTGCGGCTTCACCGAGTTCGGCTTGCACAGAACCTGGCCACGCTCGATGCCTTCACGGTCCACGCCGCGCAGCAGCAGGCCCACGTTGTCGCCCGCTTCGCCCTGGTCCAGCAGCTTGCGGAACATCTCGACGCCCGTGCACACCGTCTTCTTGGTGTCGCGGATGCCGACGATCTCCACTTCCTCGCCGACCTTCACGACGCCACGCTCGATGCGGCCCGTCGCCACCGTGCCACGACCCGAGATCGAGAACACGTCCTCGACCGGCATCAGGAACGGCTGGTCCACGGCGCGCGCCGGCGTCGGGATGTACTCGTCCACGGCCGCGATCAGCGCGCGGATGGAGTTCTCGCCGATCTCGGGATCGCGGCCTTCCATGGCGGCCAGGGCCGAGCCCTTGATGATCGGGATGTCGTCGCCCGGGTAGTCGTAGGACGACAGAAGCTCGCGCACTTCCATCTCCACCAGTTCCAGCAGCTCTTCGTCATCCACCTGGTCGACCTTGTTCAGGTAGACGACCATGTACGGAATGCCGACCTGACGGCCCAGCAGGATGTGCTCGCGCGTTTGGGGCATCGGGCCGTCGGCCGCGTTCACCACCAGGATCGCGCCGTCCATCTGCGCCGCACCCGTGATCATGTTCTTCACGTAGTCGGCGTGGCCGGGGCAGTCCACGTGCGCGTAGTGGCGCGACGCCGACTCGTATTCCACGTGCGCCGTCGAGATCGTGATCCCGCGCGCCTTCTCTTCCGGAGCGCCGTCGATCTGGTCGTACGCGCGGAACTCGCCGAAGTACTTCGTGATCGCCGCCGTCAGCGTCGTCTTGCCGTGGTCAACGTGACCGATCGTGCCAATGTTGACGTGCGGTTTCGTCCGTTCAAACTTTGCCTTTGCCATCGTGGGCGCCTCGAAGTTTCGGGGGCCCACCGGGCCCGGTTCATACCGCGCGGCAAATACTCACCACCGCGCGGAAAATCAAGTGTCAGTTGACGGATGGCCCCGCCGCGGTGGCGGGCTCGACCGGCGGCGCGGCCACCACCACGGGGTCCGAACCGGTTTCGGGAACCGGGGCCGGCGACTGGATGTCGAACCATTCCGGGTTCTCCTGGAACCACTGCTCCACCCGCTTGGCCGCGTTGTAGGCCAGCGAGTCCATCTGCCGGTCGCGCCCGCGGATCAGTCCGGAGCCGAGGATGTTGGCGCCCGCATCTTCCCACAGGGTGATCTGCTTGCCTTCGGCGTTCAGCTTCTTCTGCGCCGCGTCGTCCCAGACGTTGGCCGTGATCACCAGCACGGATTTCGGGGCGGCGATGACGGGAATGCCGGGCGGGGCCAGGGCATAGCCGTCGACGCTGATCCCGATGTTGTACATCTTCGACCCCTTGTAGCGGCCAAAGCGTTGCTGAATCGCGTCCGTGATCGCGGCTTCCCATTCCTCTTCCGAGGCGGTGCGCGAGATCGGCACCTTCTCGGCCTTGTCGGCCACGGCGATGTTCAGGCCCAGACGGAAGTTGCCCATGTCCACCGGCGGTTCGTCCAGATCGCGTCGCCCGCAGGCGGAAACGGCGGCCAGACCGGCGCACAGAACAAGAATGCGGATCAGCATGCGTCACTCCCTTGGGTCGGCGTCACAGTAGGGGGAAAGCCAAGGGCCGCAAGCCCGAAACGCCCCATCCTTCAGAAACGGTTGTCGCGGGGGAAGCCCCGGGGCGCCATGCGGCCGGCCGTCGCGCGGGCGGCCAGCCATTCGGACAGGTCCGTTTCGCGCCGGTTGCGGCCGCCTTCCAACTGCCAGGCGATCCCGTCAGCGAGGCTGAAGGTGATCGCGTCCGACAGGCCGCCATCCTTGTAGCGTTGAAGCCGCACACCCTTGCCTTTGCCCATCTCGGGCAGTTCGCTGATCGGGAAGACCAGCATCTTGCGGTTGTCGCCCACCACTGCGACGTGATCGCCGGTCACCGGCTTCACCAGCGCGGTCCTTGCGCCATCCTTCACCGTCAGAACGGCCTTGCCCGCGCGGGTCTGCGCCACCGCCTCCTCGGCCGGCAGGATGAACCCGTCCCCGGCGGTGGAAGCAATCAGCCACTTCATCCCCGGCTTCCAGATGACGAGATCCGTGATCTCCGCCTCATTCGGCAGGTCCACCATCAGGCGGACGGGTTCGCCCATGCCGCGCCCGCCGGGCAGGTTCGCCCCGATCAGCGTGTAGAAACGACCGTTGGAGCCGACCAGCAGGATCTTGTCCGTCGTCTCGGCGTGGAAGATGAAGCGGGGCGCGTCGCCGTCCTTGAACTTCACGTCCTGGTCCAGCGCGACATGCCCCTTCATGGCGCGGATCCAGCCCATCTTCGAGCAGATGACGGTGATCGGCTCCCGCTCGATCATGGCCTCGAAGGGCACGTCCTCGATCACGCCCGCCTCGGCAAAGGCGGAACGGCGGGCGCCCAGGGCCGTGCCTTTCCCGAAGGACTTCTGGATCGCTCCCAGCTCCTTGCCAATGGCCTTCCACTGCTTCGCCTCGCTCTCCAGCAGGGCGTGCAAATCAGCCTTCTCGGCGGTCAGCGCGTCGCGCTCGGCCAGAAGCTCCATCTCCTCCAGCCGCCGCAAGGACCGCAGGCGCAGGTTCAGGATCGCCTCCGCCTGCACGTCCGACAGCGTTCCTTCCCCGGTGGGAGAGATATAGTCCGCTTCGGTCACCGCCTTCGGGCGGGTCAGCGTCCAGTCCTCGGCCATCAGGGCGCGCTTGGGGTTGTCGTCATAACGGATGATGTCGATGACGCGGTCCAGATGCAGGAAGGCGGTGATCAGGCCCTCCAGCACCTCCAGCTGGTGGTCGATCTTGTCCAGCCGGTGCTGCGACCGGCGCACCAGAACCTCGCGCCGGTGATCGAGGAAGGCGCGCAGCACCTCCTTCAGCGAACACACCTTGGGCGTGCGCCCGTCGATCAGCACGTTCATGTTCAGGCTGAACCGCGTTTCAAGGTCGGAGTTCTTGAAGAGCATGCCCATCAGCATCTCGGGCTCCACCGTCCGGGCCCGGGGCTCCAGCACGATGCGGATGTCGTCGGCCGATTCGTCGCGCACATCGGCCAGAAGCGGCACCTTGCGGGTCTGGATTAGCTCGGCCAGACGCTCGATCAGCTTGGACTTCTGGACCTGGTACGGGATCTCCGTCACCACGATCTGCCAGTTGCCGCGGCCCAGATCCTCCTTTTCCCACTTCGCGCGGGTGCGGAACGATCCGCGCCCGGTGCGGTAGGCTTCCAGGATGACCGAACGCGGCTCCACGATGATGCCGCCGGTGGGGAAGTCGGGACCGGGCACAAGGTCCACCAACGCCTCGTCCGGCAGGTCCGGCGTCTTGATCATCGCTTGGCAGGCGTCGATCAGCTCGTGCAGGTTGTGGGGCGGGATGTTCGTCGCCATCCCCACCGCGATGCCCGACGCGCCGTTGGCCAGCAGGTTCGGAAAGGCCGCCGGCATGACCACTGGTTCTTCCAGCGTGCCGTCGTAGTTGGGGCGGAAATCGACCGCGTTCTCGGCCAGCCCTTCCATCAGCGTTTCCGCGATGGGGGTCAGCCGCGCCTCGGTGTAGCGGGAGGCGGCGGGGTTGTCGCCGTCGATGTTGCCGAAGTTGCCCTGCCCGTCCACCAGCGGATAGCGGACGTTGAAATCCTGCGCCAGCCGCGCCATCGCGTCATAGATCGCGGCGTCGCCATGCGGGTGATAGTTGCCCATCACGTCGCCCGAGATCTTGGCCGACTTCCGGAAGCCGCCGGTGGGCGACAGCCGCAACTCGCGCATGGCGTAAAGGATGCGCCGGTGCACCGGCTTCAACCCGTCCCGCGCGTCCGGCAACGCACGGTTCATGATCGTGGACAGCGCATAGGTCAGGTACCGCTCGCCGATGGCGCGCGACAGGGGTTCGAAGGTCAGTGCGGGTTCGTTCGGGGCATCGGTCATGCCCCATCCTCTAGTCCCCTGCGCGCCGCCGGTCCAGAGGGCGGAACCTTTTCACGTCTGCGAGATTGTTCTGCCAACCAGCAAGATCCTGCCGAGCGAGGATGCCAAAATGATCCGCATGACCCTGATTCTGAGCGCTGCCGTTTATGCCACCCTCGTGGTTGCCGGCACGGACAAGGGACAGGTGCGGGCCGGTCTGGCCAATGCCCAGCCCCGTGCCGCCGTGGAAACCTACCGCTACATCCCCGTGCCCCAGACGGTGGCTGCGGTCCAGACCGCCACCGCGCTGCCCACGGCCGTGGTGACGGCCGCCGCCGTGAACCTCCGCTCCGGCCCGTCGACCGGCAGCGAAAGCCTCGACAAGCTGCACCACGGAGAAGAGGTCACCGTCGTCTCCACCAAGGGTCCGTGGACGCAGATCCGTCTGGAAGGCAGCGGCGGCGAAGGCTGGGTCGCCTCGGAATACCTTGCGGCGATGCCGGTGCGGATGGCCGGCAACTGAGCGCTGGCCTTTGTGGACCCCGCGTTCCATAACGGGCGCATGACACGGTCCATCCTCATCACCGGCTGTTCCTCCGGGATCGGCCATGACGCGGCCAAGGGGTTGCACACCCGCGGCTGGCGCGTTTTCGCGACCTGCCGCGCTGCCGAGGATTGCGAACGTCTGGCCGCCGAAGGTCTGGAAAGCTTTCCTCTCGATCTGGACAGTCCCGCCTCCATCCAGGGGGCGCTGGATCAGGTTCTGGCCCGCACGGGCGGCACGCTGGACGCGCTGTACAACAACGGCGCCTTTGCCTGCCCCGGCGCGGTGGAGGACATTCCCCGCGACGCCCTGCGCGCGATCTTCGAAACCAATCTGTTCGGCACCCATGACCTGACCCGTCGCGTGATTCCGGTCATGCGCAGGCAGGGGCATGGCCGCATCCTGAACTGCTCCTCGGTTCTGGGCTTCGTGGGCGCGAAATGGCGCGGGGCCTATGCGTCCACGAAATTCGCGATGGAAGGCCTGACCGACATCCTGCGGCTGGAGATGGAGGGCACGGGCGTCCACGTGGTCCTGATCCAGCCCGGCCCCATCACGTCGGACCTGCGGCGCAAGGCCATCCCACATTTCGAACGCTGGATCGACTGGAAGACCGCCGCCCGCGCCGACGAATATCGCGGCCTTCTGCACCGCCTTTACGAAGAAAAGACGCCGGACCGCTGGGAACTGCCCGCCCGCGCCGTGACCGACGTGATCGCCCGCGCGCTGGAGGCCGAGCGCCCCCGCGCCCGCTACCGCATCACGGCGCCGACGAAGGCCATGGCTGTCGCGAAGCGCCTTCTCCCCACATCGACCCTCGATCGTCTGCTGAGCCGCGCATGAATCCCTTGACCCCACAGGCCGTCTTCATCCTTGGCTGCATCGGGGCCATCGCCGTCCTGGGGATCGCGATGATCCTTCTCAGCTGGCAGACGGACAGCCCCAAACGCAACCGGCAGATGCGCGCCGCGCGGGCCGGGGCGCTGGGCCTGATCTTCGTGATGGTCCTTCTGATCGTGTGGCGTGTGAAGAACGGATGACGGGGGCGGTTGTCTTCCGCCCGCTTTCGGTTTGTATTCGGCCGACGCCGCCCGTGACACGGGTAAGCAAATGACGAACGGCCCTTGGCCATGATGAGTGTTGGGAGAAGCGGATGAAGGTTCTTGTGCCGGTCAAACGCGTGATTGACTACAACGTGAAGGTCCGGGTGAAGTCGGATGGAACGGGTGTTGATCTGGCGAACGTGAAGATGTCGATGAACCCGTTCGACGAGATCGCGGTGGAGGAGGCGATCCGCCTGAAGGAGAAGGGGATCGCGACCGAGGTCGTGGTGGTGTCGATCGGGGTGAAGCAGGCGGGGGACACGCTGCGCACGGCGATGGCGATGGGCGCGGACCGCGCGATCCTCGTGACGGCGTCCGAGGACGCGGCCACGGACATCGAGCCCCTGGCGGTGGCCAAGATCCTTGCGAAGGTGGTGGCGGCCGAAGGGCCCTCGCTGGTGATCGCGGGCAAGCAGGCGATCGACAACGACATGAACGCGACGGGGCAGATGCTGTCGGCGCTGCTGGGCTGGGGCCAGGCGACCTTCGCCTCCAAGCTGGAGGTGGAGGGCGACGCGGCCCTTGTCAAGCGCGAGATCGACGGCGGCATGCAGACGATCCGCGTGGCGCTGCCCGCGATCGTGACGGCCGACCTGCGCCTGAACGAGCCGCGTTATGCCAGCCTGCCCAACATCATGAAGGCCAAGAAGAAGCCGCTGGAGGAGAAGACGCCCGCCGATTACGGCGTGAACATCGCCCCGCGGCTGACGGTGCTGAAGACGGAAGAACCGGTGATGCGGGCGGCGGGGATCAAGGTCGGCTCGGTGGACGAGCTGGTGGCGAAACTGAAAGACGCGGGGGTGCTCTGATGGCCGTTCTTCTTCTGGCCGAGGCGGGCAGCCTCGATGCGACAGCGCGCGCGCTGACGGCCGCCAAGGCCCTGGGCGAGGTGACGGCGCTGGTGGTGGGGCCCGACGCTTCGGGCGTGGCGGCGCTGGACGGGGTGGCGCGCGTGCTGCACGCCGCGGCCGACCACGTCATGGCCGAACCCGTGGCCACGCTGATCGCGGACCTGTCGGGGTTCAGCCACATCGTGGCGCCCTCCACCTCGGACACGCGCAACATCCTGCCGCGGGTGGCGGCGCTTCTGGACGTG
The DNA here is from genome assembly GCF_051195255.1 of Falsirhodobacter sp. 1013. Classification (NCBI taxonomy): domain Bacteria; kingdom Pseudomonadati; phylum Pseudomonadota; class Alphaproteobacteria; order Rhodobacterales; family Paracoccaceae; genus Falsirhodobacter; species Falsirhodobacter sp. 1013. The sequence continues at coordinate 247,520 of NZ_JBNJLK010000002.1, read as the reverse complement.
ATGATCATCCCCGACGTTCTGGCGGTGGTGGACGATGCGACCTTCACCCGCACGGCCTATGCCGGCAACGCGGTGCAGACGGTGCGTTCGGCCGATCCGGTGAAGGTGCTGACGGTGCGCACGACGGCCTTCGCCCCCGCGGGCACCGGCGCCCCCGCCCCGGTGGAGCCTGTAGCGCTGGCGGATGCAGGCCTGTCGGCCTGGGTCGCCGATCACATCGCGGCGACGGACCGGCCGGAGCTTGGCTCGGCTAGGATCGTGGTGTCAGGCGGCCGCGGGATCGGGTCGGAGGAGAACTTCGGCATCGTCACGGCGCTGGCCGACAAGCTGGGCGCGGCCGTGGGCGCGTCGCGCGCGGCGGTGGATGCGGGATATGCCCCCAACGACTGGCAGGTGGGGCAGACAGGCACGGTGGTGGCGCCGGACCTTTACATCGCCTGCGGCATCTCGGGCGCGATCCAGCACCTGGCGGGCATGAAGGACAGCAAGGTCATCGTCGCCATCAACAAGGACGAGGACGCGCCGATCTTCCAGGTCGCCGACTACGGCCTCGTCGGTGATGTCTTCACCCTCGTCCCGGAACTGACCGCAAAGGTCTAATGCTCCTCGCCGAAGCGATTGGCCACCAGCGTTTCCAGCGCGTCGGCCAGCGCTTCGGCTTCCCGGCCCGTGGTGACCACGCCGATGCTGGTCCCGCGCGAGGCCGCCAGCATCAGCAACCCCATGATCGAATCGCCCGACACGTCCATCCCGTCCTTGGACACGGTGGCCTCGGCGTCGAACTCCTCCACCACCTCCACGAAGCGGGCCGAGGCGCGCGCGTGCAGGCCCTTTTCGTTGACGATGCGCAAGTCGCGACGGATCACTGTGCTTCACCCAGATCAAGGCTGTTGATGTATTTGCGCCCGGCGTCCAGCGCCAGCGCGACCGCGTCCTGCACCGGCAGTTCGCGGGATTTGGCCAGCTTGATCAGCATGGGCAGGTTGGCGCCATAAATGATGCGCCGGTTGCGCCCCGCGCAGGCGGGAAGCGACAGATTCGAGGGCGATCCCCCGAACATGTCCGTCACCACGACGACACCGCCCCCGGTGTCGACGGCATGCGCGGCCGCGCTGATTTCGGCTTGCTTGGCAATGCGATCGTGCTCGTCCTCGATCGTGATGGCCGCCATCGCGGGCTGTTTGCCCACGACATGCTCCACCGCCGAGAGGTATTCCCTCGCCAATCCGCCATGTGCCACGATCACGATTCCGATCACGCGTTCATCCTGCCTGCGTCGGGAGCGATAAGGCCACCCTGCGTTCGAGTTCACGATGCCGTTTTGACACCGGCCAGCCTTGCTGTGCAAGCACATAGGCCAACATTTCAACAAGTGCCACCGAACGATGCTGCCCGCCCGTGCAGCCGAAGCCGATGGCCAGATGGGCTTTCCCTTCATCCTGCTGCGCGGGCAGAAGGAACAGGACCAGATCGCGGACGCGGGTGAAGAACTCCTCGAACTTCGGGTCCTGCCGGATGTGATCCACCACGGCCGCGTCCCGTCCGTCCAGATCGCGCAAGGTGGGCACCCAATGGGGGTTGGACAGGAACCGGCAGTCGAAGATCATGTCCACCCCGCGCGGCACCCCGCGCTTGTAGGAAAAGGACTGCACCGCCACCGACATGCGGGACATCGCGTCGCGGTCGTACCAGCGGGCGATCTCCGCCTTCAGGTCGTGGGGCGACATCTCGGTCGTGTCGATCAAGTTGTCCGCGCGCACGCGAACGGGGGCCAGAAGGTCGACCTCGCGCGCGATGGCCTCGGCGGGTTCCATGCCCAGGGGATGCCGCCGACGCGTCTGGTTGTAGCGGCGGATCAGCTCATCGGCCGAGCAATCCAGATACAGTACGTCCAGCGACACTTCGGGCCGCCGCGTCAGCCGGTCGATCAGCTCGATCAAAGCGGTCGCCGCGAAATCGCGGTTCCGCACGTCCAGACCCAGCGCGATCGGCCCAACGGGGGATCCCTCGACCAGCCGCGGCACAAGGCTGAGCGGGAGGTTGTCGATCACCTCGTAGCCCAGATCCTCCAGCGCGTTGATGGCCGTCGACCGCCCGGCGCCCGAGGGGCCGGTGACCAGCACAAGCCGGTGTCCTTCCGTGATCGACGTCCGATCGCTCACGCCTGCCGCCCGCCCTTCAGATATTGCAAGATCGCACAGGCAAGGTGACCCTGCCCCTGCCCCAACACAAGGGGCAGTCGCATGTCATGCACAAGAGTGTGACGGATTTGCGGCAAACGCTCCGGCTCCGGCCGGCCCAGATCGACGGCCAGCACCAGACGCGCCGGGGCATGGTCCGCGCGCAGAAGGCCGACGCCCCGCGCCTCGATCAGGCCGGCGATGGCGGTGGGGGCGCGGGCGGTCAGGTCCGGGTCGATTTCGGTCCGGTCATCGGCGATCAGCACGGCGCCAAGACCCATCAGTTCCAGCGCCAGCATCGACTTGCCGCTGCCCGAGGGGCCAAGGATCAGCACCCCCCGCCCCTGCCATGCCACCGCTGACGCGTGCAGGATCACGCGGGAAGTCCGATCACGAAGCGCGCGCCGCCGTCGGGAATGTTCTCGGCCCAGATGACGCCGCGATGGGCTTCGACGATCTGGCGCGAGATGGAGAGGCCCAGCCCCGAATGTTCGCCGAACTGCCGCTCGGGCCGTTCGGAATAAAAGCGGCGGAAGATCTGGGTCAGCGCTTCTTCGGGAATGCCGGGGCCCTCGTCCTCCACCACGACAAGGGCGCGGCCTGCGCGATGATGCGCCCAGACCCGCACCGTGTCGCCCGGGGCGGAAAACGACAGCGCGTTGGAGATCACGTTGACGAAGACCTGCGCCAGCCGCGCTTCCAGCCCCTGAAGGGCGATGGTGGTGTCGGGCAGATCGGCCACCAGCGTCACGCCTTGCTCGGAGGCCTGATGCCGCATGTTGTCGGTCAGCCCGCGCAGCATGGCGGTCAGGTCGACGGGCTCCTCCTCCTCCTTCACCAGTTCGCTGTCGAGGCGGGACGCGTTGGAAATGTCAGTCACCAGCCGGTCCAGCCGCCGCACGTCATGGTCGATGATGTCCATCAGACGGGGGCGCTGATCCTCGCGCGCGACGCGCAGCGTGTCGACGGCCGACCGGAGCGACGCGAGCGGGTTCTTGATCTCGTGCGCCACGTCGGCGGCGAACTGTTCATTGGCGTCGATCCGGTCGTAGAGGGCGTCCACCATGCCGCGCAGCGCTTCCGACAGGCGGCCGATCTCGTCGCTGCGGGCGGTCATGTCCGGCAGGGCCACGCGCCCCTCCTCCCGCCGTCCGGCGGCGGCGGTCAGGTCGCGCAGGGGCCGCGCGATGCGCGACGCCAGCGTCAGGCTGAGACCGACCGACACCAGAAGCGCCGCCGCGAAGATGGTCAGCATGCGCCGGTAATCCTGCTGCACCACGCCGTTCACCATGGCCAGCGACTCGCGCAGAACCACCCGGCTGCCGCCCGCCACCTGCGCCTCGGCGCTGAGCCAGGGGTTGCCGTCGTGCAGCGACAGGCGCGTCCAAAGGCCGGGGGCCGGCGCGGCGGGCCCGCGGAAGGTCGAAAGGACGGCGCCGCTGGCCGACAGGAGCGTGACCTCCTGCCCCATGGTGGGTGGCACCGCGTCCAGCCCGTCGCCCTTGGCCACCTCGACCGCGATCAGGCGGGCCTGAAGGGCCAGCACCTCGTGACGCTGCTGCACCATCATGTCCCGCGTCGGGCTGAGGACCAGCATCGCCGCCAACATCACCCCCAGCGAGACGAGGTTGAATCCCACCATCCGCCGCCAAAGGCGCGAGCCCGTGAAACGATGCAGCCTGCTCCCCCCCACCCTGCACATGACTCACATCTCGTTGTAGCGATAGCCGATGCCGTAAAGGGTCTCGATCGCGGAAAACGACGGATCGACCATCCGCAGCTTCTTGCGCAGCCGCTTGATGTGGCTGTCGATGGTGCGGTCGTCCACATGCACCTCGTTGGGATAGGCATCCTGCATCAGCTGGTCGCGCGTCTTCACGAAGCCGGGGCGCCCGGCCAGCGACTGCAGCAGCAGGAACTCTGTCACGGTCAGGTTGATCTCCTGCCCGCGCCAGTTCACGGCGTGCCGCAGCGAATCCATCTGCAGATGCCCCCGGTCCAGCAGGTGCCGGTCGTCGTCGGGAGCGGCGCGTTCGGTGCGCGCGGCGTGACGGCGCAGAACGGCCCGGATCCGTTCCACCAGAAGGCGCTGGGAAAAGGGCTTCTTCATGTAATCGTCCGCGCCCATCCGCAGGCCTAGGATCTCGTCGATCTCGTCATCCTTGGAGGTCAGGAAGATCACGGGCAGCGCACTGATCTGGCGCAGGCGCTGCAGCAGGTCCATGCCGTCCATGCGGGGCATCTTGATGTCCAGCACGGCCATGTCGGGCAGGCGGCGGGCGAATCCTTCCAGCGCGCTTTGCCCGTCGCTGAAGGTTTCCACGTCGAACCCTTCCGCCTCCAGCGCCATCGACACCGATGTCAGAATGTTGCGGTCATCATCCACAAGCGCGATACGCGACATCGGCGGCAGGTCTTTCAAATGTGTTAACGTCTTCTCTCGCCTTCTTCCATTACCTAGAATCACTTACAACCGGCAATCGTGATCCTGCCCGTTTCGCGCCAATCTAAAGCCCCGTTGCGCGGACGACCGCCCGACCGCCGTGATGGTTGCGCTAAACAAGGGGTGGTTGCGCTAACGTACTGATTCCGGCCTATTCTTTTCAAAATTCCCCATGCTATACGAAAAACTGTCACATGGCGGCAGCATGGGACCGGCCCCCGTTCCGGGGCCGAACCGGGGTTGAAATGCCGCGTGCCGCGGCATCGGGGAGCTTGCAAATGACGATTGGACGCGTGAATCCGGCCAAGACACTGGACGATCAGGGCATCTACGGGCTGGGCAAGGTCCATTACAACCTGACCGAACCGGGACTGATGGAAGCCGCCATCGCGCGCGGCGAGGGCCGTGTCGGACAGGGTGGCACCTTCCTCGTCTCCACCGGGGCCTATACGGGCCGGTCCCCCAAGGACAAGCACGTCGTCCGCACCGCCGGCGTGGAAGACACCATCTGGTGGGACAACAACGCCGCGATGGAACCGGCGGCCTTCGACCGCCTGTATGACGACATGCTGGCCCACATGAAGGGCAAGGACTACTTCGTGCAGGATCTGTACGCCGGCGCCGACCCCCAGCACCGCCTGGACGTGCGCGTCGTAACTGAACTGGCTTGGCACGGCCTGTTCATCCGCCACCTCCTGCGCCGCCCCGAGCGTTCGGAGCTGGATCGCTTCGCCCCCGACTTCACGATCATCAACTGCCCCAGCTTCAAGTCCGACCCCGCACGCCACGGCTGCCGCTCCGACACGGTCATCGCGCTGAACTTCGAACGCAAGCTGATCCTGATCGGCGGCACGGAATACGCCGGTGAAAACAAGAAGTCGGTCTTCACGCTGCTGAACTACATCCTGCCGGAAAAGGGCGTGATGCCGATGCACTGCTCGGCCAACCACGCGGTCGGCAACCCGGTCGACACGGCGGTGTTCTTCGGCCTGTCCGGCACCGGCAAGACGACGCTGTCGGCCGACCCGTCGCGCGTGCTGATCGGCGACGACGAACACGGCTGGTCGGACCGCGGCACCTTCAACTTCGAAGGCGGCTGCTATGCCAAGACCATCTCCCTCTCCGCCGAGGCGGAGCCGGAGATCTACGCCACGACGAAGAAGTTCGGCACCGTGATCGAGAACATGGTCTATGATCCCGAAACGCTGGAACTGGACTTCGAGGATGCGAGCCTGACGCAGAACATGCGCTGCGCCTATCCGCTGGACTACATCTCCAACGCGTCGGACACCGGTCTGGGCGGGCATCCGAAGAACGTGATCCTGCTGACCTGCGACGCTTACGGCGTGCTGCCGCCCATTGCGCGGCTGACCCCGGCGCAGGCGATGTATCACTTCCTGTCGGGCTTCACGTCAAAGACGCCGGGCACGGAACGCGGCGTCGTGGAACCCATTCCCACCTTCTCCACCTGCTTCGGCGCGCCGTTCATGCCGCGCCGTCCGGAAGTCTATGGCAAGCTCTTGCAGGAAAAGATCGCCAAGCACGGCGCCTCCTGTTGGCTGGTGAACACCGGCTGGACCGGCGGTGCCTATGGCACAGGCAAGCGGATGCCGATCAAGGCCACCCGCGCCCTGCTGACGGCCGCGCTGGACGGAAGCCTGGACGGCGTGCAGTTCCGCAAGGACCCCAACTTCGGATTCGAGGTTCCGGTGGACGTGCCCGGCGTGGACGTCAAGCTGCTGGACCCGCGTTCGACCTGGGCCGATACCGCCGCCTATGACGCGCAGGCCAAGAAGCTGGTGACGATGTTCGCCGACAACTTCGCGCAATACGTCCCGTACATCGACGCAGACGTGAAGGCCGCCGCGATCGGCTGACCGGACCGCGCGGATGGAAGGAAAAGGGCGGCCTAAGGGCCGCCCTTTTCACATCAACGCCTGCCGGATCAGGTTCAGGCCGGTGGCGATCAGGAAGATCTGCGTCCATCTCCGGAACACCTTCTGGTCGAAGCTGTCCTGCAGGCGCTGGCCCAGAAGCATGCCCGCAAAGGCCGGCACGGACAGTGCGGCGGAGAAGAGAAGGCGGTCGCCCGTCAGCAGGCCCGTGGTCAGGTGGGCGATCAGCAGGGCAAAGGCTCCGACCATGAAGACGATCCCCTGCATCCGGATGTTCAGCGCCTTCGGATAATCCACGCCCAGCAGGAAGATGATCAGCGGCGGCCCCCAGATGCCCGACACGCCGCCGTAAAGGCCGGCAATCGCACCCAGCCCCCATTCGGCGGGCACTTTGTGCTTGGGCAGGATGGCCATGGTGCGACCCGACAGCTGAAGCAGGGCGTAGAGCGTGATCGGCACCCCCAGCAGAAGCAGGAACGCCACATGCGGGATCGAATCCGCGAAAGGCGCCGACACGAAGATGAAGACGATGGTGGCGATGACGAAGCGGCGGATGGTCCAGGCCGCCTCCCCCGCGGGCTGCAGGCCGTTGCGGAAGGATTGGTGGATGTTCGTGGTCAGGGTCGGCAGGATCAGGCCCGCCAGCGCGTATTCGGGCGGCAGAAAGGTCGAAAACAGCGCCACCATCACGATGGGCATGGCAAAACCGATCGCCCCCTTCACGACGCCGGCAACCAGCGTCACACCCATCGCGGCCCAGAAGGCGGCCTGCGGCAATCCGGCAATCTGATCCATCATCTCCCCCCTCGTTGCGGCCTATCCATCGGCCTTCGGGCCGGCCAACGCAACCCGAAGCAGAAGATCGACCAGCCGCGCGCGCGCCTCGGGCAGGTCCCGCTCCAACGCGCGCGTCAGGAAGTGGGAGGTCAGGGCAAACCCCTCGCGCCAGCCTTCCGCACCGCCGCCCTGCCCGAGAAGGGCCGCCGGCAAGGGCAGCAGGCGGTCCGCCCACTCCCCCGCCCCCGCCCGCGACACGGCGCGCCCGGTCCGGGGGCTGACGAAGGCAAGATCGTCCATGCTGCCGGTGACGGCGCAGCGGGTCAGGTCCAGCGCGAAGCCCACCTCTTCCAGCAGGCGCATTTCCCAACGCAGGTAATCGGTGCCCCAATCGGCAGCCCCCAAATCGTCCAGCAACCGCATCGTCAGGGCGTAAAGCGCTGGATGGGATTCGCGTTCGGGCAGCGTCACCCGCAGCATCGCGCAGACGGCGTTCAGGCCCGCCAGCGCCAGCCGGTCCTGAAGCACGCTTCGGCTGCTCTGGGGCTCCACGTGATAGGTGCCCAGTTGGTCATCCAGCCGCGCGCGCCATGTCACGTCCAACTGGTTGCCCGGCTGAAGCACGGCCGCCATCCGGCGCGAGGCGCCGCCATGCACCAGCCCCGCATGACGCCCATGCGTCGCCGTGAACACTTCGATGATCGCGGCGCTTTCCCCGTGCTGCCGCACGGACAGAAGCGCCCCTTCGTCCCGCCATTCCATGACGTATCAAGTATCGGAAAGACCCGGCTCGTCCAGCAAAGTTCGCCCTTGGCGGTCCTCCACCTCAATCACCCACAGGTCGCGGTCGAAACCGCGCTGCCGGGCGACGGCGGCGTCCACCCCCGCCTCGTCCCCTTCGGCCAGCACGACCCAGGCCCGATCGCCGGTCATCAGATCGAAGCTGCGCTGAAAGGCGCGTGCTTGTCCGTCCAGCGTGGCCAGCTTCACCAGCACGGCGCCCGCGGTCGCATCCCCCTTGGCCGTGATGAAGGCGGGAATGTCGGCCAGACGCAGCCGCGCCAGATAGGCGCGGACCCAGAAGTCCGCCGTCAGTCGACTCAAGCGTTGCCGTCCTTGAAGTCGAGGCCCATCTCCGTATAGCGCTCCGGCTCTTCCAGCCAGTTCGGACGGACCTTCACCTGAAGGAAAAGGTGCGCCGGGCGGCCGATGAACTCGGTGATGTCGACCCGGGCGGCCTGACCGACCTGCTTGATCGTTTCGCCCTTGTTGCCCAGCACGATGCCCTTGTGGCCGTCGCGGGCGACATAGACGATCTGGTCGATGCGGGTGGACCCATCGGGGCGATCCTCCCACTTCTCCGTTTCCACCGTCAGCTGGTAGGGCAGTTCCTCGTGCAGGCGCAGGGTCAGCTTCTCGCGCGTGATCTCGGCGGCGATGACGCGCATCGGCAGGTCGGCGATCTGGTCCTCGGGATAGAACCACTCCCCTTCGGGCATCTGCGACGCCAGCCACTGCTTCAGCCGGTCCACCCCGTGCCCCTTCTCGGCCGAGATCATGAAGGTCTCGACGAAGGGGAACGCCTCGTTCATGTCCTTGGCCAGACCCAGAAGCGCCTCGGCCTTCACGCGGTCGATCTTGTTGATCGCCAGCGCCACGCGGACGCCCTGCGGCACGCGGTCCTTCAGCGAATCGATGATGGATGCCGCGCCTTCGGTCAGGCCGCGATGCGCCTCGATCAGAAGGACGATCAGGTCGGCGTCGGCGGCCCCGCCCCAGGCGGCGGCGACCATCGCGCGGTCCAGACGGCGGCGCGGGCGGAAGAGGCCCGGCGTGTCCACGAACACGATCTGCGCGTCTCCTTCCATCGCGACGCCGCGGATACGGGCGCGGGTGGTCTGCACCTTGTGGGTAACGATGGACACCTTCGCGCCCACCATGCGGTTCAGCAGGGTGGATTTGCCGGCGTTCGGCTCTCCGATCAGGGCGACGAAGCCTGCGCGTGTCATCTCAATTCTCCATCCGCGCCAGAAGCGCCTTGGCGGCCGCCTGTTCGGCGGCGCGTTTCGTGCGGGCGATGGCCCGCTCGGTCTCGCCCGAATCCAGCCGAACCTCGACCGTGAACACAGGTTCATGATCGGGACCCGAACGGTCAAGCGCCGTGTAGCTTGGCGGCTGCTGTCCCCGGGCTTGCGCCCATTCCTGAAGCGAGGTCTTGGGATCCCGCGCGTCGACATCCGCCGAGGCGATCCGGTCGCCCCAAAGGCGCAGGATCATGTCCCGTGCGGCGTCGAACCCGGCGTCCAGATAAACGGCGGCGATCACCGCCTCCATCGCGTCGCCCAGCAGCGCTTCCTTGCGGCGGCCGCCCGACATCATCTCGGACCGGCCCAGCTTCAGCGCTTCCCCCACGCCCGATTCACGGGCGACGGCGGCGCAGGTTTCCTTGCGCACCAGGGCGTTCAGGCGCGGCGCCAGCTGCCCTTCGGCGGCGGCACGGTCGGCCCGGACCAGCGCATCGGCGATCGACAGACCCAGCACCCGGTCGCCCAGAAACTCCATCCGCTCGTTCGAAGGACGGGTGGCGGAGGCGATGGACGAATGCGTCAGCGCCCGAACCAGAAGTTCGGGACGCTGGAATTCATGCCCCAGACGGGTCTGAAGCGCACGGAGATCGGCCGAGAGTTTCAATCCACCGCCTTGAAGAAGCGGTCGGCGCGCCATGTCCAGAAATACAGCAGCGAACGTCCGGCCGAGGAGAACATGATCCGGTCCGCACGGCCGATCAGGTATTCGGCGGGCACCATGCCCACGCCGCCCACGGCCTGGCTGAAGCGGCTGTCCTCGGAGTTGTCGCGGTTGTCGCCCATGAAGAAGTAGTGGCCGGCCGGAACGGTGTAGACGTCGGTGTTGTCGGCAAAGCCGTTCGGGTCGATGTCCAGAACGTCATGGGACACGCCGTTCGGCAGCGTTTCGGTATAGATCGGCTTTTCGCAGGTGCCGCCCTGACCCACGGGTGCGTTGGCGCAGCGCGGCAGGTTTCCCATCGGGCCCTGCGGTTCGTAGGTTTCGGCAAAGGTGCCGTTCGGCGTCTGGGGCACTTCCTGACCGTTGATCCACAGCACACCATTGCGCATCTGCACCGTGTCGCCCGGCAGGCCGATCAGGCGCTTGATGAAGTCGGCGCCGCTGACAGGGTGGCGGAACACGACAACGTCGCCACGCTCCGGCTCCGACGCGAAGATGCGTCCGGAAATCGGGCACAGCGCGAAGGGGCAGGAAAAGCGCGAATAGCCATAGGCCATCTTGTTCACGAACAGGAAATCGCCGATCAGCAGCGTGTCCTTCATCGACCCAGACGGGATCCAGAAGGGCTGGAAGAACAGCGTGCGGAACACTGCCGCGATCAGCAGCGCGTAGACGACCGTCTTGATCGTTTCGACGACGCCGCCCTTTTCCTCAGTCTTCTTCCTGCGTGCGAACATGGATGGCCCCTTGTGATCCGGCGCTTCATGCGCGGGGGCCGCGCATAAGTCAAGTTTCGCTGACGTGAACCGCGCCTGCCAAGGGTCGCGCCTCGATCACCACGAAGGCCTGCGCCCAGGGGTGATCGTCGGTCAGGGTCACGTGCACCACCGCCTCGTGCCCTGGCGGGGTCATGGAGGCGAGGCGTTCCGCCGCCCAGCCCGTCAGGTGCATCACCGGCTGGCCCGAGGGCAGGTTCGTCACCGCCATGTCCTTCCAGGCGATGCCCATGCGCAGCCCGGTGCCCAGCGCCTTCGAACAGGCCTCCTTGGCGGCCCAGCGCTTGGCATAGGTGCCGGCCACGTCGCGGCGACGCTCGGCCTTGGCCTGCTCGATCTCGGTGAAGCAGCGGTTGCGGAAACGGTCGCCAAAGCGGGCCAGCGTCCGTTCCACACGTTCGATGTTCGCAAGATCGGTGCCGATGCCCAGGATCATCCGGTCAGCCTTCGATCGCGGACCGGGAGGCGTCCATGCGGTGGCGCATCTCTTCGATCGCGGGGCCTAGGCCGCGGAAGATCGCCTCGCCGATCAGGAAATGCCCGATGTTCAACTCCACCACCTGCGGAAAGGACGCGAAGGCGGCCACGGTGTCATAGCTGATGCCATGGCCCGCATGAACCTCCAGCCCCAGTTGGTGGGCATGTGCCGCGCCCTCCCGCAGGGCGGCCAGTTCGGCGGCGGCCTCGACCTCGCACCCTTCGGCGATCAGTTCGCAATAATGGCCGGTATGCAGTTCGACCACCGCCGCCCCGATCCGGGCCGAGGCTTCGATCTGCGCCGCGTCATGCCCGATGAACATCGACACGCGCGATCCCGCCTCCCGCAGGGGGGCGATGAAGTCGGCCAGCCGCGCCTCATCCCCCGCCACGTCCAGCCCGCCTTCGGTGGTCCGCTCCTCGCGCTTTTCGGGCACGACGCAGACGGCGTGGGGCTTGTGGCGCAGGGCGATGGCCTGCATTTCGGCCGTGGCGGCCATCTCGAAGTTCAGGGGGATTGAAATGCCGGCCATCAGCGCCTCGATGTCGGCGTCGCGGATGTGGCGGCGATCTTCGCGCAGATGGGCAGTGATGCCATCGGCCCCCGCCGCCTCGGCCAGCAGGGCCGCGCGCAGGGGGTCGGGCCAGGACCCGCCGCGGGCGTTTCGGACGGTGGCCACATGGTCGATGTTCACACCCAGACGCAGCGTCATGATCCTTGGCCCCCGTTCTTGCGCAATGCTTCGTTTCTGGCGCGAAGCCGTGCGGTGCGCAACCCGCGATAGGCCCGCACCAGGGACAGCACCGCCGCATAGGCGCCCAAGCCCGCCGGAATGCCGATCAGCGTGCCCCCTAGAAGATAGGGAAGGTAGATGTTTTGGAAGAACAGCGTCAGCCCCAGCCAGTTCATGTCGGCGTCCGATACGAGCGCCCAAAGGTTGTGGCCGATGTCCGACACCGCGCCGGCAAAGAAGCCCACGATCTGCCAGGACGGCAGTCCCTGCCCGATCCCCAGCAGATGCTGGCCCAGCGTGACCGACAGGGTGGCGAACAGCGGCAGCGTCAGCGGGTTGTTCACACAGGACGCGACAAGGGCGGCAAAGACGTTGCCCCGGATGATCCAGGCCAGTCCGACCGCGATCACGTAGTCATGGAACAGGTAGGGGCCGAAGCAGGCGAAGATGCCCGCGAACACGCCCCGCGCCACGCGCCGGGGATCGTCGGGCAAACGGACGATGCGGTGCCACAGATACTGCCCCGCACGCTTCCACCCGCTGCGCGGCCAAAGCGTCCGGCGCAGCTTTTCCCAGAACGTCTGCTCATTGCGTCGCCGGAAGACCATGGCAAGGGGATACGGGCGTCCGGAACGGGGTGCAAGCTATTCGCGCGGCGGCCGCAGGGCCGAGCGTCGGGCTGCCCGCTCCCCCGCCTGATGGGCCCGCATCCGCTGATACGCGCGCACCAGCGGCACCGTCAGCCAGTAGAAGATCAGGGACACCGCGATCCCCGGCAGGATCCCCCCGATCATGTAGGGCAGGTAGATGTCGTGGAAGAAATCGATCAGGCGGTCCCAGTGCATCACCTTGTCGGTGAAGATGGCCATGGCGTTGTCCCACAACTGGTTTCCGGCCTGCCCGAAGGCCCGCGCGATCTGCGGCAGCTCCAGCACGCCGGGAATGCCCAGCATCCACTGCCCCAGCCCGACCGAGCTGATGGCGATGATCGGCGTCGTCACGGGATTGCCGACGAAGGTGCCCAGAAGCGCGGCCAGGATGTTGCCGCGCAGCGCCCAGGCGATGGCCACCGATCCGAGGAAATGGAAGCCGAAGAACGGCGTGAAGCTGATGAAGACGCCCGCGGCAAAGCCCCGCGCCACCCGCTCCGGCTGGTCGGGCAGCCGGCGCATCCGGTGCATCACATATTGCGTGGCCCGGCGGAACCCGCCCTTGGGATACACCAGTTCTCGCGCCCATTCGGGCAGGCTGCGCGGAGTGCGCCGCTTGAAGACCATGGCCGACCTTTCATGGCTTGCGCCCCAGATCGCGGGCGCGGGCGATCTGGGCCACCTGGCTTTCCGCTTCCAGCGCCGTCATCACCAGATGCAGATGCTCCACGTTCCGCACCTCGATGTCGACGAGGACCCGGTAGAAGTCGGGCTTGCGGTCCGTGATCGCAAGGTCGGAGATATTGGCCTTCTGCTCTCCGATCAAGGTGCAGACGCGCCCGAGGACGCCCGCATCGTTCGCGATCGTGATGTCCAGGCCCACATCGTGGATGGGCGCATGGCGGCCGGGCTGCCAGTGCAGGTCCACCCAGCGTTCGGGCTGGCTTTCCATGTCCTCCAGCGCAGGGCAGTCGATGGCGTGCAGGACGACCCCCTGCCCGCGATAGGTGATGCCCACGATCCGTTCGCCCGGCAAGGGCTGGCAGCAGGCGGCGCGGCGATAGGTCTGGCCCGGAGGCAGGCCTACGACGGGCCGCAGGACCACCTCTTCGACGCCCTGCGCCACTTCGGGATACAGCACCTCCACCACGCGGCGGGCAGCCAGTTCGGCCGCGCCGATGCGCGCCATCAGCTCCACCTCGTCGGGGACGGCCAGCATCTTGGCGGCCGTCCGCAGGGCCTTGTCGGTCATCTTGCGGCCGACCTGGTCAAAGGCGGCGCGGGTCAGTTCCTGCCCCAGACGCACGAAGCGGCCGCGATCATCCTCGCGCAGGGCCCGGCGGATGGCGGCCTTGGCCCGCCCGGTGGTGACGATGTCGATCCAGCTGGACTGCGGGCGCTGGCCTTCGGCCGTGATGATCTCCACCGACTGGCCGTTGCGCAGGCGCGTCCACAAGGGCACGCGGATGCCGTCCACCTTGGCCGACACGCAGGCCGACCCGATGCGCGTGTGGATGGCGAAGGCGAAATCCAGCGGCGTCGCGCCCTTGGGCAGCTGGAACACATCCCCCTTGGGCGTGAAGCAGAACACCTGGTCGGTGTACATCTCCAGCTTCACGGTTTCCATGAAGGCGATGTGATCCTCGTCGTCCAGACGTTCGGTCAGGCTGGCGATCCAGCGCTGGGGGTCCACGGCAAAGGGGTTCTTGACCCGCTGCCCTTCGCGATACGCCCAATGGGCGGCGACGCCGGCCTCGTTGACCTCGTGCATCTGGCGGGTGCGGATCTGCACCTCCACCCGCTTGCCGTCGCGTCCCTGCACCGTGGTATGGAGCGAGCGGTAGCCGTTCTGCTTGGGCTGGCTGATGTAGTCCTTGAACCGGCCGGGCACCGCCTTCCAGCGGTGGTGGATCACGCCCAGGATGCGGTAGCAGTCGGCCTCATGCTCGCAGATGACGCGGAAGCCGTAGATGTCGGACAGCCGGGAAAAGGCAAGGTCCTTTTCCTGCATCTTGCGCCAGATCGAATACGGCTTCTTGGCGCGGCCATAGACGGCGGCGTCGATGCCCGTCTTGTCCAGCTCGTTGCGGATGTCGGCGGTGATGTCGTGCACCATGTCGCCGGTTTCGCGCTGCAGCGTGATGAAGCGGCGGATGATGGAATTGCGCGCCTCGGGGTTCAGGACGCGGAAGGCCAGATCCTCCAGCTCCTCGCGCATCCACTGCATGCCCATGCGGCCGGCCAGCGGGGCGAAGATCTCCATCGTTTCGCGCGCCTTTTGCGCCTGCTTTTCCGGGCGCATCGACTTGATGGTGCGCATGTTGTGCAGACGGTCGGCCAACTTCACCAGAATCACGCGCAGGTCGCGCGACATGGCCATGAACAGCTTGCGGAAGTTGTCCGCCTGCTTGGACTGGGTGGAGGACAGCTCGAGGTTGGTCAGCTTCGTCACGCCGTCGACGAGTTCCGCGACATCCGTGCCGAACAGCCGCTCCACCTCGGCATAGGTGGACTTCGTGTCCTCGATCGTGTCGTGCAGAAGGGCGGTGACGATGGTCGCATCGTCCAGCTGCTGTTCCGTCAGGATGGCGGCCACGGCGATGGGATGCGTGAAATAGGGCTCTCCGGACTGGCGGAACTGCCCCTCATGCATGCGCGCGCCATATTCGTAGGCGCGCGTGATCAGGTCGATGTCGGTGCGCGGATTGTAATTGTGGACAAGGGTGATCAGGTCGTCGAGGTCGATCATCCTTGCCGCATCCGCTTAGTTCTGGCCTTGCGCTTCCATGAGGGCGCGCAGCAGTTTTTCCTCGGACATGTCGTCCTGGGCCGGGCGATCCGCCTCGCCGCCCATCAGGGTGGCCATGCGGTCTTCTTCCGGCTCGTCCACCTCGATCTGGGTCTGGTGGCTTTCGATCAGGCGTTCGCGCAGCGCGTCGGCGGGCTGCGTCTCGTCCGCGATCTCGCGCAGGGACACGACGGGATTCTTGTCGTTGTCGCGATCGACCGTGATGGGGGAGCCGGTGGCGATTTCGCGCGCACGGTGCGCGGCCAGCATCACCAGTTCGAACCGGTTCGGAACCTTGTCAACGCAATCTTCGACCGTCACGCGGGCCATCGGTCTCTCCAGAATGAGGGGCATAGAACGGGTGTCTTACGCGAAATCAAGCCTATTGACAAGGTGTGCATCGGGCAGCACGGCCAGAAGTTCCGCCACCGTCCGCCCCAGAACCGGATGACGCCAATCAGGCGCGATGTCGGCCCATGGCACCAGCACGAAGGTCCGGTCCTGAAGACGGGGATGCGGCAGGATCAGGCGGTCGGGCGCCTCGGTCCGTTGGCGTTCGGCTGGCAAATCGTGCCAGTCCTGCCAGTGCTTTGCGTCCGGACACACCAGATCGCCCAAGGCCAGAAGGTCCAGATCCAGCGTGCGCGGACCCCAGCGCAGCGTCCGTTCCCGCCCCGCACCGGATTCGATGCGGTGCAGCGCGGCCAGCAGATCCTTCGCCGCGCCCTTCCAGTCCACCGCGGCCACCCCGTTCACGTAGTCAGGACCGTAACCGGCGGGGAAAGCCGGCGTCGCATAGAACGGGCTTACGGCGCTCAGGGTGATTCCCTCGGCCGCGAACGCGTCCAGCGCCAGACGCAGCAGGGCGGCCGGCGGGCGGTGCTGATGCGGGCGATTGCCGCCCAAGGCCACGAAGCCCTGCATGTTTCCCCCTTCGGGGCTGGACCTGAGCCGCCCCGCATCATACCTCTGACAGCGGATCAACGAAGGCAAGCCGCATGTCCATGCCCCCCCTGATGCTTTACCTGGCTGCGCCGCGCGGCTTCTGTGCCGGCGTGGACCGCGCCATCAAGATCGTGGAACTGGCGCTGCAGAAATGGGGCGCCCCCGTCTATGTCCGGCACGAGATCGTGCACAACAAGTTCGTGGTGGACACGCTGCGTGACCAGGGCGCCATCTTCGTGGAGGAGCTGGACGAGGTCCCGGGCGACCGTCCCGTGATCTTTTCGGCCCATGGCGTGCCGAAAGCCGTCCCGGCCGAGGCCGCGCGGCGCGAGATGGTGTATGTGGACGCGACCTGCCCCTTGGTGTCAAAGGTGCATATCGAGGCGGAACGCCACCATCAGGACGGCCTTCAGATGGTGATGATCGGCCATGCGGGCCATCCCGAAACCATCGGCACCGTGGGCCAGCTTCCCCCCGGCGAAGTGCTGCTGGTCGAAACCGCCGAGGATGTGGCAGGTCTTCAGGTGCGTGATCCCGAACGTCTGGCCTTCATCACCCAGACCACCCTGTCGGTGGACGACACGGCGGGCATCGTCGACGCACTTCGCGCCCGCTTCCCGGCCATCGTCGGTCCGCACAAGGAAGACATCTGCTATGCCACGACCAACCGGCAGATGTCGGTGAAGGCGATCGCAAACAAGATCGACGCGCTTCTGGTGATCGGGGCGCCCAACTCCTCCAACTCCCGCCGTCTGGTGGAGGTGGGGAGCGCGGCCGGTTGCGCCTATTCCCAGCTGGTGCAGCGCGCGTCCGACATCGACTGGCGCGCGCTGGACGGCATCCGCAGCGTGGGAATCACCGCGGGGGCCAGCGCCCCGGAATTGCTGGTGAACGAGGTGATCGACGCCTTCCGCGCGCGCTTCGACACGACGGTGGAACTGGTGGAAACCGCAAAGGAGCGTGTGGAATTCAAGGTTCCCCGCGTCTTGCGGGAGCCTGTGGCAGACACCATTTGACATTCCGTCCGCAGGGTGGAACGCTGCTGGGATACGGAGGAGTTTCTACCAATGATCGCTCTGCTTGCCACCATGTCGGCCCTTGCCGTTTTCGCCCTCGTGACGCGTCCCGAACCGGCCCGCGTCCGCGTCACGGCCGACAAGCGCCGCTGAGCGCTTGCGCGGGCCGCGCCCTTGCGATAGCCCGCCGTCATGCCTGAACTTTACGCTTACACCGATGGCGCTTGCAGCGGAAATCCCGGCCCCGGCGGCTGGGGTGTCCTGATGCTGGCCAAGGACGGGGACACCGTCCTGAAGGAACGCACGCTGAACGGCGGCGAAGCCATGACCACCAACAACCGCATGGAACTTCTGGCGGCCATTTCGGCGTTGGAAGCGCTGACGCGTGATTCGACGCTGATCGTGGTGACCGACTCCGCCTATGTGAAGAACGGCGTGACCGGCTGGATCCACGGCTGGAAGCGGAACGGCTGGAAGACGGCCGACCGCAAGCCCGTGAAGAACGACGACCTGTGGAAGCGGCTGGACGAGGCGCAGGCCCGTCACAAGGTCGAATGGCGCTGGATCAAGGGGCATGCCGGCCACGCCGAAAACGAACGCGCGGACGAGCTGGCGCGTCAGGGCATGGCGCCCTTCAAGAAGAAGCCCTGATCTTCAGTCCAGCCGCTTCGGCAGAACAAGACCGCGCAGCAATTCCTCGGGCGACATGGGGCGCTTGCCTTCGCGCTGGGCCTGCTTGATGGCGACCGCGCCCGTGCCGCAGGCGATGGTCAGGCCGTCCAGCACTTCCCCCACCTCCCCCTGTCCGTCGGCCAAACGGCTGGACAGCAGCTTCAGCCGCTCCCCCTCCACCAGGCACCAGGCGCCGGGGAAAGGCGACAGGCCGCGGATCTGGCGGTCCACCTCGACGGCCGGACGGGACCAGTCGATCCGCGCCTCCGCCTTGTCGATCTTGGCGGCGTAGGTGACGCCGTCCTCGGGCTGCGGGACTGACACCAGATCCCCTTCCAGCGCCTGAAGGATGCCGCGCGCGCCCATGGCCGACAGGCGGTCGTGCAGGGTCGCGGTGGTGTCTTCGGGTCCGATGGGCGTCGCTTCGCGCAGGATCACGGGGCCGGTGTCCAGCCCCGCCTCCATCTGCATGATGCAGATGCCGGTGTCCGCGTCACCGGCCAGGATCGCGCGGTGGATCGGCGCCGCCCCCCGCCAGCGCGGCAGAAGCGAGGCGTGGATGTTCAGGCAGCCCAGCCGCGGCGCATCGAGGATCGCCTGCGGCAGGATCAGCCCGTAGGCCACCACCACGGCGATGTCCGCGCCCAGCGCGGCAAACTCCGCCTGATCCTCGGGTGATTTCAGGCGGGCGGGATGGCGGACCGGCAGGCCCAGTTCCAGCGCGCGGGCGTGGACGGGGGTGGGACGGTCCTTCTTGCCGCGACCGGCGGGGCGCGGCGGCTGGGTGTAGACGCAGACCACCTCATGCGCGTCGTGCAGCGCGTCCAGCGCGGGCACCGAAAACTCCGGCGTGCCCATGAAGATGACCTTCATCCCTTACCTCCGCGTCAGTTTCCGGGCTTTGGCGACCAGCATCTTGCGCTTCAGCGGCGACAGGTGGTCGAAATACATCCGGCCGTTCAGATGGTCGATCTGGTGCTGGACCGAGGTGGCCCAGAGGCCCACGAAATCGCGGTCCTCCATCTCCCCCTCGGCGTTCAGGAACCGCACGGTGACGGCGCGGGGGCGCGTGATGGCGGCGTGCACGCCCGGCAGGTTGGGGCTCGCCTCCTCATGCTCGCGCGGCTGGACCGAGGCGTGGAGCACTTCGGGATTGGCCAGAAGCACCGCCTTGCCGCGTTCGGCCGAACAATCCACCACGGCCACCCGCAGCATCACCCCGATCTGCGGCGCGGCGAGGCCATAACCGGGCATGGCGTCCATCGTCTGGACCATGTCGGCCCAAAGGGCGCGGATGTCGTCGGTGATCGCCTCCACCGGCGTGGCGGGGGTGCGCAGGCGCGCGTCGGGCCAAGGGACGAAGGGGCGGATCATGCGGTGTCGCGCGCGCGGTCGCGCTTCAGCTTCTGCATCTTGCGCGTGATCATCTGACGACGCAGCGCCCCGATATGGTCGATGAACAGCTTGCCGTTCAGGTGGTCGATCTCGTGCTGGACGCAGGTGGCCCAAAGCCCCTCGAACTCCTGCTCCCGCTCCTGACCTTCAAGGTCGGTCCAGCGCACGCGGACGCGCGCAGGGCGTTCCACCTCGGCGTACTGGTCGGGGATGGACAGGCAGCCTTCCTCGTAGGTGCTCCCCTCGTCCGAGGACCAGGTGATCTCGGGGTTGACCAGCACCATCGGTTGCGGCTCGGCCTTTGGGTCCTTGGTGCAGTCCATGGTGATGATCCGCTTCATCACGCCGATCTGCGGCCCGGCCAGCCCCACGCCCGGCGCGTCGTACATCGTGTCCAGCATGTCGCGGCCCAGCGCGCGGATCTCGTCCGTGATGGAGTCGACCGGCGGGCAGACCTTTTTCAGGCGTGGATCGGGATGGATCAGGATGGGGCGTATCATGCCGACGATGTAGGACAAGCGCGTTGCCGCTGCAATCCTTCCGCTCTACCCTTCGCCGCAAACAGGAGAGCGCGATGAGCTTTGACGATCCGATCGACCGCTTCGGCACCCATTCGGTGAAATGGGACATGATGGAAACCCTGTACGACGTGCCGAAAGGTCAGGGTCTGGCCATGTGGGTGGCGGACATGGAGTTCCGGCCCCCGGCCTGCGTCCAGAAGGTCCTGACCGACATGGCCGATCATGGCGTCTACGGCTATTACGGCGATGATCGCGGGTATCTGGACGCGATCTGCTGGTGGATGCGCGAACGCCACGGCTGGGAGGTGGAGCGCGAGGCCATCTTCACCACCCACGGCCTTGTCAACGGCACGGGCCTGTGCGTGGACGCCTTCACGGCGCCGGGGGACGGGGTGGTGCTGCTGACGCCCGTGTATCACGCCTTTGCCCGCGTCATCGCCGCCGCGGGGCGCACGGTCGTGTCCTGCCCGCTGGCGCAGGTGGACGGCCGCTATGCCATGGATTTCGACGCCTGGGACGCGCAGATGACCGGGTCCGAAAAGATGCTGATCCTGTGTTCCCCCCACAACCCCGGCGGGCGCGTCTGGACGACCGACGAACTGCGCGGCGTGGCCGAGTTCTGCCGCCGCCATGACCTGATCCTCGTGTCCGATGAAATCCACCACGATCTGGTCTTCCCTGGCAAGAAGCACATCCCCATGCCCGTCGCGGTGCCGGACATCACCGACCGTCTGGTGATGATGACCGCCACGACCAAGACCTTCAACATCGCGGGCAGCCACACCGGCAACGTGATCATCCCCGATCCCGCGCTGCGTGAACGGTTCGGGGCCCGTCTGGCCGCGCTGGGAATCTCCCCCAACAGTTTCGGGCTGCGGATGGCCGAGGCCGCCTATTCCCCCGAAGGCGCGGAATGGGTGGATCGCCTGATGGCCTATCTGGACGAGAACCGACGGATGTTCGACGACACGGTGAACGCGATCCCCGGCCTGCGCTCCATGCCGATGGAGGCGACCTATCTGGCCTGGGTCGACTTTTCCGACACCGGGATGTCCATCGAGGAGATCGTCACGCGGGTGGAAAAGCAGGGCGGCATCGCCACGAACTACGGCCCCACCTTCGGGAAGGGCGGCGAGACGTTCCTGCGGTTCAACATCGCCATGCCGCGGAGCATGATCGAAAACGCTTGCGCGCGGCTGAAGGACGTCTTCGCCGATCTTCAATAGGCCGGCAGATAACCCGCCACAGGCTCGCCCGTCCGTTCGAAGTCGACGGGCGGGCCGTCGCTGATCGGCTGGAAGGACTTGAACTCGCATACAAGCTCCTCCCCTTCGAGGACGGAGGCGATGATCAGGCAATGGCCGATGTGACGCGGGCCATCGTAAAGGTCCACGAGGCCGCGCAGATGCGTCAAACGGTCGGCGTCGACGGCAAGGCCGGTGGCCCACATCCGCGTCACGGGGAACACCGTGTCGCCCAGCTGCACGTGAAGACGGGACCGGCGTCGGGTGCGGGCGGCCGCCTGTTGCAAACCATTGCGCAGATCTTCGGTCAGATATTCCAGCATGACACCCTCCCTTGCCATGATTATCATGTCGCCCGCCGCGGCACGAAATCAAGTGAGTCGGCGGCCGGAAAGGACGAATATGGACTGGGGCATCTGCATCACCGCCCACGCCTCCGAAATCCAGTTGCGCGCCTTTCTGGCCCATCATCTGGGGCTGGGGGCAAGCCACATCTGGCTGCATCTGGACGACCCGACGGACCCTGCCGCCGACACCCTTGAAGGCATCGACCGCGTCACCGTGATCCGCTGCGACGACGCGTGGTGGGGCAAGCGGCGGCCCGACCGGCACCAGAACCGCCAGTCGCGCAACATGCGCCGCCTGTACGACGCGGCGCCCCTGCCATGGATCGCGCATCTGGACGTGGACGAATTCATCCTGCCGCACCGTCCGGTCGCCGAGGTGCTGGCGGCCTCGGACGCGATTCTGGTGCGGATGCGCCCTTGGGAGGCGCTGCACGATCCCGCGCGGCCGTCCGGCCTCTTCGCCGCCCGCACCTTCCGCGCCCCGCTGCGCGATCTGGAACAGCGGATCGCCGCCTTCGACGATCACGCCCCCATCATGGCCAGCGGCGCGCTCAGCCATATCGTCGGAAAGGCCTTCTTCCGCACGGGCGTGACGGGGCTGGAACCGCGCCTGCATGGCGGCTTTCTGCATAAGGAAAGGATCACCGGCATCGGCTTCACCAAGGATCTGCCGCTGCTGCATTTCCACGCGCAGGACCGGGAGGCGTGGTTGCAGCGCCTCCCCTTCCGTCTGGAACGCGGCGCCTACACCAACAACGCGCCGCTGAACGACTTCCTGTCCACCGCGACCGAGGAACAGGTTCGGGCCTTCTATGACGCCGTGATGTCACCTCCCGCCCCCGTTCTGGACCGGCTGCGCGAGGACGGGCTGCTGATCGAGGCCGATCTGGATCTTGCACGGAAGGCGGCGACGCTGTGATCGGGTTCGACGACCTGCAGGCCGCCCTGCCCCATGTTCTCGCCGCGCCGAAGAACGATGCGCCCGTCACCGGCCTGTGCTTCCGCCCCGGCGTGGGCGAGCGCATCTTCCCCGACCATCTGCGCCTGACCGTGGCCGAGGGTGTGCCGGGCGACCGCTGGTTGTCCCGCCCCTGGCTGCGCCTGCCCGACGGTCGGCCTCATCCGGCGATCCAAGTGTCCATCCTGCCGCAGCGGGTGCTGGATCTGGTCTGGCGCGACAGGACGCAGCCACATCCGGGCGATCCGGTGATCGCCGATCTGGACACCTCCGAGGAGAATCTGCCGATCGGATCCCTGTTGCGCGTGGGCACCGCGGTGGTGCGGGTGTCGGACGTGTTCAACGACGGCTGCGTGAAGTGGAAGGTCCGCTACGGGGCCGAGGCCAAGAACTGGATCACCTCCCCCGGCCACCCGGCCCTGCGCCTGCGCGGCATCCTGTGTTCCGTGGAACAGGATGGCGAGGTGCGGGTCGGCAACCGGATCGTGAAGCTTTAACCGACCAGCGCCTCCGCCTTCTTCAGGTCCACGCTGACCAGCTGGCTGACGCCCTGTTCGACCATCGTCACACCGAACAGCCGGTCCATCCGCGCCATGGTGACGGCGTGGTGGGTGATGATCAGGAACCGCGTCTCGGTCCGGCGCGTCATCTCGTCCAAGAGGTCGCAGAAGCGGGTGACGTTGGCGTCGTCCAGCGGCGCGTCCACCTCGTCCAGCACGCAGATCGGCGCGGGGTTCGCCAGGAACACGGCAAAGATCAGCGCCATCGCCGTCAGCGTCTGTTCGCCCCCGGACAGAAGCGACAGGGTGGAGAGCTTCTTGCCCGGCGGCTGGCACATGATCTCCAGTCCCGCGTCCAGCGGATCTTCGGATTCCACCATGACCAGCCGCGCCTCCCCCCCGCCGAACAGGTGGGTGAACAGCGTGGCGAAGCTGGTGTTCACCTGCTCGAACGCGGCGAGCAGGCGTTCCCGCCCTTCACGGTTCAGGCCGGCGATGCCGGCGCGCAGGCGCTTCACGGCCTCGGCCAGATCGGCGGCTTCCGCGGCCAGCGCGCCGTGCTCCTCGGTGATGGCGCGGGCGTCTTCCTCGGCCCGCAGGTTCACGGCGCCCAGGCTGTCGCGGGCGCGGCGCAGGCGGAAGATCTCCTCCTCGAGCGTGGCGGCGTCGGGCAAGCCCGCAAGGTCGATCTGCAACCCGGCCAGAAGTTCGGCAGGGGTGCGTTCGGTGTCCTCGTGGATGCGCTCGGCGGCGGTCTGCACCGCGGCTTGCGCGGCGTCGCGCAAGGCTTCGGCGCGGGCACGGGCTTCGCGCGCTTCTCCGGCCGCGCGTTCGGTGTCGCGTTCGTTCGTCTGGGCGATGCGGGCGGCGCTTTCCGCGTCCCCAAGCGCGGCACGTGCGGCGTCGCGGCGGGCTTCCGCCTCCTCGATGCGTTCAAGCAGATCCTCGCGCGCGGCGGCCAGTTCTTCGGGAAGAACGGCGGCTTCCTCCAGTTCCGCCTCCGCCTCGGCCCGGCGATCGGCCAGCTCGGCGGCCCGGCGTTCGGCATTGTCCAGCCGGCCGCGCCATGTGCCCATTTCCCGTGCGATCTCGGCCCGGCGACGGGCGCGGGCGACGCCGTCGCGCTTCAACTCGTCATGGGCGCTGCGGCGGGTCAGCATGGCGATGCGCGCGGCCTCCAGCGCGACGCGCACCTCCTCCACCCCGGCGCGGGCGGCGTCCAGATCGGGCAGATCGGCAGCGGCGGCCTCCGCCTCGGCAAGGCGGGCGCGGGCGGCCATCGCCTCGTCCCCGTGGCGTGCGGCGGCCAGGCGGGCCGTTTCCACCCGCCCGGCAAGGATGGAACGTTCGGCCTCGGCGCGGCTGGCGGCGCGGCTGGCGTCGGCCACGCGCACGTCGGCGGCGCGGCGGGCCTCCCTTGCGGCCTGGTCGGCGCGGGTCGCCTCGGTCAGACGGACCTGCGCGTCGTCATGTGCGGCCACGGCCTCGGCCCGACGCCCCTCCGCCGCCTCCAGATCCTGACGCAAGGCAGACAGGCGGTTGATCTGGCGCAAGCGCTGCGCCGCGGCCGAGGGCGCATCCTCCGCTCCCGCGCGGAACCCGTCCCAGCGCCACAGATCCCCCTGAAGGCTGACCAGACGCTGGCCGGGGCGCAGAACCGCCTGAACGGCCGCGCCCCGATCCGCGTCCACAAGGCCGATCCGTCCCAGCCTGCGCGCCAGAACCGGAGGCGCCGTGACATGCGCGGCCAGGGGGGTGGTCCCGTCCGGCACATCCGCCGCCGCGTAATCCGGCAAGGTGAACCAGCCCGAGGGGCCATCCGTTTCCTCGGCCCGCAGGTCGTCGGCCAGGGCCGCGCCAAGGGCGGCCTCATATCCCGGCGCGACGGTGAGGCGGTCCAGCAGGGGCTGGCCCTGATCGGCCTCCCGCTCCACCAGCCGGGCGATGGCGGCGACCTCGGCCTTCAGGGCGGAGGTTTCGCTGTCGGCGGCCGAACGCGCCGCACGGGCCTCCGCCTCGGCGGCCTGCGCGGCGCTCCGCCGCTCCTCCGCAAGGCCCAGCGCCTCCTCGGCCACCTCGGCGGCCTCCCGCGCGTCCAGCAGCGCCTCGGTCGCGGCGTCCTGCGCTTCGGCGGCGTCCTCTTGCGCATGGGCGGCGGTGGCGGCTTCGTCCTTGGCGCGCGCAGCCTCCCCTTCGGCCCGCGCAAGGGTGGTGCGGGTGTCGGCCAGCAGGCGCTGGGCGGATTGGTGGCGGGCCGCCAGCCGCGCGATCTCCTCGGTGCGCTCGGACTGCTGCGCTTCGCGTTCCGCAAGGGCGGTCGTGGCGGTGCGGGCGGCCCGTGCGGCCTCGGTCAGGGCGGCCTCGTGGCCATCCTCGGCCACGTCCAGATCCTCGCCCTCGGCGGTCAGGCGTTCCAGCGTGTCCGCGGCGTCTCGGTTCAGCGCGCCTTCCCGCTCCGCGTCGCGGGCCAGTTGTTCGATCCGTGCCTGAAGCGTGCGGATGGTGTCGGCGGCCCGACGCTCCTGATCGGCCAGACCGTCTTGCTGCACCAGAAGACGCTGCAGCACGGCGGCGGCGATGGCCTCCTCCTCCCGCCGGGGGGCGAGGGCCGCCTCGGCCGAAGTGCGGGCCGTTGATGCATCCGCCGCCGCGCGTTCCGCACCCGCCGCCGCCGTCACGCGCAGGCGCAGCGCGGCGTCGGCCGCCGCAAGGGCCACGTCCGCCTCGTGCCAGCGCTGCCACAGCAGGCCGCCTTCGGCCCGCCGCAGCGCTTCTCCGATCTCGCGATAGCGCTGGGCCTGTTTGGCCTGCCGCGCCAGAACCGCCATCTGCGCGGCCAGCGCCTCCACGGTGTCGCCGACGCGGGCAAGGTTCGCCTCCGTCGCCGTCAGCCGCAGTTCCGCGTCATGGCGGCGGGCATACAGGCCCGAGATCCCGGCCGCTTCTTCCAGAATGCGGCGGCGCGCCTTGGGCTTGGCGTTGATCAGCTCCGAGATCTGGCCCTGCCGCACCAGCGCCGGGCTGTGCGCGCCGGTGGAGGCGTCGGCGAACAGCATCTGCACGTCGCGCGCCCGCACGTCCTTGGCATTGGCCTTGTAGGCGGACCCCGCGTCCCGCGTGATGCGGCGGATGATCTCGATCTGGTCTTCCTCGTTGAAACCAGGGGGCGCCCGGCGGTCGGCGTTGTCAAGGATCAGCGCCACCTCCGCGAAGTTCCGTGCCCCGCGCGAGGCGGTGCCGGCGAAGATCACGTCCTCCATCCCCGCGCCGCGCATGGCGGTGGGGCGGTTTTCCCCCATCACCCAGCGCAACGCTTCCAGCAGGTTGGACTTGCCGCAGCCGTTCGGTCCGACGACGCCCGTCAGCCCCGACTGGATCGTCAGATCGGTCGGGTCCACGAAGCTCTTGAAGCCGTTCAGGCGCAGGCGGGTGAAGTGCAAAAGGGGTCTCCGGGGTCTTTGCGCCCTGATAGGGGGATCGGTCCCAAAGGTCACGCCCGATGTTGCCGCCTTCCCCCCCCGCCGCGGTCCCCTTACGATGCCCCCGATTCGAGGTGCCTGATGATTCCCACCCTGCTGTTGCTTCTGGGCTGCCAACTGGCCGGAGAGATCCTGTCGCGGGGTCTGCACCTGCCCCTGCCGGGGGCGGTTCTGGGAATGATCCTGATGCTGGGGCTGATGCTGGCCCTGCCCCGCCGCGTGGACGGGATGCGGCCGGTGATCGTGCTGCTGCTGGCCAACCTGTCGCTGATGTACATCCCCGCCGGCACCGGCCTGATCGCCTTTCTGGCGGAGTTGAAGCGTGACGGTCTCGCCTTGGCGATCCTGCTGGTGGCGTCCACCGCCGCCTCGCTGATCGTGGGGGCCTGGGCCTTCGGGGCCGTGGCGCGGCTGACCGGCAACCGGGGCGTGGAATGACGGGAATGTGGGGGGCGCTGGGCCAGAAGCCGCTGTTGTGGATCGCGGCCACGCTGGCGGCCTATGCCATAGGCGACGGGCTGGCGCGGAGGGCGGGGCGGCATCCTTTGGTCAATCCGGTGCTGATCGGGGTGGCGTTGATGATGGGGCTGCTGCTGGCCACCGGCACCCCGTATGACGTGTATGCGGACGGGGTGCAGCCCATCGCGTTCCTGCTGGGGCCCGCCACCGTGGCGCTGGCCCTGCCCATCCGCGACAACCTGCACCATGTGCGACGCGCGGCGCTGCCGCTGCTGGCCGCGCTGGTGGCCGGGTCGCTCACGGCGGCTATCAGCGCGGTAGGGATCGGCTGGGCCTTCGGGCTGAACGGCGACATCCTCGCTTCCGTCGCGCCGAAGGCGGCCACGGCGCCGGTGGCGATGGGCATCGCCGAAACGCTGGGGGGCATCCCGCCGCTGACGGCGGGGCTTGTCATCCTGACGGGCATGACGGGGGCGATCATGGTATCGCCCCTGATGAACGCGCTGCGCATCCACGACTGGCGCGCACGCGGTTTCGCCGTGGGCGTCGCGGCGCACGGGATCGGCACGGCGCGCGCCTTGCAGGTGAACCCGGTGGCGGGGGCGTTCGCAGGGCTGGGAATGGGGCTGAACGCGATCCTGACCGCGTTCATCGCCCCCTGGGCATTGAGGGTGTTCCAATGAAGCAAGGACCGTTGAACCTGATCACCGACGTCGCGGGGCTGCGCGTCGGACATGCGGGCGATGACCGCCTTCGGTCCGGCACCACCGTGCTGGTGGGGGACGCGCCCTTCACCGCCGCCGTGTCGGTGATGGGCGGCGCCCCCGGCACCCGCGAAACGGACCTGCTGGCGCCCGACCGTCTGGTGCAGCAGGTGGACGCGCTGGTTTTGTCGGGCGGATCCGCCTTCGGGCTGGACGCCTGTTCGGGCGTGATGGACGGCTTGCGCGCGGCCGGTCGCGGCTTTGCCGTGGGCGGGGCGCGGGTGCCGCTGGTGCCGGGGGCGATCCTGTTCGACCTTCTGAACGGCGGCGACAAGGCGTGGCGCGAAAACCCCTATCGCGCCTTTGGCCGTCAGGCGCTGGAAGCGGCGGCGGCCGAGTTCGATCTGGGGACCGCCGGCGCCGGCATCGGCGCGATGACCGCCCGGTGGAAGGGCGGCGTCGGCTCCGCCTCGGCCGTGCTGAAAAACGGGGTGACGGTGGGGGCGCTGGTGGCGGTGAACGCTGTGGGATCCGTGACCGCAGGCGAAAGCCGCCGCTTCTGGGCCGCCCCGTGGGAGGTGGACGCCGAGTTCGGGTCCGTCGGCCTGCCCTCCGTGCTGGTGGGCGAGGAGGAGCCTCCCCTGACCAAGCGCAGGGGGGAGGCGACGACCATCGCCATCGTGGCGACGGACGCCGCGCTGACGCAGGCGCAAGCCCAGCGCATGGCGGTGGCGGCACAGGACGGCATCGCCCGCGCCATCGTGCCCGCGCACACCCTGTTCGACGGGGATCTGGTCTTTGCCGCCGCGACGGGCCGGCGCGAGGTCACCGAGGCGGACCAGTTCCTGCTGGGCCATGCCGCCGCCGTGACGCTGTCGCGTGCCATCGCACGGGCGGTGTACGAGGCGAGCCCGCGTCCCGGCGACCTTCAGCCCGTCTGGCGCGACGGGCTGGGCTGATCACCAGCGGGTCAGCGCGTCCTCGTCGCTGGCCTTCGCCTCCACCCACGCCTCGCCCTCCGCGCCGATTTCCTTCTTCCAGAAGGGCGCGCGGGATTTCAGGTAGTCCATGAGGAACTCGGCCGCCTGGAACGCCCCGGCGCGGTGGCGGGCGGCGGTGGCGACCATCATGATCGGCTCTCCCACCACCAGGCGTCCATGGCGGTGGATCACCAGCGCGCGTTCCAGCGACCAGCGGGCCGTCGCCTCCTGCACGATGGCGGTGATCGCGCGTTCGGTCATGGCGGGATAATGCTCAATCTCCATCGCGACCATGCGGCCCGCGTCGCGGACAAGGCCCGTGAAGCTGACCACGGCCCCCGCCTCCAGCCCGTGGGAGAAGTTGTTCAGTTCCGCCCCCATGTCGAAGGCGGCGGTCTGGACGCGGACGGTCATCCGCCGGTCATCGGGGGGAAGAAGGCCACTTCGCGCACGCCGGCCAGCGGGGCGTCGAAATCGGCCAGATCCTGATCCACCGCCACCCGCAGGGCGGAAGTGTCGGCGAAGGCCAGCGCATACCGTTCCTCGCGTTCGCGCAGTTCGGCCACCAGATCCGCGACGGTCGCCGCCTGCGTTTCCACGCGTTCCTTCGGCAGGCCGATGCGTTCGCGGACCCAGGCGAAATACAGGATGTCGATCATTTCTCATCCCTCAGGAAGGGCAGCGCCTTGATGAAATAGTCGACGCCGGTGATCGCGGTCAGCAGGGCCGCGATCCAGATCAGGACCAGCCCGATCAGCGTGGCCGTGGTGGCGCATCCCAAGGACCCGCAGGTGCGGATGGCCGGTTCCAGGCCTAGGGTCACCGCCTCGGAATACTCGCCCGCCGTCATGCCCTGAAGGGCGATGCCTTCCAGATATTCCAGCCCCGTGCCCAGGAACAGCACGGCGATGGCCACCATCTGCGCGGTTGTCTTCCACTTGGCCAGCTTCGTGACGCGCAAAAGCCCCGCCCGTGCGCCCAGGAATTCGCGCAGGCCCGACACGAACACCTCCCGGAAGAGGATCACGGTCGTGGGCAGGATCAGCCAGGGGTTCATCCCGGAATAGCCGGTGATGATGACCAGCGCGATCACCACCATGGCCTTGTCGGCGATAGGGTCCATCATGCGGCCGAAATTCGATTCCTGCTTCCACAGGCGCGCCAGATAGCCATCGAACCAATCCGTCACGGCGGCGCTGACGAACAGCGTCAGGGCCAGCCAGTCGGCCCAGGGGCGGTGGAAATACAGAAACATCAACGCCACACCCGGCGCAGCCAGAAGGCGCAGGACGGTCAGCGTGTTGGGCAGGTTCCAGGTCATGGCGCAGGCTTATCCCGTTTCGCCCACCAAGGGGAAGGGGCGGCTTTGCAACAGATATGTGGAAGCTTGCCCCTTTCAGCCCTTGGCATGAAAGAAATCATGGATGTTCTGCGCCATCTGCGCCGAAATGCCTTCCACCGCCTGAAGATCCTGAAGGCCCGCCCGCGCCACGGCCTTGGCCGAGCCGAAATGCGCCAGCAGCGCGCGCTTGCGGCCCGCGCCCACGCCTGGAATCTCGTCCAGCGGCGTGGCGCTGACGGCCTTGGCCCGCTTCGTGCGGTGGGCGCCGATGGCCCAGCGGTGCGCCTCGTCCCGCAGACGCTGGACGAAATACAGGACCGGATCGTTGCGCTGCAGCGCGAAGGGGCGCTGGCCGATGCGGTGGAACTCCTCCTTGCCCGCGTCGCGATCGATGCCCTTGGCCACGCCGACCATGGGGATGTCGTCCACGCCCAGACCGGCCATCACCTCGTGCACCGCGCTGACCTGCCCCGCGCCGCCGTCGATCAGCAGAAGGTCGGGCCAGGCGTCGGACTGGCGGTCCGGGTCTTCCTTCAGCAGGCGTTCGAAGCGACGGGTCAGCACCTCGCGCATCATGCCGAAGTCGTCGCTGTTGGCGCCGGCGGCGCTGCGGATGTTGAACTTGCGATACTGGCTTTTCAGGAACCCTTCCGGCCCCGCCACGATCATGCCGCCCACCGCGTCGCTGCCCTGGATGTGGGAGTTGTCGTAGACCTCGATCCGCTGGGGGGCGCCGTCCAGCCCGAAGGCCTCGGCAAGACCGTCCAGAAGCTTCGTCTGCGTGGCGCTTTCGGACATGCGGCGGGCCAGGCTTTCGCGGGCGTTGCGGGCGGCGTTCTCCACCAGCTCGGCCTTCTCGCCCCGCTGGGGCACGCCGACCACGACCTTGCGACCCGCGCGTTCCGACAGCACCGCCTGCACCAGGTCGGGATTGTCGACCTGCGTGTTCAGAAGCACCATCCGCGGCGGTTCCTTGTCGTCATAGAACTGCGTCAGGAACGCTTCGAGGATTTCCGGCGCCTCGGCCCCGGCCCCCGTCTTGGGATAGAAGTCGCGGTTGCCCCAGCTTTGGTTGGCGCGGATGAAGAAGACCTGCACGCAGGCCTGCCCACCTTCCATGTGAAGGGCAATCACGTCGGCCTCGGCCACGCCCTTGGGGTTGATGGACTGGCCCTGCTGCACCTGCGTCAGCGCCTTGATGCGGTCGCGCAGGGCGGCGGCGCGCTCGAACTCCATGTTCTCGGACGCGGCGGCCATGTCGCGGGCCAGATCGGCCTGCACCCGGGTGGAGCGGCCCTTCAGGAACTGCTCGGCGTCGGCGATCAGGCCGTTGTATTCCTCGGCGCTGACCTTGCCGACGCAGGGGGCGGCGCACCGCTTGATCTGGTGCAAAAGGCACGGCCGCGTGCGGCTTTCGAAGACCGGGTCCGAACAGGTGCGCAACAGGAACACGCGCTGCAACTGGTTCAGCGTGCGGTTCACGGCGCCCGCGCTGGCGAAGGGGCCGAAGTAGCTGCCATCCTTGCCCCGCTTGCCGCGGTGCTTGCGGATCATCGGGAAGGCGTGGTCCTTGGCGATCAGGATGTCGGGGAAGGACTTGTCGTCGCGCAGAAGCACGTTGTAGCGCGGCTTCAGCTGCTTGATGAGGTTCTGCTCCAGCAGCAGCGCCTCCGTCTCGGTCCGGGTGGTCAGGAACATCATCGACGCAGTTTCGCGGATCATCCGCGCAATGCGGCCCGAATGGCCGGAAGGACGGGCGTAGTTCGACACCCGCGCCCGGAGGTTGCGCGCCTTGCCGACGTAAAGGACCTGACTTTGCGCGTCCAGCATCCGGTAGACGCCCGGCGATCCGTCCAGCGTCTTGAGGTATCCTTGAATGACCTGATGGCCCGTGGGCAGGATGTCGGCACTGTCGGTCACGGCTGATTCCCGGGTCGGCTGCAATGGTGGCGGGGTGCGGGCAAGAGGAAAGGCATCCACCGAACCTGTGGATAAGGCTGGGCACAACGGACGGAAATAGGGGATTTCCCCTTGTTTTGCAGGAGGTCCATCAAACTGCCCATTTTTTAGGCTATTTTACAAGTGGTTGATATTGCACGAAACATTGTCGTCATGCCGACAAAGTCCCTGATTTTCCTAGGGTTATACGTGCTTGAGTAACAGTCACGCGACACAGTGGACAAGTGTCACCGCCTTCGGCGCAACATCCCGAGGAAGCCAAGGATCACGACCACAGCAAGGAACAGGATGGCGATCTTGACCAGCATCCTACAACCCCAACCTTGCCCAAGCGCTTCGATCTTCAACCATGCCCAGAGCGGCCTGCGCCGCCCGGAAGCCGAACCGTGCCAGAAGCCCACGCTTGGGGGCGTGTGGGACAAGACGCACATCCTTGCCGTAAAGTTCCTTCAGTTTCGGCACAAGATGGCCCACCCCGTCCGCCAGTCCCAGATCGACCGCCTGCTGGCCCACCCAGATGTCGGCGTTGAACAGGTCCGCCTCGGCCAGCTTTGCGCCGCGCCGCACCTTCACATGCGCGATGAAGGCGTCGTGGATGGGGGCCTGGATCGCCTTCAGGCGGGCCACATCCTCGGGCTTTTCGGGCAGGAAGGGATCGGCCAGGGATTTCGATCGGCCGGCGGTGTGGACACGACGCTCGATCCCGTGGCGAGCGAGGAACTCCGGAAAGCCGAAGCTGGAGGAGATCACGCCGATGGAGCCGACGATGGAGCTGGGATCGACCCAGATGTCATCCCCCGCGCAAGCGAGCCAGTAGCCGCCCGAAGCGGCCGCATCCTCGATGAACACGTGCACGGGCACGCGCTTTTCGTCCGCCAGCCGGCGGATGCGCGCCGCGATCAGGCTGGACTGCGCGGGCGATCCGCCCGGCGAGTTGACGACGACCGCCACCGCCGCGGGCTTGCCGCGCGAGAACGCCCGTTCGATCAGCGGGGCCATGGAGACGTCCGACATCGCGCGGGAGGAGATGACGCCCTGCAACCGGATCACCGGCACGAAGGGGCCTTTGTTCAGAAAGGGGATGAAGCGCTTCATGGCAGGAAGATAGAGGCGATGGACCCCCCGAACAAGGCCCGCGCTTGACCCCCCTCGCGCCCGGCGCTAGGCCGAAGGCATCACCGAAAACAGGAGCTGTCCTTGGCCAATCCTTCCCTTCTCATCCTGCCGGGCGACGGCATCGGTCCCGAAGTCATGGCCGAGGTCCGCAAGATCATCGGCTGGCTTGGCACGCAGGGCGTGTTCTTCGACGTGGAGGAGGGGCTGATCGGCGGGGCCTCCTATGACGTGCACGGGGTGCCGCTGTCGGACGGGACGCTGGAACGCGCGCAGGCGGTGGACGCCGTGCTGCTGGGCGCCGTGGGCGCGCCGAAATACGCGGGCGTGGATTACGCCCTGCGCCCCGAGGCGGGCCTTCTGAAGATCCGCAAGGAGATGGACCTTTACGCCAACCTGCGCCCCGCGCAGTGCTTCGAGGCGCTGGCCGACTTCTCCTCGCTCAAACGCGAGGTGGTGTCGGGGCTGGACATCATGATCGTGCGCGAGCTGACCTCCGGCATCTATTTCGGCGAACCGCGGGGCATCCAGGACGATAACGAAGGTGGACGCGTGGGCATCAACACCCAGCGCTACACCACGAACGAGATCCGGCGTGTGGCGCGTTCGGCCTTCGAGATGGCCCGCCGCCGCGGCAACCGCGTCTGCTCGATGGAAAAGTCGAACGTCATGGAGTCGGGCATCCTGTGGCGCGAGGAGGTGCAGTGGGTGCACGACCGCGAATACCCGGACGTGGAACTGTCGCACATGTATGCCGACAATGGCGCGATGCAGCTGGTGCGCAACCCTCGCCAGTTCGACGTGATCGTGACCGACAACCTGTTCGGCGACCTTCTGTCGGACGCGGCGGCGATGCTGACCGGATCGCTGGGCATGCTGCCCTCGGCCAGCCTCGGCGCCCCGATGGCCAACGGGCGGCCGAAGGCGCTGTACGAACCCGTGCACGGATCGGCCCCCGACATCGCGGGCCAGGGCAAGGCGAACCCGATCGCCACGGTCCTCAGCTTCGCGATGGCGCTGCGCTATTCCTTCGATCTGGGCCATCACGCCACCCGGCTGGAACAGGCGGTGGAGCGGGTTCTGTCCAACGGCCACCGCACCGCCGACCTGATGGGCGTGGAGGGCGGCACCCCGCTGAGCACGTCGCAGATGGGCGATGCCATCGTGGCGGCGCTGGCGGGATAACGCCACTTCCCGCGATCCGGCGCCGGTCCGCCCATCAGGACCGGCGCCGGACTTGCCTTGGGCCGAAGACGGGTCAGTTAACGACCAGAGCAGCCAAAGACGAAATGATGGACGGCAAAAGCAACCTCCGCGCCGCAGTGACGGCCCTGACCGCATTTCTGGTCTATTCGACCCATGACACGGTGGTGAAGGTTCTGGGCAGCTTCTACCACCCCATGCAGATCGTGTTCTTTTCCGTCTGTTTCGCGATGCCCCTTGTCACCGTCATGCTGATGCGGGACCGCACCGACGGAAACCTGATCCCGCGCCACCCGTGGTGGACGCTGCTGCGGACGTTCTCCTCGGTCGTGGCGGGGGTGTCGGCCTTTTACGCCTTCACCGTCCTGCCCCTGGCACAGACCTATGCCATCCTGTTCGCCACGCCGCTGCTGATCACCCTTCTGGCGATCCCGATCCTGGGAGAGCGGGTTGGCCCCCATCGCGGCGGCGCCATCGTGGTCGGCCTTCTGGGCGTGATGATCGTGATCCAGCCGGGGGCGGAACCGTTGACGACGGGCCATCTGGCGGCCCTCGCCTCGGCCGTGTTCGGATCGTTGGGGGCCATCATCGTGCGCAAGATCGGACGGGAGGAGCGGAGCGTGGTGCTGCTGCTGTATCCCATGATGGCCAACTTCATCGTGATGGGCTGCGCCCTGCCCTTCGTCTACAAGCCGATGCCCATCGAACATCTGGGCCTTCTGGGGATGATGGCCGCGCTGTCCTTTGGGGGGATGCTGCTCACCATCTCCGCCTACCGGATGGGTGAGGCGGTGATCGTGGCCCCCATGCAGTACAGCCAGATCATCTGGGCGACGCTGTTCGGTTTCCTGATCTTCAAGGAGACGCTGAAGATGAACACCTTGCTGGGGGCCACCGTGATCGTCGCCTCCGGCCTTTACATCGTGCTGCGGGAAGATCGCGGATCGTCGACCGAAAAGCCGGTAACTCGGTCGCGCTGGCGGGCCGAGGTGTCCATGCCCCGCGTTGGTCCGATGATGCTATGGCAAAAACAGCAGAAACGTTAGGAATGGCCCCTTGCAATGGCCGCAGTAAGCGGGTAACCCACGCCCACGGTCGGAGCGTAGCGCAGCCTGGTAGCGCACCTGCTTCGGGAGCAGGGGGTCGGAGGTTCGAATCCTCTCGCTCCGACCAGAAGAACTTTTGACGCGTTTCAGGAAGTTTTGCTCTTTGTTTCAAAGAGCACCTTTCCGACGCGAGGCTCCCCTCACAAGATAAGGTAGTCCCTCCGTACAGCGCTGCGCTTGCTGAGCAAGGTGTCGGCGCTCTTGTCTGTGGAAGGTTTCGTCGATGTTTGGTCGCGAAATTCTGAAGCTAAGCAGGCAGCGCAAGATGCCTCAGTTGTATCGTCATCATCACGCAGGATAACACGCCGCCAACATGGAAAGGGTGTATTGACTCTGCGGAGTCTGCGCAGGTTAAGCCGCTCATCTGAATGCCTCAGCAGGCGTGCGCCTGGCAAGCGCCTGATGCGGGCGGCGGGTGTTCTAGAACTGAATCCAGTCCCCCGATGGCGCGAGCGGCATGCTGGATGCTCTCGAAGCGGTGTCGGTGAATGCTCTGCTCCTTCAGCGTCCGGATGACGCGCTCGACCATGCCGTTTTGCTGCGGGCAGTGCGGGGTGATGAACTCTTGGCTGAGGCCGTAGCTGCGAACCAGACCCGTGTGATGGCGGCTGGTGAGGACCAGGCCGTTGTCCGATCGCAGCAGGAACTTCCAGTTGACGCGGCCCAGAGGGCCGAAGCGGTTGATCAGGGCATGCTCCAGCGCACTGGCGGCCGTGGTTGCCTTGCCGGTGCGCGACAGGTGCCAGCCGAGAAGTTCACGCGTATGGCTATCAATGACCAGATGCAGGAACTGAACATCTAGGAGGCACTTTTGGAACGGCAGGCGACGTCATTGGATGTGTCAGACTCGGTATGCTTTCGGTGAGGCCAGCACTCCACCTCACAGCTACTCTTGGACAGTCAAGCCGTAGGCCGGTGGCGGCAACATGCACACGAAACATGCCAATGCCTCCCCCTCAAACCCCTGCGCAATGAGGAGGACGATGCGACAGCGAAGCGCGCAGGTGGAACACGGATCGGACCCACGTGGCGGAGCTAGCTCTACTCCGCAGTCCGGTCGCTTTGAATCTTTGGAAGCGGCACCGAAGTCATCTTGCACGCAGGGCCGCAGATTCCATACCAACGGGCAGGTCTGCGCCGGGGCAAACCGGTCCTGATGGCGACGGATGGGCCGTGACTTACGTGTTCACGCGGAGCGCCCTTTGGCGACCCGCGTGGACGAGCATCATACGTATCAGTCGGTCAGTTCGGACGGGACCTTGCCGCCGTTCTTGGCCAGTTCGCGCATGACGGCCTTGTGCAGCCAGATGTTCATCTCGGCGCTGCCGTCCAGATCGCCGGTGTAATGCAGTTCCTTGGCAAGATCCTTGCGGTTGGCCAGGCTGGAATCGATGTCCAGCAGCTTCATCAGGTCCACGATGGAGGAGCGCCAGTTCAGGTCCGAGCCCTTCGCCTTGGCCGTCGCCTCAAGGCTGGCGATGACGTCGACGGGGCTGGACGCGGCCGGGGCGGCGGGTGCAGCGGCCGGCGTGGCCGAGGCGGCCGGAGTGGCGGGCGCCGGTTGCGGGGCCTGCGCCGCGACGTCCTTCTGCGGTGCCGGGGCCAAGGTGGGGGCCGTGGCGGGACGCTCACCCGCTTCCGCCTTGCCGCCGAAGATGGCGCCCTTGATCTTGCTGAAAATGCTCATTCGTAAAAACCTTTCGAACTGTTTTCGCGCCGGCCGTGACGAAGGCCAGCGCATCCTAGCGATCACGTGGCAATCGCCTGACACAGGTCATCTAGTCCGCCGACCCTGTTGGAAAACCTCGATTTCCCGCGGACAGGTCCAAGAACGAACCCCGAGTCAGCGATACGGACCCGCCTGTTGCGCGTTTCACGACGTGATCATTGCTGCGGCGACAGGGGCGAAAAACGGTCAAACCGCGGGCGTTCCCCTGCAAGCGCCGCATCCGTCGACACCGGAACCTGCCCGCGGCCGCACCCCCCACGCAAAGTGGACCCTGACAAGGGGACAGCGGAGGATCACCATGACACATCCCGTCGATGAAAGATTGCCGGCCGGGCGGCTGGCGGTGCTGGGGCTTCAGCACGTGATGGTGATGTATGCGGGCGCGGTGGCCGTGCCGTTGATCGTGGGGCGCGCGCTGCAACTGTCGCCCGCGGATGTGGCTTTCCTGATTTCGGCCGACCTGTTCGCCTGCGGCATCGTCACCCTGATCCAGTCGGCCGGGCTGACGCCGTGGCTGGGCGTGCGGTTGCCGGTCATGATGGGGGTGACCTTCGCGTCTGTGGGGCCGATGCTGGCCGTGGCCACCTCTCACCCAGGAGCCGAGGGGGCGCGCATGATCTTCGGCGCCATCATGGCCGCCGGCGTCATCGGCCTCTTTCTCGCACCGCTGATCGGCCGCCTGCTGCGGTTCTTCCCCCCGGTGGTGACGGGTACGATCATCCTTGTGATCGGGGTGACGCTGATGCGGATCGGGATCAACTGGATCTTCGGCAATCCCGTGGGCCCCACCGCCCCGCGCATCGTCCCGCCCGAGGCGCAGGCCTGGCTGCGCACCTTGTCCGAAATGTCGGGCCAGCCCGGCAGCCCGGTGCCCCCGATGCCCCAAGGGCTGAACCTTGCGCCCAGCCAGCCGAACCCGGCCTATGCCTCGGGCGGAAGCGTCCTGCTGTCCGCTTTCGTGCTGCTGGTGATCCTGGCGATCACGCGGCTGGCCAAGGGGTTCCTCGGCAACATCGCGGTGCTGGCGGGCATCGTCGCCGGAAGTCTGGCCGCGGTGGTGGCGGGCAAGATGACCTTTGCAAAGGTGGGGGCCACCGCGTGGTTCGCGCCGATCCTGCCCTTCCATTTCGGCGCCCCGATCTTCGATCCGGTGCTGATCGCGACGATGGTGCTGGTCATGGTGGTGGTGATGATCGAATCCACCGGCATGTTCCTGGCGCTGGGCGCGATCACGGGGCGGGAGGTGACGCGCGGGCAGCTGACGGCCGGGCTGCGGACCGACGGTCTGGGGACGCTGATCGGCGGGATATTCAACACCTTCCCCTACACCTCGTTCAGCCAGAACGTGGGCCTTGTGGGGGTGACGGGCGTGCGCAGCCGCTTTGTCTGCGTGGCGGGCGGGGTGATCCTGATCGTGCTGGGTCTGATGCCGAAGATGGGGGCGCTGGTGGAGTCGGTTCCGACGGCCGTGCTGGGCGGGGCCGGGTTGGTGATGTTCGGGATGGTGGCGGCCACCGGCATCCGCATCCTGTCGGGCGTCGACTTTCACACGCAACGCAACAACCTGTTCATCGTGGCCGTGTCCCTCGGCTTCGGGATGATCCCGCTGGTCGCGCCGGACTTCAAGCTGTGGATGCCGCACGCGCTGCACCCGCTGATCGATTCCGGCATCCTTCTGGCCACGCTGTCTGCGGTGATCCTGAACGCCGTGTTCAACGGCGCCCGCGCCACCTTTGACGACGCCAGCCGCAGCGCCCTTCTGGCCGAGCATTGAGGTCCTGCCCGACCGGCCTTCCAACGGCTCGCGGAAAACAAAAGGCCGGGGACATCCCCGGCCTTGCCACATCAGCCGTTGCGCGCTTCGTTCGCGAAGGCGTTCAGCTTTGCCAGCGTCTCGTCGAACTGCCCTTCGGCTTCGGCGAACCGCAGGAAGCGCACGCGTTCCACCAGGATCTCGGCGGGCGTGGGATCTTGCCCGAACAGCGCCATCACCTCCTCAACAAAAGCGTCCAGCGGCTGATAGCCGGGACGGCTTTCCTGCCCCGGCGTCAGGCCGGTCTGCACGGCGGGCGGCGCCAGTTCGATCACCTCCACCTGCCCCTTCAGAACCTCGCGCAGGGCGACGGTATAGGAATGCAGGGCGGCCTTTGTGGCGTTGTAGGTGGGCGTCACCAGCAGCGGCACGAAGGCCAGCCCCGAGGTGACGTTCACGATCGCCGCGTCGGGCTGCGTCTTCAGATGATCAATCAGCGCGTTCATCAGGCGGATCGGCCCCAGCAGGTTCGTCGTCACCGTCGCCTCGGCGTCCGACAGGTCGCGGGTCGCCGACACGTCCTCGAACCGCATGATGCCGGCGTTGTTGAACACCACGTTCACCTTCGGATGCGCCGTCAGCAGCCGTTCGGCAAAATCGGCAACGCCTTCGGCGCGTTCGACATCCAGCGTCAGGGCGTGCATCTGTGGCCGCCCGGCGATCGCCTCGTCCAGAACGTCCTGCCGGCGCCCGGCGACGATGACGGTGTTGCCCGCATCGTGGAACCTGTGCGCAAGGGCGCGGCCGATGCCTGACCCCCCGCCGGTGATGAGAATGGTGTTGCCGGTCTGCTTCATGATGGGGAACCCCTGAGGTTGGATGGAAAGAGGCGCTTATTCGCCCTCGTCATAGCCGCCGTCGTCGTAACCGGCGGAGTCGTCGCCCCAGTCGCTGCCGGTGTCGGCATCGGTCTCGTCCTCGGCCGGCGCCGGATCGTCCTGCGGGGCCTCCTCGGGCGACTCTCCGGCCATGGCGTGACCGCCGAACATCCCCGCGATGGCGTTGCCCAGAAGAACACCGCCCGCCACGCCCATGGCCGTCTGCGCGGCCCCGGCCAGGAAGCCGCCGCCCCCGCCGCCCTGGTTCTGGAAGGGAGACCGCGACGGGTTCTGGAACGGAGAGGTGCGGGACACTCTGGGCACCGAACCGCCTCCGAAGCCCGACATGAAGCCGCCGCGACGGGCCGGCTCATCGTGGGGGCGGGCGTCATGGGCCGGTTTGGCTTCCAGTTCCTCGATCCGCTTTTGCGCCGCTTCCAGCGCCTTCTGCTGCATGATGACCGTCTGCGCCATGTAGTAGGAGGCGGCCGGATGCCGGTTCAAGGCGTCGCGGATCACGCGCTCGGCTTCGGCGTCGCGCTGTGGCATCTGCCGTTCCACCGTGGCAAGGTTGGCGAACAGGGTGTCGATGGCGCTGCGATCCTCATGGTTCATGGAAACGCTCCTTCTGCTGTATCCCGTCACAGCGACCAACGGGGCCGGATGGTTCCCTTGGGGAACACGCTCGTGAAGCCGGAACGTGACCACAAAGGGTGCCGCCATGACCACAAGCCTCTGCCTTGTTCTTGAGGGATCGCGCATCCACGACATCCCCGGCTTCTATGATGAGATCAACCGCGTTTTCATGGCCGGGGAAAGCTGGCGGCTGGGCGAAAGCCTGGATGCGCTGGACGACCTGCTGCACGGCAGCTACGGCGCGCTGCACGGCCACGCGACCGCGACCCTGCTGTGGCGCGACATCGATCTGTGCCGGCACAGTCTGGGACATGAAACCACGCGCCGCTGGCTTCGGGGCAAGCTGACCCCACCATTCGACAACCGCCTGATCCGTAGGCAACTCGATGCGCTGGAAGGCGGTGAAGGCCGAACCTACTTCCAGATCATCGCGGACATCTTCGCCAGCCACCCCAACATCCGCCTGATCGAGGGGTAAGGCCCTGTCTCGCCTTGCTTCCCGGCGTTCTTCGTGGCGTCATGCCCCGCATGCAGCAGCGTCTTTCCATCGTTCTGGTCGATCCCGACGAACATCGCGCCGGCCCCCTTGTGGAAGGGCTGCGGGAACTGGGCGATCATGACATCCACGTCATCAGCCAGATGGGCGATCTGGCCGGCAAGATCACCGCCTTCAAGCCCGACATCGTGCTGATCGACCTGGCCAATCCATCCCGCGACGTGCTGGAGGAACTGGCCCTCGCCTCGGGCCCGCTGGAGCGGCCGGTGGCCATGTTCGTCAACCAGTCCGACGAACACCTGACCCGCGCCGCGATCGAGGCGGGGGTGTCGGCCTATATCGTGGACGGGCTGCGCCCCGATCGCGTGAAGCCGGTTCTGGACGCGGCCATCGCGCGCTTTCGCATGTTCCAGCGGATGCGGACCGAACTGGCCGCCACCAAGGCCGCGCTGGAGGAACGCAAGGTCATCGACCGCGCGAAGGCCATCCTCATGCGCGCCCGCGGGATCGAGGAAGAGGCCGCCTATGCCCTTCTGCGCAAGACCGCGATGGATCAGGGCAAGCGCATCGGCGACATCGCCCAGCAGATCGTCATGGCGGCAGGCCTTCTGATATGAGCCTCGAGACCCTGCGGCTGGGCTACGTCCCGCTGACCGACGCCGCGCCCGCCATCATCGCCCGGGAACTGGGCTTTGCCACCGAGGAAGGGCTGGCGCTGGATCTGGTCCGCATCAGCGCCTGGGCGCAAAGCCGCGACCTTCTGGGCGCGGGCCTGATCGACGCCGCCCACATGCTGGTGCCGCTGCCGGTGGCGCAGGCCGTGGGGCTGGGACCCGCCCTGCCGGCGATGGACCTCGTGATGTTCCTGTCGCAACGGGGGCAGGCCGTCGCGATCAGCCAGACCCTTGCGGACCGGCTGCGCGCGGACGGCCACCCGTTCGACTTCACCGATGCGCGGGCGGCGGGCCTTGCCCTGCGCCGCGCGGTGCAAGGGCCCTTGCGCGTGGGCGTGCCCTTCCGCTTCTCGACGCAGGCCGAACTGATGTTCCACTGGCTCGAAGCCTCGGGCTTCGGAGAGGAGATCCGCGTCGTCACCATCCCGCCGCCTTTGATGGCGGATGCGATGGCGGCGGGCGAAGTCGACGCCTTCTGCGTGGGGGAGCCGTGGTCCTCCTTCGCGGTGGAACGGGGTGTCGCCTCGCTCTTGCTGCCGGGGCAGGCGATCTGGGCCTCTCCGCCCGAAAAGGGGCTGGTGCTGCGGCGCGATTTCACGGTGCAGCGGCCGGAGGTCACCGGCCGGCTGATGCGCGCGATCTGGCGCGCGGGCCGCTGGCTGGACGATCCGGCCAACCGTGGCACCGCGGCCGACATCCTGTCGCGCCCGGAATATCTGGACCTGCCGTCGGAACTGGCGGAACGCGGGCTGCGCGGGCGGT
This sequence comes from Falsirhodobacter sp. 1013, assembly GCF_051195255.1. Taxonomy (NCBI): domain Bacteria; kingdom Pseudomonadati; phylum Pseudomonadota; class Alphaproteobacteria; order Rhodobacterales; family Paracoccaceae; genus Falsirhodobacter; species Falsirhodobacter sp. 1013. The sequence continues at coordinate 205,181 of NZ_JBNJLK010000002.1, read as the reverse complement.
TGATGATCGCCCCCTCTGGTGAAACGCGGGAATGCGATGATTTCATCGCCTTCCACCGCGACGCGGCAACCTTCCCGTGGAAAAGCTTGGCCGCGCTGTTCGCAGCCCGGATGATCCGCGACCACGATCTGGATCCCGACCCCGCCATGGCCGCCGCAATGGGCTGCTTCCGCACCGACCTTTACCGCGAACACCTCCGCTCGGCCGGGGCGGCCCTGCCCGGCGCGTCTTCCCGGGTGGAGGGGAGGATCGACCGGCCGCGTCTGGTCGCCGCGGAAAAGGGGCAGGTGATTCTGCGCGCCGACGCCTTCTTCGACGGCCGCGTGTTCGAACCTCCGTCCACACGCTGATGGCTTTGCGGGCAGTCCGCCCGCCCCCCGCCCCGCATTTGCGCAGACAGGCGCCGCCCTTGCGTCCAAGGGCATTGGCGCTTGCCGGGGCGGCAGGACGCCTTTCATGATCACCTCATGGCAGGATGCAACGTCGCATCCTACCGGCTCGCAAGGATGCGGCACGTTTCGCGATGACGCGGAATAACCGAAAGCGCCCGGTCCCGCGCCGGTATCCCGCTTTCCGAAAGCTGACGTTTTTTCCGTTCCTGCCATCCGAGTTCTCATGCCTGTCGCATCCGCACATCCCCCGGAACCGTTCCGTTCCGCAAGACGCCTGCCGCGTCACCCTCTTCCCGTTCCGCCTCCTGAAAGGACCCTGCCATGAACAAGATGACGATCGAGGAACTGACCCGCGACGACCTCACGGCGATGATCCTGCGCGCCAAGAAGCGCGCGGGCCTGACATGGGACGGCCTTGCCGAGGCCATCGGCATGTCCCCCGTCTGGACCCATTCCGCCGCCACCGGCATGAACGCCTTTCCCCCCGACAAGGCCACCGCCTTCGCCGACCTGCTGGGCCTGCCGGACAGCGCGATCGACCTGCTGACCCAAAGCCCCACCAAGGTCTGGACGCAGACCGTGCCCACGGACCCCTGCCTGTATCGCTTGCACGAGATCATGGGCGTCTACGGCCCGACACTGAAGGCCCTCATCAACGAGGAGTTCGGCAATGGCATCATGTCCGCCATCGACTTCTCCATGCACCTGGAGCGGGAGCCGGACCCGAAGGGCGACCGGGTGAAGCTGACGATGTCGGGAAAATACCTCGCCTACACCAACTGGTAAGAACACGATCCACAGGAAGGTTTCTCGATGTCCTACGTCAACCCACCCGACCTTGCCCGCAAGATGATCGACGCGGGCGCTTCCAAGGCGCTGATGTCCACCAAGGACACGCTGATCCGCGCCTACATGGCTGGGGCGATCCTAGCGCTGGCGGCGGCCTTCGCCGTCACCGTCACGGTCAACACCGGCAACCCGCTGATCGGGGCGCTGTTGTTCCCCGTTGGGTTCTGCATGCTCTACCTCATGGGGTTCGACCTTCTGACGGGCGTGTTCACGCTGGTGCCGCTGGCGCTTCTGGACAAGCGGCGCGGCGTCACGATGAAAAGCCTGTGGCGGAACTGGGGACTTGTCTTCGCCGGCAACTTCTGCGGCGCGTTCACGGTGGCGATCTTCATGGCCATCATCGTGACCTTCGGCTTCACGACCGAACCGAACGCCGTCGGCCAGCAGATCGGCCATATCGGCGAAGGGCGGACGCTTGGCTATGCCGCGCACGGGGCGGGTGGGATGCTGACCCTCTTCATCCGCGCGGTCATGTGCAACTGGATGGTGTCGACGGGCGTGGTCGCGGCGATGATGTCCACCTCCGTCTCCGGCAAGATCATGGCGATGTGGATGCCGATCCTCGTGTTCTTCTACATGGGCTTCGAACATTCGATCGTGAACATGTTCCTGTTCCCGTCGGGCCTTCTGCTGGGCGGCCAGTTCACCGTGATGGACTACCTGATCTGGAACGAGATTCCGACCGTGATCGGAAACCTCGTGGGCGGGCTGACCTTCGTCGGCGCCATGATCTACGCCACGCATTACCGCACATCGCCGCAAACGGAACCGGTGGACGGGCCCATCGCCGTACCGGCAGAATAACCAAACGGGTTTCAGGGAAACGTCCTTCTTTCCTGTGAAAGACATTCTCGTAGCACTGCGACAAGAAGTTACTTTTGTCTTGGGTGCCTTGGCGGCTCCACCAGGGATGCGACGCGACGTGCCATGCGATGGCTTTTCGGAAAGAAGGGCTTCAAGCGCGTCGTTAAGCCAGTAAAGATTGCTCATCGATCAGGCTTCCTTGCGGAGCCTGAACCCTGCAAAACCCTCAAAACGACGGGTCTGGAGCTTCGTCTCACAGATCGTGGTGGGGCCGTTCGTGCCGAAGTCCTGGCACACGTGGCCAGTCAGCGCGTCCACCGCCATCAGGCGTCTGTCGGCGGTGCCCCAGATGATGCGCTGCGCGCAGGCCTGCGTCGCGGGGGGGGCGTTCGGAACGCTCTGATAAGCGACGCCACGGCAGACACCGCCCGGCTCCTTGAGGTTGGTGAGGTCCGTCTTCGGGATCGAAGCGCCAGTTTTCACCGCCCGTTTCGGCGTTGATCGAAATGACGACCTGTTTCGGCGTGCAGGTGCAAAGCGAGTTGTCGATCTTCAGCAGCGAGGCTTCGTTCCGATAGGCGATCTTCTCACCCGGCTCTTCACGTCGCCGTGGTGATATTCCACACATTTCCAGCTCCGAGGCGTTTTCGGGTGTGATCTGCGCCGCGACGAAGTGGTGCGTGCCGAGGTCAGAGCCGGGATAGGCGGTCCAGCTGTTCTCGTCATGCGTGGCGGCGACGTTCCGGTTGGCCGACGTGACCGTCGCGCGGCTGAAGGGCTCGGCCGGACGTTCCGCAGCCGCGTCCCCGGAGGCGGAGGTGCAGCGTCGGCGGCCAAGTGATCGGGATGATGATCATCAGGAACATGATGACCGGCAGCGCGACCGTCACGCCGAAGAAGACCGGCTTACCGATGCCCGGGATGACAGGGCGCACGCGCTTCCAGAACAGCGCGGTCAGCGCGATCAGCGAGGCCAGACGCGGGACCGAACCCCAGCCGTCGAACCCGATTTTCAGACCGTCCAGAAAATGGTGACGACAAGGGAGGCCCCGAACAAGAAGAAGCCCGCCCGCCGGTTGATGAACATCAGGATGGCCGAGATCACCAGGGCCAATCTCGTCAGGACATGACAGAAAGACCGGCCCGCATGGGCCAGATGGGCCGCCCTGATAGGCAAGCGCAAGGCCCCGAGCTGCCATGATCAGCAGATACAGGCCCAAAAAGAAAAGCGCCAAGCGTTATGCCCCGACGCCGAGGCTCATTCGTCATTCAGTAATGTCCACCGACTGGTGGCCGTGAAACATGACCGCGCGACTTGAGATTCGGTTTTGGCCGTAACCTGCTGCGAAAAGGACAAGGTTGCGGCTTCGTGCCGCAACCTCTTCGCAACAGAAGCCTCAGACGGGAAATGATCGGATCACCCCCGCACCTATCCTCCCGGTCGGCACAACAGAATCACGTCGCCCGGACGTCGCATCGGTGCCCCCGATGACCTGCAATCCCAAGCAGTGCAGCGTTATGTCGCAAACATCTGCAACAAGGTCGAAATCATGTTCTTATTGATAAGAACATAATACCGTAATCGACGGTGGGTGCGCGGGAAATGCGTCTCCCTGTCGTGCGGCACGGGTCCGCAGCCTTGGCAGACTACCCTTTTCCCGGTCCGTGTGGCACGGACAGCCATCCCAACGCATGATCGACGCCGATGACCCAGATTCTCCGCCTTGTTTGCCTGATGTTCTGCCTTCTGCTGGGGACGGCCGGCGCGCTGCCGTTGCCGGCGGCTGCACAGGTGTCCTCCGCCCTGCAGGATCAGGTCAACCTCCTCAACCAGGCGTCGGCCAATCTGGACACGGTGCGGTCCGCCCTTCAGACGGAACGCGCACGGTCGGATTACGACGCCCTGCGCACGCAGGCGCAGGAAGCGGCGGCCACGGCCAACGCCACGATCGGCATCCTGACCCCGCGCCTGACTGAACTTCAGGCGACGTTGGCGGCGATCGGGGAGCCCACGGATGGTGAGGCGCCGGTCATCCAGAACCAGCGGGCGGACCTGACCAGCGAAAGCGATCAGCTCGACTCGGCCGTCAAGCAGGCCCGGCTGCTGGTGACCAGCGCGAACGAGACGGTGGAGGCGATCAACCGCGCCGTCACCGCCCTTTTCAACAAGAACGTCCTTGAACGCGTGGCCTCCCCCTTCACGCAAGCCTACTGGCAGGCGCTGTTTACCAACCTTCCGACCGATTTCGACCGCCTGACCAACTTCTTCAACGCCGCCACCAACCGCTTCATGACCGCGATGACCGTCAGCGGAATCGCGATCCTGTCGGGGGCGCTGGCGCTGGCGGGGCTGCTTCTGCTGCCTGTGCGCCAACGCCTCAACCAGCTGGGGCAGAACTACGCCGCCCATCGCGCGCCGCAGACGCAGTTGCGGCGCACCGGCCTTGCGCTGTGGTTCGTCACCGTAGGCTCTCTGACCTCCACCCTCGCCTTCCTGATCGTCGTGCAGGCGTTGCAATGGGCGGGGGCACTCACTTCCTCCGCGTCCTCGCTCGCCTGGACGCTTCTTTACGCCGCCTCCTTCGGGGCGGTCACGATCGCTCTCGGCTCCGCCCTCCTGCTGAAGGACAAGCAGTCCTGGCGCCTGCTGCCGATCGAAGATCACGACGCCCACGTTCTTCATCCCTTCCTCGGGGTCTCGGCCGCGCTTGCAGTGCTGAGCGCAGGCCTGACCGAGATGAACCGGATCGTCGGGGTCAGCCCGTCCGCCAACGTCACCGGCAACCTTCTGATCGCCACCCTTCACGTGGGGCTTCTCATCTCCATCCTGATCGCGCTGCGCGGGTTGCGGGGCGCGCGGGATCTTCAGGCCGGACAGGTGACGGAGCGCCGGTCCCTCATGACGGTCGCGATGCTGGTCGGCTGGATCACGGTGGTTGTCTGCGTGATCGCGCTGGTCCGCGGCAACGTGAACCTGGCCCTGCTGATGGGACGCGAGGTGCTTTGGGGCACCATCGTCATCTCGGCCGCGTATCTTCTGATGGCCGCGGTGGATGACATCGCGACGAACGTCTTTTCCGAAAACAGCCCGGCCGGACGGTCCCTGACGCGGGGCTTCGGGTTGCGCCAAAGCACGGTGCGGCAGCTGGGGCTGATCGTGTCGGTCCTCGGTCGGATCGCCATCGGCTTTCTGGCCCTGTCGGCCATCCTCGCGCCGCTGGGCGGGGGCACGGGTCCGGCCTACACCAAGATCTCCGGCATCTCCATCTCCTCCATCGCGGTGGGGGGCATCGTCATCCAGCTGGGCGCCATCGCGCGGGCGGCCATCGTCTTCGCGATCGGGATCGCCGGCATCCGGATGATCAGCGGCTGGCTGGACAAGACCTATCTGCCCGCCACGGAACTGGACGCGGGGGCACGCAACTCCGCTTCCACGATCATGCGGTATCTGGGCCTTGCGGTGGTGGTCACATGGGCGGTGTCGTCGCTGGGCATCGGGATGGAACGGCTGGGCCTCGTGGTCAGCGCGCTGTCGGTCGGCATCGGTTTCGGCCTTCAGGCCATCACGCAGAACTTCATCTCGGGCCTGATCCTGCTGGCCGAACGGCCGGTGAAGATCGGCGACACCATCCGCATCGGAACCGACGAAGGGGATGTGAAACGCATCAGCGTCCGATCGACCGAGATCCAGATCGGCGACAGGTCGACCCTGATCATCCCGAATTCGGAACTGATCACGAAGAACGTCCGCAACCTGACGCTGGCCAACCCCATGGGCCGCATCCAGATCGAATTCACCGTCCCGATGGAGGAGGACGCCGACGAGGTGGCGCGCGTCCTGCTGAAGCTGTTCCGCGACCATCCGGCCGTCTTTGACGACCCGAAGCCGTCGGTCTACATCGACTCTCTTGTCGAAGGGATGATCAAGTTCAACAGCTTTGCCTTCGTGGCCTCCCCCCGCTTGGTCTACGGCACGCGAAGCGATCTGCTGTTCCGCCTTCTGGCCGAACTGAAGGCGCGGGACGTGGGACCCGGCCATCCGCCGGCCGCCGTCGCCGGGATGGATGACGCGTGAACATCGTCGCTTTTCCTGCCCCGGTCTGATAAGCTCCGACAATGAAACAGGCCGCGCCGACCGACCCCGCCATGTCATTTTCCACCCGGTCCGTGCGCCGGATCAACGGCTCCATCGCCGACTGGCTGGGGCGGAAGATCGTGTCCGGCGATCTGGCGGAAGGGGAGCAGGTCCCGACCGAGATGGACTTCATCCAGCAGGCCGGCGTGTCGCGCAGCGCCTATCGCGAAGCGCTGCGGCAGGTGGCGGGCAAGGGCATGCTGATCAGTCGCACGCGCAGCGGCACCCGCGTCGCCCCGCGCGAGGCGTGGACCTTGCTCGACCCCGACGTCGTGCGCTGGTTCTTCGATTCCGGCCCCCCGCCGGACTGGTTCATCCGCGCGATGTACGAACTGCGCTCCATGATCGAACCGGCGGCCGCGGGGTTCGCCGCCCAGCGCCGGACCGAGGCGGACCTTGACGCCTTCCGCAGCGCCCTGCACGCCATGCGCACCTGCGAGATGACGGAAACGAGCTGGCACCAGGCCGATGCCGGGTTTCACCGCGCGCTGCTGCGCAGTTCGCAAAATCCCGTCCTGATCACGCTGGAAGCGGGGATCTGCGCGGCCGTGGCCTTCACCACGGCCTTCCGCTATCGCGACATGCCCAACCCCCACACCCGCAATCCGGTCGACGAACACGCCGCCGTCTTCGAACGGATCGAGGCGGGGGACGCGTCCGGCGCCCACCGCCTGATGGCCCAACTGGTCGACACCGCGCTTCTGGACACCTCGGGGGCGACGGTCTTCGACCTGAAGACCGCCCCTTCCCCCTGACGCCCCTACCCCTTGACGCCCGAGGAAATCATCACGGCTTCCGTCACGCGACGCTGGAAGATCAGGTAGGCGATCACCACCGGCGCGGCCCCCAGAAGCGCCACCGACATCAGCCGGGCATAGGCCACGCCGAACGCGTCGTTCACCTGCGTCAGGCCCACGGGGATGGTCATCATGTCCTCGGTCGTGATGACGAGGAACGGCCACAGGAACGCGTTCCACGAGGAGATAAAGGTGATGATGCCCAGGGCCGTCGTGATGCCCCAGTTCAGCGGCAGATAGACCCGGAACAGCAGGGTGTAGTCGCCACCCCCGTCCAGCACGACCGCCTCCTTCATCTCTTTCGGGACGGCGTCGAAGAACTGCTTGTAGACGATGATCACCACCGGCACGACCAGCTGCGGCAGGATGATCCCGCCCCAGGTGTTGATCAGGCCCAGATCGTTCATCAGCATGAACTGCGGCACCACCAGAACCTGCGCCGGCACCATGAAGCTGCCCAGCACCACACCATACAGCAGCCGGCGCCCCGGAAAGGTCATCTGCGACAGCGCATAAGCGCACATCATTCCCGTCAGCAGCACGATCGCCGTGATGATCAGCGATGTCCCGATGGAGTTCACGTACCAGTTCAGCAGGTTGGAGTTGAAGAGCGCGTCATAGTAGGCGCCCAGCCGGAATTCGTCCGGCACCAGCCCCGCCGCGTCCGACACGACCCGGTTCTCGCTGCGGAGGGAGGTGATGACCGCCCAGTAGAGCGGGAAGATCCAGATCAGCCCGGCCGTCAGGGCCAGCGCGGTCAGGGCCGCGTTCTCGACACGTCTCATCGCCGTCCCCTTATCCGCAGGATCTGATATTGCAGCACCGACACCGCGACGATCAGCAGGAACACGACCAGCGAGATCGCCGCCGCGTAGCCGCCGTTGTTCTGCTGGAACGCTTCGCGGTAGACCATCAGAAGCAGCACCGAGGAGTTGTTGAACGGCCCGCCTTCGGACAGAAGGTAGATCTGGTCGAAGATCTTCAGCTGAAGGATCAGTTGCAGCGTCAGGACCAGCGCCACCACCGGCCAAAGCAGGGGCCAGGTCACGCGCCGGAACTGCTGCCGCCGGTTCGCCCCGTCCAGCGCCGCCGCCTCGTACAGGTCCGTGGGGATGTTGCGCAGGCCGGCCAGCAGCAGCAGCACGTTGAAGCCGTTGGTCCACCAGATCGTCACCAGCGCGACCGAGGGCATGACCCAGTAGGGGTTCTTGAACACGGGCACGGGCTTGCCCGCGATCTGTTCCAGCAGCGGTTGCAGGATGCCGAACTGGAAATCCAGCATCCAGGCCCAGATCTGCGTCACCACCGACACGGGCAGGATGTAGGGCAGAAAGAACATCGCCAGCACCAGCGCCTGCATCCGGCCCTTCAGCCGCTGCACCATCAGCGCGATGCACAGGGCGATCAGCGTGGTCGGGATCACCGTCAGCAGCACGAAATACCCGTTGTTCTTCAACGAGGTGTAGAACAGCCGGTCGTCCAGAAGCTCGCGGTAGTTTTCAAGCCCGATCCATTCGCCGCCCCCGATCAGCGTGGCGTTGGTGAAGCTCAGCCGGATCACCTCGGCGATGGGATAGGCGAAGACCACCGCGAAGATCAGGGTGAAGGGCAGGATCAGGGTCAGGGCGACCATCCGGTGGCGCCTCTGGTTGCGTATCATCGCCATGGAACGCTCCTTTCTGCGGACGGCCCCCGGCGATGCGGGGGCCGCGAACGATCAGTTCAGCACGCCTTCAAGCTCGGAGCGGATCTCTTCCACCGCGTCCTCGGGCTCCATGTAGCCGTGGATGGCCGGCGAGATGATGTTGATCGCCGCGTCATAAACGGGCGAGGCCACGCCTGCGGCTTCCGAGCGGGGATCATAGGTCGCACGATCGGCCAGACCGGCATAGCTCGCATTCGGCTCCATCGCGCGGAACGCTTCGGATTCGGCCACGGGCTTGTAGGCGGGGATGTGGCCCGCCGCGGCCCAGTCCAGCGAATGCTCCTCCATCCAGCCGATCAGGGTCATGACGGCCGCACGCTTTTCGGGGTCCATCTGGGTCTTGCCCTGGATGGGGATGGCAAAGCCGTGGCTGTCGGCCCAGTTCGTCTGCTTGCCCATCAAGGGCGGGATTTCGGCCACACCCCATTCAAAGCCCAGGTTCCCGCCCTTTTCCAGATCGACCATCGTCGGCACCTCCCAGGCGCCGTTGAAGAAGAAGGCGGACTTGCCCGAGGTGAAGAGCGCGACCGACGCCTCGTAGGCCGCCTGCTCGGGCTGCCAGCCTTCCTCGAACCAGTGGGTCATGACGCGGATCGCGTTGGCGGCCTTTTCACCACTGTCGCCCGGAAGAACCTCGCCATCGGCCGAAATCAGTTCCCCGCCCTGCTGGGCCAGAAGGCTGTAAAAGACGCGATAAACGCCGCCATCATCGCCCGTGGCATAGGAGATGGGGGCCTCCGCGCCCTTGTCCTTGGCTGCGGCCAGCGCGCCTTCGAACCCTTCCAGCGTGTCGACGCCCGTCAGCTTGCCGTCGGCGTCCAGATACTCGGTCCCTTCCAGCAGCGTCTTGTTGTAAAAGAGGACGGTCGAATGGATGTCGAAGGGCACCGCGTAAAGCGTGCCGTCCGGCCCCTTGGCGGCTTCCAGCGCGGGGCCGAAGAAGTCGTCCTCCTTCAGGCCGGCCGTTTCCATATCCGCCACCGTGATGGGCGTCAGGACCCCTTCCTGCAAGGCCATCGGCAGGCGCGACAGGTGATAGCTCATCACGTCCGGCCCCTGCCCCACCGCCGCCGAGGTGCGGATCTTGGTGTAGAAGGGCGTGCCCCATTCCAGCGAAGTCGCGGTCACGGCGATGTCGGGATGTTCGTTGTTGAACTGCTGCAGCAGCGCCTTCATGCGCACGCCGTCGCCGCCCACGAAGAAGTCCCACCAGGTGATCTGCTGCTGGGCCAGCGCGGGGATCGCGGTGGACAGCAGGATGGCCGTCACAAGCGAGGTCAGTCGTTTCATTCTTGGTTCCTCCTCTGTTGACCGGACCTCCCCGTCCGGTTTTTCCTCAGCGCAGCCGCAAGCCCTCCGCCGTGAAGCACAGGACATGCGCGGGATCGACGGCAAGGTGGATACGCTGCCCCTCCAGCCGGTCCCGCAGGCCCCGGCGCTCGAAGACGACATCCGCCCCCGAAGCCAGGCGCGAATGGATGAAGGCGTTGCCGCCCAGTTCCTCGGCCATTTCCACCAGCACCGGAATGCCGGTTTCGGCGGGAACCAGATGTTCGGGGCGCACCCCCAGCGTCACGGCGCTCCCTTCGGCCGGGCGGTTGATGACATGGGCCACGATCTCCCCCTGCTCGGTCGCGGCGCGGATGCCCTGCGCCGTGTGCGCCACCACCGTGCCGTCCAGGAAGTTCATGGCCGGCGATCCGATGAACCCGGCGACGAAGCGGTTGTCCGGATCGTCGTAAAGCCCCAGGGGCGCGCCCGACTGCTGGACGACGCCGTTCTTCAGCACGAAGATGCTGTCGGCCAGCGTCATCGCCTCCACCTGGTCATGCGTGACATAGATCATCGTCGCGCCGATCTGGTGGTGCAGGCGGCTCAGCTCCAGCCGCATCTGGACGCGCAGTTCCGCGTCGAGGTTCGACAAGGGTTCGTCGAACAGGAACACCTCCGGTTCGCGCACGATGGCGCGGCCGATGGCCACCCGCTGCCGCTGACCGCCCGAAAGTTCGGACGGACGCTTGTCCAGATGATCGGTCAGCTGCAGGATCCGCGCCGCTTCGCGCACCTTGCTTTCCCGCTCCGCCCGCGACGCCTTCGCGAGGCGGAGCGAGAAGGCCATGTTCTCGGCCACCGACAGGTGCGGGTAAAGCGCATAGGACTGGAACACCATCGCCACGCCGCGCCGCGCCGGCTCCACATCCGTGACGTTGCGGCCGCCGATCTCGATCGTGCCGCCGGTGCTGTTTTCCAGCCCGGCGATCATGCGCAGCAAGGTGGACTTCCCGCAGCCCGAGGGGCCCACGAAGACGCCGAACTTGCCTTTCTCGATCGTCAGCGACACGTCCCTGATGACGTCGATGGCGCCGAAGGATTTGCGCACGTTGCGCAGAACCACCCCGGACATCGTCACACCTTCAGGCGGATGACGTGATAGGACAAGGGCGGCAAGGCACCCACGACGTTGCCATCCTCCACCCCGATGCCCGTGCCGTCCACGGGCGCGATGGGTTCGGCGTCCGGACCGTTCGTTGCCATCAGATCATGCCCCCCGATCATCTTGTGAAAGTCGAGTGTCGCCTTGAAGCCCGTCAGCGACAGACGCAGATCCAGCGTTTCCCGCAAGTGGCGGTTGATCGCGAAGATCGTGACACAGCCTGCGCCCTGAACGGCCGTGATGTCCAGATAATCCACGTCGGAGGCCACCGCGCAATCATACTTCGGCCCGTCCACCGCCACGCGCAGCGCCGTGCCCCGCCCATAGACCGAGGCCATCTGGTAGGGCCAGTAGATCGACTGGCGCCACGCCTTGCCGTTCTTGTCCGCCCGGATCGGGGCGATCACGTTCACCAGCTGCGCAATGCAGGCGATCTTCACGCGGTCCGACCGGCGGATGAACTCGTTCAGAAGGCCACCGACGAACAGCGCGTCCTCGAAGGTGTAGGTTTCCTCCAGCAGGTCGGGCGCTTCGGGCCAGTCCCAGGTGCGCCAGCGCCGTCCGTCCTCCTCGCGCCGGTGATACCAGACGTTCCATTCGTCAAAGCAGATGTGGACGTCGTTCTTCGCCCGCTTCTTCGATTTCACGAAATCGATCACGCCGCCGATCGTGTTGATGTAGCGGCCCGTTTCCTCGATCTTGCCAAAGAAGTTCAGCGTGTCGCGGGACGAGTTGCCGAAGTACTTGTGGAGCGAGATGTGGTCCACATGCTCGTAGCATTCCTCCAGCACCACCCGTTCCCATTCGGGATAGGTCGGCATCTCGTCGTTCGACGATCCGCAGACGATCATCTCGGCGTCGGGGGTCAGGGCACGCAGGGCCTTCGCCGTCTCGTCCGCAAGGCGGCCGTATTCGCGGGCGGGCTTCGCGCCGATCTGCCACGGGCCGTCCATCTCGTTGCCAAGGCACCACATCTTCACGCCATAGGGCTTTTCCACCCCGTGGCTGCGGCGCAGGTCGGACCAGTAGGTGCCGCCGGGATGGTTGACGTATTCCATGAAGTTGCGCGCCTCCTCGATCCCGCGGGAGCCGAGGTTCACGGCCAGCATCATGTCGATGCCCAGCTCGTTCGCCCAGATGGCGAATTCGTTGATGCCGACCTGGTTGGTTTCGCGCGACCGCCAGGCCAGATCCAGCCGGACGGGGCGATCCTCTTTCGGGCCGATGCCATCTTCCCAGCGATAGGCGGACACGAAGTTGCCGCCGGGATAGCGGATGGCCGGGATGTTCAGGTCGCGCACCATGGCCGCCACGTCGCGCCGAAACCCGTTTCCGTCGGCCTGCGGGTGGCCGGGCTCGTAGATCCCCGAATAGATTGCCCGCCCCATATGCTCGATGAAGGCGGCGTAAAGCCGGTCGTCGATCTTGGAGATTTCGAAGTCCCGATGGATGGCGGCCTTGACCTTCATGTTCTTCCTCCCTGTTTGTCTGACAAACTAGAAGGCAAAAATCAGGCTGTCAAAACTATTCGTGCAAATGACAAAGGCCGCATCGCTGCGGCCTTTGCGGGGGATGAATGACGCCCGGAGTTTACTTCGCCGCGTCCAGCGTGCCGTTCAGCACTTCCTCGGCCGTGGCCTGACGGTTCTTGACCGAGCTTGTCCACTGGCCCCAGACGGTTTCGTCGATCACGTCGTTGTTCGCGCCAAGGCTGGCCAGACGACGCTGGTCCTCCTCGGTCAGCACCTGCTTGGGCAACGGCCCCAGATGCTTCAGGTCGGCGGCGGTGATGCCCAGCATCTCGCCCATGCGGTTGCCGTAATCATCGTGCACCATCATGAAGTGCCAGACCATCCGCTCCTGCACGTCGCGTTCGCAATCGGCCAGAAGGGTGCCCATGTTCAGCACCAGATCGTCCCGTTCCCACTGCATCATCGTGCAATAACGGCCGCGCGCCTGAACATAGTCGTTGCGGCGTTCCAGCACGCTGCGGGTCAGGTGGCCGCGGATCTCGGGCTGGTTGTTAGGGGCATCGCGATCGGATTCGTGCAAGCCGTTGTGGATCGACGGCTCGAAGTTGACATGGGGGTTCTGCCCCGGTGCCAGATCGCGCCCGAACGACATCTGCCCGCCGTCATAGTTGGTGGACACGCGCGCGTTCTTGGCGCGGTTCACCGGCAGTTGCAAATAGTTGGTGCCCACGCGGTAACGCTGCGTGTCGGAATAGGAGAAGGTCCGCCCCACCAGCATCTTATCGTCCGAAAAGTCCAGCCCGTCCACCAGCACGCCCGTGCCCATGGCGATCTGCTCGTTCTCGTCGAAGAAGTTCTCCACGTTGCGGTTCAGGGTCATCACGCCGACATGGCGCAGCGGGAAGTCCTTTTCCGGCCAGATCTTGGTGTCGTCCAGCGGATCCCAGTCCAGCTCGGGATGCTCGTGATCCTCCATGATCTGCACGAAGAAGTCCCATTGCGGATACTCCCCCCGCTCGATCGCGGTGAACAGGTCCTTGGAGGCGGAGCCGAAATCCCGGCCCTGCACCTTCGCGGCCTCGTCCGCCGTCAGCGAGGCCAAGCCCTGCCGCGGGTGGAAGTGGTACTTCACCAGAACCGTCTCGCCCTGCGCGTTCACCATCTTGTAGGTGTTCACGCCGAAGCCTTCCATGTGGCGGTAGGACGCCGGAATGCCGCGTGGGCTGAACAGGTGCGTCAGCATGTGCATGGCTTCGGGCGTCTGCGACATGAAGTCGAAGATGCGGTTCGGTTCCTGCCGGAAGGTGACCGGATCGGGCTTCAGCGAATGGATCACGTCCGGGAACTTGATCGCGTCGCGGATGAAGAAGACGGCGAGGTTGTTGCCGACCAGATCCCAGTTCCCGTCCTCGGTGTAGAACTTCACGGCGAAGCCGCGCGGATCGCGGGCCGTTTCGGAACTGTCGCGCCCGCCGATCACGGTCGAAAAACGGATCGCCAGCGGCGTCTTCTTGCCCTTGTCCTGGAACAGCTTGGCGCGGGTGTAGGTGGAGGCGGGTTCGTCCCCGATCATCCCTGTTGCCTCGAACTCGCCATAGCAGACGAAGCCGCGCGCATGGACCACGCGCTCCGGAATGCGTTCGCGGTCGAAATGGGTGATCTTTTCAAGGAAGTGGTAGTTTTCCAGCGTCGCCGGGCCGCGCGGACCCACGGTGCGCTGCGACTGGTTGTTCGTGATCTCGTGCCCCTGACGGTTGGTCAGGGTCTTGTTGTGTGGCGGTTGGTCTTCCATGGCGTCTCTCCCCGAGGGCTGTGGAAGCGAAAGGTAGACCTGCGTTCCGGGCCTTCAACATCGCCGCCGGAAGTTGACGCGGGGCGGCGGATCCCGGCCCGCCGGTCAGACCAGCAAGGCCGCTTCGGACCGCGTCAGGACGCGCCGCGCCGTCCGGCCATAGCTTTCGGGCAGCGTGCGCAATTGCGGAAAGACGGCGAACACCCCTTCCCGCGTGGCGTCATCCAGGCCGCCGAACCCGTGATCGGCGGGGTGATAGCTTTCGGTGGCCACCCCATTGACCACGATCACCTCGTGCCGGTCGAACAGCAGGTGAAGGTAAGTGACCGTTTCCCGCTCCTCCACCGTGACATGCCGTCCATCCACCAGGTGCCGGGCCACGGCCAGCACCTCCGTCTCGCCCTGCAGCCGCGTCGCGCGGGGGCCCTCGATCAGCATGCGGTGATGGGGGGACACGACAAGGTCCGCCGTCAGGCCGGGAAAGGCCGCCGAACGGATGCGGACGGGGGCGAGGCCTCCAAGGCCCGGAACCTCCGTCCGGCCGACCCACCGAAGGGGTTGCAGGCCACGGTCCCGCGTCACCACCATGTCGCCGGCCATCAGCGTTTCCACCGCACGGGGGCCGCCGTCGGTCTGCACCCTCGCGCCGGGCGTGAAGCAGATGATCCGTTCGGCGGCAGGAAAGCCAAGCCGTGTGCCATCGGCCAGGGTGATCCGGCCGGGGGCACCCGCCAGAGGTTCGGTTCCGACGATCCCCCGCCCCGATCCGCCCGGTGCCGGACCCGCCTTTCCGAGGGTGATCCGGCCGCCCGACCGCGCGTCGGCGGCCTCAAGACCTGATGCGATCTGCCCGCTTTCGATGGCCGTCTCCCACACGCTGATCCTGTGAGACAGCCTCACCGGGCCAAATTGTGCAGAACAATCTGAACATGTGTCAATACATCTTAAAGATGCATTTTATCCGGCTCCCGCACGGCCGGATCAGAAGCTTTCCCGTATCCGGATCTCGATCGGGACCTCGCGGAAGGCGGGGCCCTGAAAGCCGCAGGGCAGGACCGTGTCCTCCATCGCGCCGACCAGATCCTCGACCACCCGCTCCACCGGATGGCTCAGCACGACATCGAGGGTGCCGTCCTTCAGGCAGCGGTTGACCGCGTCGCTCAGCTCCGTGCCAAGGATGATCAGGCGGCCGCGCTGTTCGGGGGTAAGGGCGGCCACCGCCCCTTCCACCCCGCCGCCGGCGATGACCAGCGCCACGAGGTCGTCATGGCGCGGAACCTCCCGCTCCACGATGCGGCGGGCTTCGGTGTCGGATTCGAAGGTGTGCCGCGTGTCCAGCACCTCCAGCCGGCTGTGGCGTTCGGCCAAGGCCTGCCGCAACCCCCTGTCATAGCCCTGATGTGCGCGATAGCCGGGTGCCCCGATCAGCATCATGACGCGGCCCTGCGGCGGGCAAAGCTGGTGGATGAACCATCCCGCGCTGCGCCCCATCTTCAGCGCGTCGGACCCGACAAACCCCGCACGGTCGGGCGTCGACAGGTCCGAGAACATGGCCCAGACCGGCACCCCCCGCGACGCCAGACGCCCCACCGCCTCCCGCACCAGCGGATGATCCAGCAGCACGGCACCGATCGCGTCGCACTCCTCGCCCAGCGCTTCCAGCGCCTGCGCCATGCCCTGCGGATCCAGATCCTGCAAATGATGGACCACCGCCCGCCCCTGCACGCGCTGCGACAGGCGCACCCGCTGCGTCAGGCCGTTGGCCAGCTGGGCGTACAGCGAACGGTCGCGCTGGTTCAGCAAAAAGCCGAAGGTCTTGGACGGCGCGCCTTCCATCAGCCGCTGCCGGATCACGGGCACCCCGTGATAGCCCAGCCGCTCGGCCGCTACGAGGACATGCTCGATCGTGGCGCGCTTCACGGCGCCCCGCCGGTTCACGATCCGGTCCAGCGTGGACAGGCTGACCCCGGCGGCGGCGGCGATGTCTTCAAGCGTGGATCGGCGGGGCAATCGGGTCACTCCCTCGGGAATGAAGGCACCTCATACCGACGGGGGTCCGAAACGCAAGCGGGCCGCACAAGGCGGCCCGTTTCCGATCACTGCGGGATGGCCAGCTTGTCGCGGGCCTGCGTGTCGGCGCGCATCTTCGCGACATCCGCCACATCCACCGGCGGCGCGGCGTTCCCCCAGCTGTTGCGCACGTAATCCAGGATCTCGGCCAGCTGCCGGTCGCTGTATTTCCACGCAAAGGACGGCATCCCCGCCCCCGTCGGACTTTCGTGCGAGGAGACGGCCCGTCCCCCCACCATCAGCGCGTGGGTCAGGTTCGTGATGTCGGGCGACAGCATGGCCGCGTTCCCGGCAAAGGCAGGGGCCAGCAGCCCCATCCCTTCGCCATGCGGACCGTGGCAGGCCGAACAGCTCACCTCGTATTCCAGCGCGCCGCGCTTCATGGCGTCGCTTTCCGCCGCCAGCGGTTCGGGGCGCACGGCGTCCGATCCCGGCACGGTCTTCAGGTAGGTGGCCACCGCGACAAGATCATCCTCGGTCATGTGCTGCAGCGAATGCTCGATCGCTTCGGCCATGGGACCGGCGGCGACCTCCACCCCGTTGGTGCCGGTGCGCAGGTATTGCGCGATGCTGTCGACCGACTGCGCGCCAAGGCCCAGATACTCGTTCGACGTGATCTCCGGCGCATAGGAGGTGCCGAGGCTGCCGCCTTGCAGGTACTGGCTGGCCACTTCGCCCGACAGGATGTTGCGCGGGCTGTGGCAGGCCGAGCAGTGACCGCCGCCGTCCACGATGTATTTGCCGCGGTTCCACACCTCGTCCTGCGATGCGTCGGGCGCATAGCCCGCATTGTCGAAGAACAGCATGTCCCAGCCCACCATCGCCAGACGGATGTTGAAGGGGAACTTCATCCCCGCCGTCTCGTCGATGTCGTTCTGCACCGGGGGAACCGTGGACATGTAGGCCCACAGGTCGTGCATGTCGCCGTCGCTCAGGTTCTTGTAGGCGGTGTAGGGCATGGCCGGATACAGGGGCCCGTGCTGGCCAAGCCCCTGCCGCAGCGCGTTGAAGAAATCACGCTCCGTCATGGCGCCGATGCCGGTCGCGTCCGGCGTGATATTCGACGACACGAGAACGCCGAAGGGCGTCGCGATCTCATACCCGCCGGCAAAGCTGCCGGATTCGCGCGTGTGGCAGGCGGCGCAGTCGCCGGTCCGCATGACGTATTCGCCCCGCGCCACGGCCTCGGGGTCGGCCTTGAACTCCGCCAGGGTCACGCTGTCGTCGGCCACGTCCGAACGGGACGTGTCCAGCGTGTCCCAGGCCCACCAGCCCGCACCCGCCGCCGCGATCACCGCCACCGCGGCGACGCCGCCGCCGATCTTCTTCCAGTTCGCCATGGATCAGCCCTCCACCAGCGCGCCGGGGTTCTTCACATACGTCTCGGCAATCGCGCGCGCGGTGCGGATGGCCAGCGCGCCGACAGTGCCCGTCGGGTTGTAGCCCGCATTCGTCGGGAAGGCCGAAGCGCCGACGACGAACAGGTTGTGCGCGTCCCAGCTTTGCAGATACGGGTTCACCGCCGAGGTGTTCGGGTCCGCCCCCATCGGCACGCCGCCGATAACGTGGTCCGACGCGACGATGGCCGTGGTGAACGGCTTGTCCGCGAAGTTGAAGCCCGCCACGTGGCTGGCCCCCATCTCGCGCCCGATCTCCAGCGACCGGTCCATCGTGAACTTCGCCATGTTCCGGTCGCTTTGCGCATAGTCGTAGGTGATGCGCAGCAGCGGCACGCCGAACTTGTCCTTGAAGTTCGGATCCAGGTCCATGTAGCCGGTCTTCGTCGGCATGGAGCAGCCCTGGTTGAACAGCGTCGCGTAGTTCTGGTAATATTTCGCGTAGGACTTCTTGAACTCCGACCCCCAGCGCGGCGTGCCCGGCGGCAGCGCGTTGGCCTTCGCGATCGGCAAGCCGTCGCGCGACAGGGTCAGGATGCCCGCGCCGCCGATAAAGTCCAGATCCGAATGGTCGAAGTTGTCGCCGTTGTAGTCGTCGATCTGGCTGCCCAGCGCGCCCGCCCCGATGAACGGGTTGATCTGGTCGTCCTCGAACCACAGGTCGGCGCCCGACACGGTCTGGAACGTGAAGTTCCGCCCCACCACGCCCGACTGGTCGCGCGGATCATAGGGCTTGGAGATGCCCGAATGCAGAAGGATCCGCGTGTTGTCCATCATGAAGGCCGTCAGGATCACGATGTCGGCGGGCTGTTCCACCTCGTTGCCCTGTTCGTCCACATAGATGGCGCCGGTGACGGTCTTGCCGTCGGGCGACTTCGTCAGCTTCGTCACGCAGGATTTCGTCAGGACCGTGAAGTTCGGACGGCGCATCAGCACCGGGAAGATGCAGGCCTGCGGCGAGGATTTGGAGAAGTTGCCGCAGCCGAAATACAGGCAGAAGCCGCAATAGGTGCAGGCGCCCATGCTGACGCCCAGCGGGTTCACGTAAGGCTGCGACAGGTTCGCCGTCGGGATCGTGAACGGGTTCAGGCCCATGCGGTTCGTCGCGTCGTTGAACAGCTCCATCGCGCGCAGCGTCTTCAGCGGCGGCGTGGGATAGTCGCGGCTGCGCGACCCTTCATAAGGGTTGCCGCCGCCGACCTTCTGGCCGTCGATGACGCCGGCCTTGCCCGACACGCCCGCGATGCGTTCCCAGCGGTCGTAGAAGGGCTCCAGCTCGTCATAGGTGACGCCCCAGTCCTGAAGCTGCAGCTCCCCGTCCTCGGCCCGCGCAAGGCCGTAACGTTCGATGGTCTGCTTGCGCACCTCGAAATCCCAAGGGGAAAAGCGCCAGCCCATGCCCGCCCAGTGGAAACCCGCGCCGCCCACGCCGCCGCCCAGTTCGAACACGCCCCAGTTGCGGGTCGGGATCGCGGTCTGGTCCAGCCGGTTGCGGAAGGTGGCGGTGTTGTCGCGCGGCGCCGACAGCAGTTCCTTGCGCTGGCTCCAGCGCAGTTCGTCGGGGTCCACGGCGGGGGGCGTGTGGGTGGAGGTGTCGGTCCAGGCGCCGCGGTCGATCGCGACGACGTTCAGGCCGGCGCGGGTCAGTTCCTCGGCCATCAGGGCGCCGGACCAGCCCAGCCCGACGATCACCACATCCGCCTTTTGGCGTTTCGTTGTCATGAGAAGTTACCTTACGTTCAGTCGCGGGGGATCAGGCTGACGGGTTCCAGCCCCAGATCCTCGCCCGTGCGGTCGGCATAAAGACGGTAGTCGTAGCGGGCGCCGGGGAAGCCGATCATCTTCCAGCCCACCATGTCCTTGTTCCCGCCATAGATCGGGTCCGAAAAGTAGCCTTCGCGGACGTTGATCAGCATCAGTTCGAAGAAGGCCTTGGTGTGGACGCCGTTCCCCAGATCGATCGTGCCTTCTTCCATGCCCTTCAGGATCTCGTCCTGGCGGTTGGGCTGAAGATCGGCAAAGGACGCGCCGTCGGTGCGTTTGGCATATTCCTCCAGCGCGGCAAGGCCGGTGGCATAGCGTTCGCGCGGGGTTTCGATGAATTGCGGCGTCTGGGCCAGCTCATCCTCGTTCGGCAGCTTCGGGCCCGCCCGGTACAGGCTCGCCCCCGCACCGAAGGGACCGGCCAGCTGCATGTCCAGAAACTCCACGCAGCCCGCCTCGCTGGCCGAGGCGCCAAGTTCGTCGGCCGGGATCAGGCGGTCGAAGACGGCGGTCACGGTGCGGCGGTCGATGTCGCGGCTGAGGACGTGGAAGCGGCCGCCATGGAGCGCGGGACGCGGCAGGAAGTCGGGATCCATCGCCATGTCGGTCGGATAGCCGTGCATCTCGGCGGTGCGGGCCTGCGTCGCGGCCGCACCCGCGGCGGCCATCGCGCCCAGCGAGAAGAGCGCCTTTCTTCGGTTCATTGCTTGTCCTTCCTTCCGCATGGCGATCGGCCATGCGCTGCCTGGCGTCGGGAACGGGTCCCACGCGCACGGTTGCTCACCGGGTTTCAGATCTGGCGGGCGGCGTGCCTGCCCTGCAGCGGCGGGCGCGTCGCGATTCCGGACCGGGGCGGGCCCGGCGGAATTGGCGGCACACTATGGTGTGCCAAAATCTGCGACAAGGCGCCGCAGCGCCCCGGGCGAAGGCGCGCGGCCTTTCCCTTCATTTTGACGGGATCAGCGGAACAGTACGGGGTGCCGCACCATCCGTTCGGCCAGCACGTCGCGCAAATGGCGCAAAAGCAAGCGCACCATCCGCGGGGAGTGATCGGCGGCGGGCTGCACGCCATGAACGACGCGCGCGCCTGTATGCCAATCCGGCAGCACTTGGATCAGCCGGCCGGCTTCCAGATCCTCCAGCACGTCCCAGACGGATTTCATGGCGATGCCGCCATCGGCCAGCGCGGCCGCATGGGCGGTTTCCCCGTCCGATCCGGACAGCGGCGCATGGATCGCCGCCTCCACCCGCCGGGCGTCGTTCCGCAGCGCCCACACCTTGGGTGCGGGCTGCCCCACGGTCAGGCAGCGATGATGGACAAGATCCTCCGGCCCCGCAGGCGTTCCGTGCCGCGCCAGATAGGCGGGGGAGGCGACAAGAAGATGACGGTCCGGCGCCAGCACCTCGCCCGTCGCGTTGGGGCCCTGCCGCAGGGCAAGGTCCACGCCTTCGCGCACAAGGTCGATCAGGCGGTCGGTGGCCACAACCTCCACCGTCAGACCCGGATGGCGGTCCAGAAAGGCCGGCAGGCAAGGCGCCAGCCGCCGCTGCGCGAAGGCAACGGATGCGCTGAGCCGCAGGCGCCCGCGCAGCGGCGCGTCGCCCCGATCCTCCAGCGCGTCAAACGCGGCCAGGGCCGTGCGGCAGGGGCCGAGGAATCCCTCCCCTGCCGGCGTCAGCCGAAGGGCGCGGGTGGAGCGTTCCGCCAGCCGCGACCCCACCGCCGTCTCCAGCCGCGCCAGCCGCTTCGACAGCACCGACAGCGCAAGGCCCAGATCGCGCGCGGCGGCGGACAGGCTGCCCGTGCGGGCCACCGCCTCGAACACCCGCAGATCCTGGATATGGTCGATCCGCCCCATGCCACCCTTTCCAGTCCGGGAAGGCCGCCTTCCTCATTTCACAACAAACGCGGGCGGTTCCCGGCACGTTCCCCCCACCGAACTGTCTGAATGAAAACCCACATGATCCCGACCCCAGCCCACCAACCCTCCGCCTTTCGGGGTGCAGGTCGCCCTGCGCCAATGGAACATGGCATGGACCACAACCCTCTTGTCCGCCGGATCGGGCATGTGGGCATGGTCGTCCCCAACCTGACCGCCGCCAAGACCTTCTTCATCGACGCCTTCGGCGCCGAGGTCCTGTACCGACCCGGAGATGTTTCAGGTCCTGCGCCCCACGCACGACCGGGTGCCCGAACTGACCAATCCCAGCGTCACCCACTTCTCCATCTATTGCGAGGATGTGCGGGCCGTGGGCGAGGCAATGGCGCGCGCCAGCGGGCGGATGCTGAAGGGGCCGGTCCCGTGCTCTGCGCAGGAGGAGGGGGAGGAAAACGTCCTGTGATTCGGGTGGACGCACTGGGGATCGCTGATCGAGCTTCTGCAGGTTCCGACCCCGCCGACCTGCGACGCGCCGGGGGCGACGCATCCCCGCTGGCAACCCCGCCCGCCTGAACGCTCCCTCTCAACGCCTCGAGTGTCGCGAATATGACATGAAGTGATGACATGGCTTCAGGCGCGAAGCTGATGCCAGGGGGACACGCATGACCAAGCAAAGCCAGATTTTCCGCACGTCGCAATTGGAAGAGGCCGAGGGCCCCGGCCTGAACCCGACCGCGAACCCGACCATGGGGGACATCATCGCCGCCCGCTTTTCGCGTCGCGGGTTCCTGAAGGGATCCATGGCCTCGGCCGCGATCGCGGCCACCGTGTCGCCGGTGGCCCTGTTCGCCGCCGACGAGGCGCGCGCGCAAACGACCTCGGCCTTCAGCTTCCCTGAAGTGGAAGCCGGCGTGGACGCCAACCACCACGTTGCCGAAGGCTATGACGCGGACGTGCTGCTGCGCTGGGGCGACAAGCTGTTCGCCGACGCGCCGGAGTTCGATCCCACGAACCAGTCCGAAGCCGCGCAGGAACGCCAGTTCGGCTACAACAACGACTTCGTGGGCTTCATCCCGCTGGACGGCGCCATGGATCGCGGCCTGCTGGTCGTGAACCACGAATACACGAACGAACACCTGATGTTCCCCGGCATCGTCACGATGCAGAACGGAGAGCTGGAGGTCGCCGACGCCACCGAGGACCGCGCCAACATCGAGATGGCCGCGCATGGCGGCACGATCGTGGAAATCCGCAAGGTCGACGGCAAGTGGCAGCCGGTTCTGGACGGCAAGCTGAACCGCCGCATCACCGCCAAGACCGAGATGCAACTTACCGGCCCCGCCGCCGGCCACGAACGCCTGCAAACGACGGCCGACACCTCGGGCCGCAAGGTCTTCGGCACGATCAACAACTGCGCCGGCGGCGTGACGCCCTGGGGCACCTACATCATGGCCGAGGAGAACATCCACGGCTACTTCCTCGGCGAATTGCCCGAAACCCATGCCGAGGCCGGAAACTACAAGCGTCTGGGCATCCCCGGTGGCTCCTACCAGTGGGGCAACTTCCACAAGCGCTTCGATCTTGCCTCCGAACCGAACGAACCGAACCGCTTCGGCTGGGTGGTCGAGGTGGACGTGATGGACCCGAACTCTGTCCCCAAGAAGCGCACCGCGCTGGGCCGCTTCAAGCATGAAGGCGCCGAAAGCGTCGTGGCCAAGGACGGCCGCGTGGTCTTCTACCTCGGCGATGACGAACGCTTCGACTATGTCTACAAGTTCGTGACGAAGAACGCCTACAACCCCGACGACCGCGCCGCCAACATGGACCTGCTGGACGAAGGCACGCTTTATGTCGCCCGCTTCGACGAGGACGGGTCGATGGAGTGGCTGCCGCTGGTGCACGGCCAGGGCCCGTTGACCGCCGAGAATGGTTTCCACAGCCAAGCTGACGTGCTGATCGAGACGCGCCGCGCGGGCGACCTGCTGGACGCGACGCCGATGGATCGCCCCGAGGACATCCAGCCGAACCCCGCCACCGGCCGCGCCTATGTCATGCTGACCAATAACACCAAGCGCGAAGAGGCGAATGCCGCCAACCCGCGCGTGGAAAACGCCTTCGGCCATATCGTCGAAATCCTGGAAGCCGACGGCGACTTCACCGCCACCAACGGCACATGGGAAATCCTGTTGCAATGCGGTGACCCTTCGGTGGCCGAAGTCGGGGCCACCTTCTCCACCGAGACGACGAAGAACGGCTGGTTCGGGATGCCGGACAACGCGGCCATCGACGCCGACGGCCGCCTCTGGGTGTCGACGGACGGAAACTCCATGGCCGACACGGGGCGCACCGACGGTCTGTGGGCCGTGGACATCGAAGGCGAAGCGCGCGGCACCTCGCGCCTGTTCTACCGCGTGCCGGTGGGAGGGGAGATGTGCGGCCCCTGCCCGACCGAGGACATGACCACCTTCTTCGTCGCGGTGCAGCACCCGGGCGATGGCGGGGACGACTGGGAAGGCCACGGCCGCCCGTCCTATTACGAGGATCTGTCCACCCGCTGGCCGGACTTCAAGGACGATATGCCGGTGCGCCCGTCCGTGGTCGCCATCACGCGTCAGGGCGGCGGCCGGATCGGCTGACCCGACAGGCGGGCCGGAAACCGGCCCGCCCCACCCCCCCCTCAGCCCCAGACGGCGAGGATCAGCGGCACCCCCACGCACACGACCAGCAGCGACAGCGGAGCGCCCAGACGGGCGTAATCGCCGAACCGGTACCCGCCCGGCCCCATGACCAGCGTGTTGCACTGGTGCCCGATGGGCGTCAGGAAATCGCAGCCGGCCCCCACCGCCACGGCCATCAGGAACGCTTCGGGCGCATAGCCCAGTTCGGTGGCGAAGGTGGCCGCGATGGGTGCCATGACCAGAACCGTGGCCGCGTTGTTCAGGAACGGCGTGACGGCCATCGCGGCGATCATGATCACCGCAACCGCCCCCCAGACCGGCAAGCCCGAAGCCGCGCTGGACAGCCACGCCCCGATCAGTTCCGTCCCACCGGTGGTCTGCAACGCCTCGCTGACCGGGATCAGCGCGCCCAGCATGATCAGGATCGGCCATTCCACACTGTCATAAGCGTCCCGCGTGCTGATCGCGCCGGTGGCCATCATCAGCGTGGCCGCCGCGAAGAAGGCCACCGCCACCGGCAGGACGCCGGTCGCCGTCAGCCCCATCGCGGCCACCAGGATCACCAGCGGCAGGATTTCCTTGCGCACGCTTCCCAGCCGGATGCTGCGTTCGGCCAAGGGAAGCAGGCGCAGGTTCTCCAGCACCTCGGGCATCACGGCCGAAGGGCCCTGCACCAGAAGCACGTCCCCCGCCATCAGCGTGGTCGCGCCCAACCGCTCCGTCATCTGGTGCCCGGCACGCGAGATGGCGATCACGTTCACCCCGTGCAGCGCGTGCAGGTTGACCTGCTCCGCGCTCCGGTTCACCAAGAGGGAGGAGGGGGTGACCACCGTCTCGATGATGCCCAGCACCTCCTTGCTGCCGTCGCCCGACTGGCGGGCCAGTTCCAGCCCACCCACGGTGATCGCCCGCTCCAGCGCGTTGGGTTCGCCGCGTAAAAGCAGGGTGTCGTCAGCCTCGATCACCGTTTCGGGCAGGGTGACGCCCCGGCGCTTGCCGCCGCGCACGATGCCGGTGATGACCAGCCCGCCATCCACCATCCCCAGCAGTTCCGCCACCGTCTTGCCGACGACCTTGGCCCCCTCGGGCACGGTTGCCTCGGTATTGTAGTCGCTGATGCCCACCGCTTCCTCCAACGAGGGGGCCGCGCGGCGTTCACGCGGGATCAGGCGGTATCCAACCTGCAGGAACACAAGGCCGGTCAGCGCCAGGCCGATCCCGACCGGGGCGTAATCGAACATGCCGAACGGCTCGCCCGTCATCTCCT
The DNA here is from genome assembly GCF_051195255.1 of Falsirhodobacter sp. 1013. Taxonomy (NCBI): domain Bacteria; kingdom Pseudomonadati; phylum Pseudomonadota; class Alphaproteobacteria; order Rhodobacterales; family Paracoccaceae; genus Falsirhodobacter; species Falsirhodobacter sp. 1013. Next base: position 179,745 of record NZ_JBNJLK010000002.1, on the reverse strand, counting down.
CCCGCACGCGCGAAACGATGATGTTGGGCGAGGTGCCGACCAGCGTGATCAGCCCGCCCAGAAGCGAAGCGAAGGACATCGGCATCAAAAAGGCCGAAGGCGAGGCCCCTGACCGCTTGGCCATCTTGAAGGCGGCCGGGATCAGGATCGCCAACGCGCCGATGTTCTTGATCAGCGCCGACAGAAGCGTGACCGAGCTGACCAGCACCGTCATCTGCCAGCGGACGTTGGTGACGCGCCGCACCACCCAGCGGATCAGCGTCTCGACGATGCCGGACCGCGCGATCGTGGCGCTGACCACCAGGGCACTGCCCACGATGATGACGATGTCGTCGCTGAAGCCGGTGAACGCATCCTCGGGCGACACTGTGCCCACCGCGAGGGACGCCAGCAACGCCAGCAGGGCGACCATGTCGTAGCGCAACTTCCCCCATATGAAGAGCAACATCATGCCGCCCAGAATGAGGAAGGCCAGAACCTGAGGCTGCGTCATGAAATGTCTCCGGGAGGGTTGTCGTGAACGTTCCGAAGGGGTGGGGGTTCCCGTTCGAAAGGTCATGAGGCCCCTGTTCCAGTGCGGCCGTTTCAAAACGAAAAGTGGCCGCCGAGGCGGCCACGATCTGGACGTGAAGGTCCGATTACATCTGTTCGGACTGGGCGCCGCTTTTCGGCTTGGCCTTGCCCAGATCCGGGATCTGGCTGGACGGTTCCAGCGCGGCGGTCATGAACTCGCCCTTGCCGTCGATCGACGGGCCTTCCGACCAGCGGCCGGGGGCCGGGGCGCTGCCGTCCTTCTGGAAGCCCAGATAGGCATAGCTGAACTCGGTCTTCTCTTCGGCCTGCGGGTGGCTGTTCGGAATCGGGAACGCGCCCTTGGCGCCGCCCAGTTCCTCCAGCGCGGCCATCCACTGGTTCTGGTGCATGGTGTCGCGGGCGATCAGGTATTGCAGCATGTCCTTCATGCCCGGATCATCCGTCATGTTGTACAGGCGGACGGCCAACGTGCGGCCGGTGGATTCGGCGGCGATGTTGGCCGTCATGTCGGCGGCGATGTTGCCGCTGGCATAGATGTGGGACATGTCGAAGGGCACGCCGTCGCTGTCGACCGGCATGGCCGACAGGCCTGCGGACAGAAGGTTCTTCAGGTTCATCCCGCCCATGACGGCATTGATGGCCGAGTCCTTGGCCATTTCCTCTTTCAGGCTCAGTGGTGCGCCTTCAAGGTTCAGGGCGACGGCCGTGGCCAGCATCTCGATGTGGCCCAGTTCCTCGGCGGCGGTGTTCATCAGCAGGTCGCGGAACTTCGGATTGCCGCGGGCGCCGCAGGCCTGGAAGAAGTACTGCATGGCCACGCGGATCTCACCCTCCACGCCGCCGATGGCCTGTTGCAGGGCACGGGCGAACAGCGGGTTCGGGGTGTCGACGCGAACGGGATATTGAAGCTTGTTGTCGGTATAGAACATGATGTCTCCAATTTTTTCTGAAAGCGGCGACGGGCCGTTCCGTGCCGTCATGAAAAGGCCCGCGAGGCGGGCCCCTTGGGCAATCAGGCGGCTTCGCCGGTGGCGGCGGAGTTGATCACGGACTCGGCCAGCATGGTCAGCTTCTCGTCCGTGGCGGTTTCTTCCTGCAGCGTCTGGTCCAGAAGCGTCACCGCCTCGTCCATGCCCAGCTTCTCGGCCCAGGCCTTCAGCGTGCCGTAGCGGCTGATCTCGTAATGCTCGACCGCCTGCGCCGCGGCCAGAAGGCCCGCGTCATGCGCCGGGCTGCCCTTGAACTCGTCCATGATCTCGGACGCTTCCGAGATGATGCCCTCGATCGCGTCGCAGGTCTTGCCGCGGGGGCGCTTGCCGATCAGCTCGAACACCTGGTTCAGGCGTTCCACCTGGCCTTGGGTTTCTTCCTCGTGCTGCTCGAACGCGGCCTTCAGCTCGGGGCTCTGCGCGGCCTTCGCCATCTTGCGCAGGTTCGTCGTCAGCTTCTTCTCGGCGTAGTAGACGTCTTTCAGCGTTTCGTGAAACAGCGTGTCGAGGGTCTTGTCAGCCATCGGTCATCTCCTGATGCTTGGGTTTGCCCCTGCACGGGGCCCGAAACGTGTCGCGTAGGTCAGATGTCGGCGCGTTCGCCACTGGCCGACAGGGCGATGTAGGCGCGCGTCACCGTGGGCAGGTTGTCTTCGATCCAGCCCGCCATGCGGCGTTCCTCGTCCAGGTTCTGGCGCAGAAGCGACAAGGCCTGCGTGGCGCCGCTTTCCTCGCCGGCCGTTATCAGCGACAGGTAGGCCGCGATCTCGAAATGTTCGAAGGCATAGTTCGCGAAGCTGTTCTTCAGGATCTCGTCGCTGGCCATGGAATGGGTCAGGGCCGCCATGGATCCCGTGAAGGACAGCGCCGCGTCTTTCAGCGAGGAGTGGGATTCGTCGACCCCGGCCAGGATCTCTTCCAGCCGCTGGATCTGTGTTTCGGTTTCACGGATGTGCAGGTCCAGCTGGGCCGCCACGTCCGGGTAATGTTCGATCCGCGACAGCTGGGGCTTCATGATGGACAGGGCCTGGTTTTCCATCGCATGGGCGTTCTTCAGCCCCGAGATGAAAACGTCGTTCGCACTTGCAAGATTTGCCATTGTCTCTCCTTCAAGCTCGGGACCGGACGTCCCGGGCTCGTGATGGGTTCGATGTGGAAAGAAGCCTGCTTGACGGCATTTGTTCCTTGGCATGGGGCTTTCCCGCCACAACGAATAAAATGCGATCTTTCGGAACAAACTCGGCGCACTCCTGTTGGCGCTTCATCCAGGAGGAATGTTCATGAATCGCAGACATGTCTTTGCCGCCGGCGCGGCCGTCGCCGCCGCCATGCCCTTCGCATCCTTTGCCCAGACGGCCGCAGCCCCCGCCGATCCCGCCAAGCAGCCAGCACTTCTGGGGGGCAACTTCGCCCTTCTCAGCAGCCGCATGGCAGTTGAAAAGGCGACCAACGCGTCGGTGAAAACCTTCGCCACGATGGAAATTGCGGAACAGGAAGCCGTTGCCATGGCCTTCGGGGCCGAAGCCGGCGCCGGTGGCGTGTCCGAAAAGCACGCGGCCGTGCTGAAGGAACTGGAAGCGGCCCCCGCCGGTCCCGCCTTCGACATGATGTATGTGGATGGCCAGATCACCGGCCACGAGGAACTGCACAAGATCCACGCCGCCTATGCCAAGAATGGCAGCGATCCGATGGCGCGCGGCGCGTCCATCGTCGGCGTCCCGTCGATCGAGACGCATCTGGCCATGCTGCGCGGGATCAAGCAAAGCCTCGCCTGATCCGTCCCGACCGGACAAAGGAAATGCCGCCCCACGGGGCGGTTTTTTCCATGCGTATGGATGATCTTCCATGCCGGCACTGACGCCCGACAAACGCTATATCGTGGTCCGGGGCCGCCTGTGGCGGGCCGCCAACCCGCACCTGACCGACGCCGACCGCGCGCGGTTCGTGTCGGACTTGATGCACGCCCGGCGCGCCGTGAAGACCGCCCGTGCCGCAGGCGACGCGGCAGCCGAGGACGCGGCCCACAAGGCCGTGAACGCCGCGAAGATCGCGCTGGGGGAACGCGGCCCGGTCTGGTGGGACGATGGCGCGCCGGACCTGAACCGGCGCATGGCTCGAAACACCCCCTATGCCGCCTGGCATGCCGCCTTGCCGCCCGAAGGCTGAAGCACCCTCCGGTGGCCGATGCGGCGCGGCGGATTATCTGCCTGCGCATCTGGTGAAGGGAAAGGGCGCACATGCCGATCTGGATGCAAGCGGGGCTTTGGGGGCTCGCCGGGGCGTCATCGCTTCTTCTGGGTGCGGCACTGGCCTATCTGGCGCGTTTCCCGCGCCGCGTCACCACGGGCTTCATGGCCTTCGGGTGCGGTGTCCTCATCTCGGCCGTCAGCTACGACCTGATCAAGGAAGGGTTCGACCAGGCCGGGGGCATGACCCCGATCGTGCTGGGGGCGCTTGCCGGGTCGGTGGCCTACACGCTGGCCAACTGGATCATCACACGCGGCGGCGGCCATCACCGCAAGCGGTCCGGAGAGCATCAGAAGAAGGCCGCGCAGGGCGGCGCACTGGCCATCGCCGCCGGGGCCTTTCTGGACGGCATTCCGGAATCGGTGGTGCTGGGCGTGGGCCTGCTGGACGGTGGCGGAGTCAGCCTGACGATGTTCGCGGCCATCTTCCTGTCGAACTTCCCCGAAGGCCTGTCCAGCGCCGCAGGCATGAAGGCCGCCGGCCGCAGCCCCGCCTATGTCTTCGGCCTGTGGTCCTTCATCACGCTGTGTTCGGGGGTGGCGGCGCTGACGGGCGCGGCGCTTCTGGGCGGCGCCTCCCCCTGGACGCTGGCGGCGGTGAACGCGCTGGCGGCCGGCGCGCTGCTGACCATGATCGCCGACACCATGATCCCCGAAGCGGTGGAGGGCGAACGCGGCGAAACGGGGCTTCTGGTGATGATCGGCTTCCTGGTGGCCTTCGCCCTGTCGCAGGGCTAGGGGACGTGCCGAGCAAAAGGAATATCCTCCCCACTGTGCGGCCCCGAACACCGGATTACAATCACCGGGCATCCGACGCTCCTGTCGCCGAGGGACCCTTTTGATCCGCACCCCCCGTTGTCTGCCCGTCAGCGTCGTGTTCTCCGGCCTCTGGACGCTGTCCGGCTGCGGGCTGAACATGGGCCTGCTGTCCCCCGCAGGCCCCGTGGCCGAAGCGCAGCGCCTGCACCTGTGGATCGTCTGCGCCCTGATGCTTCTGGTCGTGATCCCGATCTTCGTGACCATCCCCTTCCTGTTGTGGCGCTACCGCTATCGCGACGGAAAGAACCACGCCGCCTATCGCCCCGACTGGGAAGCATCATGGAAATGGGAGGTGGTGCTTTGGGCCGGGCCGCTGATGGTGACGGCCGCCTTGTCGTGGTTCCTGTGGACCTACACCAAGGCGCTGGACCCCTACCGCGAACTGTCGGACCGGCCCTTGCAGGTGCAGGTGGTGGCCTATGACTGGAAATGGCTGTTCCTGTATCCCGACCTTGGCGTTGCCAGCGTGGATCGGCTGGTCCTGCCGGCAGGGCGGGCGGTCACGCTGTCCCTCACCTCGCGCACGGTGATGCAGTCGATCCTGATCCCGGAACTGGCGGGGCAGATCTACCTGATGAACGGGATGACCACGCAACTGAACCTGCAGGCGGACCAGCCGGGCGCATGGACGGGCCGCAACACGCAATACAACGGCGACGGCTTCCACCGGCAAAGCTTCCGGGCCGAAGCGCTGGACGCCGGCGCCTTCGCCCAATGGACCGAACGCGCCGCCTCCGCGCGCCCGCTGGACGCCGCCGCGATCTCCGCGCTGGAGGAGAAAGGGACGCGCGACGACCTGCCCGACACGTTCAGTCAGGTGCCACCGCATCTGTTCCACGATCTGGTTGGCGGGGGCGTCCATGTCCATCACGAGGGACACGAATGACCGGGCATGAGATTCTTCTGGGCCGTCTGGACGCGACCGCCCTGCCCTGGCACGAGCTTCTTCTGGCCGACACGCGGCTGGAGGTCATCAGCGGGATTGTCGGGCTTTCGGCGGCCATGATCGCGGTGGCCGCAGCGGTCGCGATCGCGGGGGCGCTGACGTGGTGGCGCCTTTGGGGGCCCTTGTGGCGCGACTGGCTGACCAGCGTCGATCACAAGAAGATCGGCATCATGTACATGGTGCTGGCCTGCGCGATGCTGGCCCGCGCCGTGGCCGAGGCGGGGGTGATGCGCCTTCAGCAGGCCCTGGGATCGGGCGGCGGCGGGATCGTCACGCCGGACCATTTCGGCCAGCTCTTCTCCACCCATGGCACGATCATGATCTTCTTCGTGGCGATGCCGTTCCTCACCGGCCTCATCAATTTCGTGATGCCGTTGCAGATCGGCGCGCGGGACGTGTCTTTCCCGCTTTTGAATTCGGTCAGTCTGGCGCTCACGGCGGCGGGGGCGGCGCTGGTGATGGTGTCGCTGGTGTTCCAGCCCTTCTCCACCGGCGGGTGGTCGGGCTATCCGCCCTTCACCGACGCGTCGTTCAACCCCGGCGCAGGACCGGATTACTGGATCTGGGCGGTGACGCTCTCCTCCCTCGGCTCCACCCTCACGGGCATCAACTTCACCGTCACCATCTACAAGGAGCGGTGCGAGGGGATGCACCTGATGCGGATGCCGATGTTCTGCTGGACCTCACTCTGCACCGCGATCCTGATGATCTTCGCGATGCCGCCGCTGACCGTCGCCACGGGGCTTCTGGCGCTGGATCGCTATCTGGGGTTCCACGTCTTCACCAATGATGGCGGCGGCAACATGATGCTGTTCGCCAACCTGTTCTGGCTGTTCGGCCATCCGGAGGTCTACATCCTGATCCTGCCCGCCTTCGGCGTGTGGAACGAGGTGTTCTCCACCTTCTCGGGCAAGGGGCTGTTCGGCTACCGGGCGCTGGTGATGGCCACGATGTGCATCGCCGTCCTCAGCTTCACCGTGTGGGTGCACCACTTCTTCACGATGGGGCAAAGCCCGGACCTGAACGCGATCTTCGGCATCGCCACCATGACCATCGGCATCCCGACCGGCGTGAAGATCTACGACTGGATGCTGACCATGTATCAGGGCCGGGTGCGGATCACGGTGCCGATGGTCTATGGCATCGGCTTTCTGTTCCTGTTCGTGCTGGGCGGGATGACGGGGGTGATCCTGGCGAACCCTTCCATCGACTATCAGGTGCACAACACGCTGTTCCTTGTGGCGCATTTCCACAACATGGTGATCCCCGGCACCCTGTTCGCGATGATCGCGGGCTACACCCTGTGGTTTCCCAAGGCCTTCGGCTTCCGGCTGGTCGACCGCTGGGGCTATCGCGCGGCGGGGCTGTGGATCGCGGGGTTCCTGCTGGCGTTCTTCCCGCTCTACCTCCTCGGCCTCATGGGGATGCCGCGCCGGATGGTGGCGTATTTCGAAGGCGCCTGGCTGCCCTGGACGCTGGTGGCGCTGACGGGCGCGGGGCTGATCGGGCTGGCGCTGCTGTGCCTGGCGATGCAGCTGTTCGTATCCATCCGCGACCGGGCCGCCTTGGCCGTGCCCGTGGGCGATCCGTGGGACGGGCGCAGCCTAGAATGGTCCCTGCCCGCCCCGGTGCCCCCATGGAATTTCCACGTGCTGCCAGTGGTGGAGGAGCGGGACACCTTCATGGAGCGGAAGAAGAAAGGCGAACATCTGGACCGCCCCCGCGACGGCTTTGACGATATTTCCATGCCGCGCCTTAGCAGCGTGGGTCCGGTCACCGGCGCGGCCGGGCTGGTGTGCGGCTTTGCGCTGACCTGGCACATCTGGTGGCTGTGCGCGCTGGCGCTGGCCGTGATCGTCGGCGCCATGGTGGCGCGCGGCTTCGTGCGCGACACCCACCACACCATCCCTGCGGCCGAGGTGGAGGCCCGCTGGACCGCCTGGCGTACGCTGGCCGACGCCTCCCCCCGCATTCGCCGCCGCGATGAACAGCGCCCGGCGAACCGCGGCCACGCCTTCCCCGCCGCGCAGGAGGGCGAGGCATGAGCCGCCGCCATCCGGGCCTGAACCTTGGCGTATCCCACGGCGCCGCGCATGAAGCCGCCGAGAACGAGGTCTTCGGCTTCTGGGTCTTCATGATGAGCGATGCCATCCTGTTCGGCCTGCTGTTCGCCACCTATGTCGTGCTGCAAGGCAACACGAACGGTGCCCCCGGCCCGACCGACCTGTTCGAGATTCCGTCGGTTTTGGCCCAGACGGTGATCCTCCTCACCTCCAGCCTGACGGCGGGGCTTGCGCAGCTGGCCATGAAGCACGACCTTGGCACGCGCCGGATCGTGATGTGGCTGCTGATCTCCCTCGGGCTGGCGCTGGCCTTCCTGGGGTTGGAGATGCGGGACTTCCTGACCATGATCGACAAGGGCGGCGTTCCGCAGGCCAGCGCCTTCCTGTCGGCCTTCTTCGCGCTGGTGCCGCTGCACGGGCTGCACGTGGCGGCGGCCTGCCTGTGGCTTCTGGCGCTGCTGGGCCAGATGGCCCGCTATGGCACCGATGACGCGGTCAAGACGGCGATGCTGCGGCTGGGCATCCTGTGGCACTTCCTCGACGTCGTCTGGATCGGGATCTTCACCATCGTCTATGTCGGGGGGCTGGCATGAACCGCAGGCAGGAACGGCGCAGCTATCTTGTGGGCTATGGTCTGGCGCTGGCGCTGACCCTGCCGGTCTTCGCGCTGGTCGGGTTCGACCTTCTGCCCCGCCGATCCATCCTGTGGATCGCCGGGGTGGCCGCAGTCATGCAGATCGTCGTTCACTTCCGCTTCTTTCTGCACATCCGCCTGAAGGGCCAGACGCGCGAGGATCTTCAGCTGATCCTGTTCACCACGCTGCTGCTGATCCTGATGGGCGGGGGCACGATCTGGATCATGACCAACCTCGCCCACCGGATGTAGCGCCTCAGTCGCGGGAGGGGCTGGAGGCGTTCACCTTCTTCGGCGCCGACACGGGGCGCAGGCGCTGCTCCTGCGCCTCGGGGTCGATGCGCAGGCTTCGGGTGAAGGGTTCCACCTTGGCCGGCTGGCCGGTGCGCAAGGCTTCCATGATCGCCTCCACCACCAGAAGGTCCACCAGCCCTTCCTCGCCGCTCGGCTCCACCGCCCGGTCGTTCAGGATGCAGTCCGAGAAGTAGCGCAGCTCCCCCCCGAACTGGTCCGTCGCGGGGAACTGTTCATGCGTGTCGTCGTCACCGATGCGGCGGGTCTGGGCCAGGCCGTCGCCCAGGCCGAAGGCGGGGCTCATCTCGATCGTGCCCTTGGTGCCGGTGATGGTGAAGTTGTCCAGCCGGTTCGCGTAATAGCTGACCACGAACTGCGCCAGCTGGTTGCCCGGCATCCGCAGCGTCACGGCCAGCGTGTCGTCGAAATCGCCCAGATCGGCTTCGGGATGGCGGGTGCCCACGGCGGACACGACCTCCACCGGCTCCGCCCCGAACAGGAAGCGGATGGCGTTGATCGGATAGGGCGCAAGGTCGAACAGCGGCCCGCCTTCGATCCCGTGCCTGGCGCGGTGGTTGGCCGGGTCCAGCACCTGTCCCATGCCGCCCGTGAAGGCGATCAGGTCGCCCAGCTCGCCCGCGCGGATGCGGCGGATGGCGTCGAGGTTCGCAGGCTCGAAATGCAGGCGGTAGGCGGTCATCAGCTTGGCACCGCCGCGCTTTTCAGCCTCCATCATCGCGCGGCACAGGTCGGAATTCACCTCCAGCGGCTTTTCGCACAGCACGTGGATGCCCGCCTCCAGTGCCGGAATAGCGAATTCGGCGTGGCGCCAGTTTGGCGTCGCCAGATAGATCGCATCCACCTGACCGGACGCGAGAAGCGCTGGAAATTCGTCGTAGCTGTAGCGGTTCTCGACGTTGTAGAGATCGCCCAGCGCGGCCAGCTTTTCGACATCGCTCGACACCAGGGCGGTGATCTCGGAATTGCCCGTATGGGCGACCGCCGGCATGAGCGAGCCTTGCGAGATGTCGCCCAGCGCCACGATGCCGTAGCGCACCTTCTTGCCGCCCAGACCCAATGCCGATGCAATGCTCATTCCCGTTCTCCCTTCAGGTTGCACCGTGGCAACCCGAGGGGGGACGGGAGGTTCCGTCGCGGCTCAGTCTTCCAGCGCGGCCTGCACGGCGGCCAGACCGGGTTCACCGTCCACCGTCGTCACGCCGTCCAGCCACGGGGCTAGGCGTTCGGGATGGGCGGCCAGCCACTCGCGCGCGGCGTCCTGCGGATCGTCGCCCTCCAGCAGGGGGCCCATCAGCTCGTTCTCCATCTCCACGTCGAAGACCAGCTGGCCGAAAGCCTTGGCGGCCGACGGGCATTGCGCCACCCAGTCGGGGCGCGCGATGGTGCGCACCTCTGCACCGCCGAAATCCGGCCCGAAATAGGCGTCGCCACCCTCCAGATAGGTGATGTCGATCTGGGTGTTCATCGGATGCGGCGCCCAGGCCAGGAACACGACGGGATCGCCCGCGCGGTCGGCCCGCTGCACCTGCGCCAGCATGCCCTGCTCGCTCGATTCCACTACTTTCCAGTCCTTCAGGCCGAAATCGCCCGCGTCGATCATCCGCTGGATGTTCTGGTTGGCGGGCGCCCCCGGCTCGATTCCGTAGATCGTGCGGTCCAGCTCCTCCGCATGGGCCTGAAGATCGGCGAATGACCGGATGCCCAGATCCGCGGTGGCCTTCGGCACGGCCAGCGTGAACTTCGCGCCCGTCAGGTTGGTGCCCAGCACCTGCACCTTTTCCGCCTTGGTCAGGTCGTCGATGAAGGCCTGCTGCGCCGGCATCCAGTTGCCAAGGAAGGCGTCGATCTGATCGCCCTTCATCGCTTCGTATCCGACGGGCACGGCCAGCGTCTTGATGTCGAGGTCATAGCCCAGCGCGTCCAGCACGACCGTGGCCACGGCGTTGGTGGCGGTGATGTCGGTCCAGCCCGGATCGAAGGTGCGGATGGTCCCGCATTCTGCCGCGTCCTGCGCCGCGGCGCCCGTCGCGACGGATGCCAGCAGCGCGGCCAGCGCCAGCGGGGATGAAACTGTCTTGATCATGCAATCCTCCTGTTGGGGGCATCATGGCGCATTTCCCGCGCCTGTTGAAGCCAAAGGGCGCGGCCTGCGGGGGAACGGATCCGGCGAAACCGTGCCCGGCCGGGGATTATCCTTCCGCCGAAAGCGTTTTCGCCTTGCGGATCGCGCGGTCCAGCGCGTCCAGAAAGCGCGAGCGGTCCGTCTTGGAAAATGCGCGCCCTCCGCCCTGACGGAACGGGTCGGCCGAGCGCAGATCGGCCATCAGATCGCGTGTTGCCAGCACGTTGCCGATGTTCGCGGCCGTCAGCGCGTCGCCGTCCGGCCGCAGCACCTGCGCCCCCGCCGCCACGCATTTCGCGGCCAGCGGGATGTCGTTGGTGATGACGACATCCGCCGCCCCGGCCCGTTCCGCGATCCACATGTCGGCCACGTCCGGCCCTTCGGACACGAAGACGCTTTCGACCAGCGGATTGGCCGAAGGGCGGATGCCGCCGTTCGACACCATCAGGACCCGCACGGCGTGACGTGTCGCCACCCGCTCCACCTCGGTCTTCACGGGGCAGGCGTCGGCGTCGACATAGACCTCAGTCATACAGGGCCTGCGCGTGGAAGGTCACATGCTCCTCCATGAAGCTCGACACGAAGAAATAGCTGTGATCATAGCCGCGCTGCATCCGGAAGGTGCCCTCCTGACGGCGGGCGGCCATCGCCTCGGCCAGCGCCTCGGGGCGCAACAGGTCGAGGAACTGGTCCGACGCCCCCTGATCCACCAGAACCGGCCCGTCGAAGCCGCGCTTCTTCATCAGGAGCGTGGCGTCATGCGGGGCCCAGGCGGCCTCGTCCTCGCCCAGATAGGCCGTGAACTGCTTGCGTCCCCAGTCCGAGGCGGACGGATTCGCGATCGGCGCAAAGGCCGACACGGAGCGGAAGCGGCCCGGAAAGCTCATCGCGATGGTCAACGCGCCGTGGCCGCCCATGGAATGGCCGGTGATGCCCTGACGCCCCTCGTCCAGTGGGAAGGCCTTGAACAGCTGATCCGGCAGGTCCTTGGTGACGTAATCCCACATGCGGAAATGCGGTGTCCATGGGGCGTTCGTGGCGTTGACGTAAAAGCCCGCGCCCTGCCCCAGATCATAGGCCGAATCGTCCGCCACCCCTTCGCCGCGGGGCGAGGTGTCGGGGAAGACCAGCGCCAGCCCCTCCTCGGCCGCCCATTTCTGCGCGCCGGCCTTCACCATCGCATTCTCATGGGTGCAGGTCAGGCCGGACAAGAACCACAGCACCGGCACGGGGTCATGCTCCGCCTCGGCGGGCAGGAACAGGCCGAAGGTCATGTCGCCGCCCGTTGCGGCCGATGTGTGGGCGTAGACGCCCTGCACGCCACCAAAGGCGCGGCTTTCGGATAGGGTTTTCATGTGACCTCCGTCATTGCGTCAAGGCGAGCGTGGCGGTCAGCGTGACAAGGCTTCCCAAGGTGGACATCAGGATCGCCGTCGACACGCGATACGGCGCCACACCGTAATGCTGCGCCAGCATGTAGACATTCCCCGCCACCGGCAAGGCGGCCGTGGCAATCATCACCTGCGCGGCGAATCCATCGGCCCGGCCGATGGCCAGAAGGGCCAGCGCCACCGCGCCCGGATGCAGCACCAGCTTGGCAAAGGACAGCCAGCCCCCGATCCCCACCCGGTCCAGCCCGCGCGCGGCCAGCGATCCGCCGATGGCGAACAGCGCCCCCGGCGTGGCGGCGGCCGACAGAAGCGACACCGTCCGGTCCACCGGTCCCGGTACCGTCCAGCCCGTGGCGGACCAGCCCAGCCCCAGCGCCAGCGCCACGATCATCGGGTTGGTCACCAGGCCCTGCCCGATCCGCAGCGGCAGTTGCGCCGACATGCGCCCGCTGCGCGAAAGGGTGATCAGGATGGTGAACAGGCTGCCGAAGACCGCAAGATCGATGGTCAGCATCATCAGGATCGGGCCCACCGCCTCGCGCCCCAGAAGGGCGACCAGAAGGGGAAGGCCAAGGAACCCGGTGTTGCCGATGACGGCGGTCTGCGCCTCCACCGCCGCCTCTCCCAGCCGCTCCCCCCTCATCCTCGCCACCGACAGGACCAGAACGTTCACCGCCCCCGTGGCCAGAAGATAGGCGACCGCCAGGGGCCAGTCGAAAATCTCCCCCAGCGACAGTTCGGACGAAAAGTGGAACAACAGCGCCGTCAGCGCGAACCAGAAGATGAAACGTGTCAGCGCGTCCGTGGCCGCTTCGGAAAAGAAGCCGCTGCGCACGGCGCCATATCCGAGACCGATCAGGGCGAAGAAGGGGAGAAGTTGCGACAGGATGGGCAGCATGAGCTTGGACTTTCACGCCGGGGGGTGGGATGCAAGCCTCAGTCCGGGATCACCTCAACTCGCCGGTTGCGGGCACGGCCTTCTTCGGTGGCGTTGGTGTCGCGCGGGGCGACAAGGCCCGCGCCTTCGGCCGACACGCGCGACGCCTCGATCCCTTGGGCGATCAGCCAGTCGCGCACCGCCTGCGCGCGGCTGCGCGACAGGGCGACGTTCGTATCGGCGGATCCCTGGTTGTCCGTATGCCCCACAAGCTGGACACGGCGTTCCGGATGGGCCTTCAGCCAGTCCCGAAGCGGTTCCAGCACCGGCTGCGCACCGTCCAGCACCGCGCCTCCGGTCGGAAACTCCAACCCCTCCAGCACGCGGGGGCGGTCGAAGTCGGAGGTCACCTCGGGCACGGGCACAGGTGCGGGCCGGGTCGGCGCCTCGGGTCCGGGCGGGGCCACCTCCACCACCTCCACGAAGCCCAGATCGGCGGTGCGGCTGACCATCACGCCCAGCCGCGCGTCCCCCTTCGCGGCCGAGACATAGCGGAAGTCCCCCAGATCCACATGCATCTGCGGCTCGGGAAACACCTCCACGGCAAAGCGGAAGTCATAGCCGCCGCAGACATCCGTGTCGCAGTCCAGCTTCAGGGTCCAGCCCTCGGCCAGCAGCGCCTCGCGGATGGGGCGCAGGATGGACAGGGTCGTGAAGCCCTCGGGCGGGGTCGTCTGCCACGCGGTGCGGGTGACATGCCCTTCCACCGTTTCGGTGGGAAAGCCCGCCGCGGTCCAAGGGCCCAGAGGCAGGGTCACGCTGTCCAGCGGCAGGTCGACGCTTCGGGCCACCTCGGCCGAACCGGCCACGGGCGGGGTGAAGGCGAATGCGGGCTGAGCCGCCAGAAGGGCCAGACAAAACCAGCGGATCACAGGGCTTTCCTGTAGTGATAACGGCCGCAGTCCTGCATCCCGGCGTTGTCATAAAGCGCCCGGGCCGGGGCATTGCCTTCGGACACCACCAGCGCCAGCCGTTCGGCGCCCTGCCCGGTCGCCCAAAGGGCCGCCCCGCGCAGCAAATCGCGCGCCAGACCGCGGCGGCGATGGGTGTCCGCCACCTCCAGCGCGTGCAGCACGGCCAGATCGCCGTTCACCGCCACGAAGCCCGCGCCGCCTTCGCAGGCGATCACCGTCTTGGGGCACAGGCACCGTTCCATCACGGCCAGCCGTGACGGCCCGACTTTGCCCGACCGCGCCCACATCCCGACCGTGTCGTTGGAGGGTGGCCATTCCGGCCGGGACGCGCCGTCCCCCGCCAGCGTGTCCACCCGCGCCTCGTACAGAACCACGGTGTCGTCGATCACGTGGCCGGCGGCGGCCAGACGCGCGTCCAGCGCGGCCTCCCCCTCCCGCAGCATCACGAGGGAGGGCGTCGCACCGTCATCCTCGCCGTCCAGCGTGGCGGCGGACACGCGCCCACCCCCGCCGGCGCCGTCGCGCATCGTCCACGGCCCTTCGCGCCACAGGCGGGCGGGCGGCCAGGTCGGCTCCATCCGGTCCAGAAGCGCACGGCTCATGCAAACAGGTCCGCCAGACGGGTCATCGCCTCGCTCAGCCGACCGGCATCGGTGCCGCGGATGACAAGGTTGGTCCCCACCGCACCGTTCTGCACGAAGGGATAGCTGCCCATCTGCAGGTCCGGATACTCGGCGGCCAGCGTGCGGAAGGGGGCTGCGATCTCTCCCTCTCCGCGGTCCACGCGCAGGGACTGGCTCAGCAGCGGCTGGCCCTTCGTCAGGCGGCTCAGGACATCGGCCAGCATCGCGTGGAACACGTCCGGCACGCCCGCCATCACGTGGACATTGCCGATGGTGAAGCCCGGCGCGATGGACACCGGGTTGTCGATCAGCGTGGCGCTGTCGGGGATGCGGGCCATGCGCTGGCGGGCCTCGTTGAACTCCCTCCCCGTGCGTTCGTAATGCGCGGCCAGAAGGGCGGCGGCGTCAGGGCGCACGTCGATCCGGTCGCCAAAGGCCGCGGCCACGGCGTCGGCCGTGATGTCGTCATGCGTGGGCCCGATCCCGCCCGAGGTGAAGACGTGGTCGTAGCGACCCCGCAGCGCGTCCAGCGCCTCCACGATCGTGGCATGGTCGTCGGCAATGAACCGCACCTCGCGCAGGTCGATCCCCGCCACCGTCAGCTCCTGCGCCAGATGGTGGGAATTGCTGTCGCGCGTGCGGCCCGACAGGATCTCGTCCCCGATGACCAGCATCGCGGCAGTGGGATTGGGCATGGGACGGTCCTTTCCTTCGCTGTTGCCCCAAGGCTTGGCGCAGCCGCGCGGCAAGGGCAAGGTCTGGCACTTGGCGCCAAGCGGGATTATGTAGGCGGGCAAGTGGGAAAGGACATCCGGTGGAAGACATTCAAGGCCGCGTCACGCGTCAGGGCATCCGCATCTATGATCCGGCGGATTTCGAAGGCATGCGCAAGGCGGGTCGCGCCGCGGCCGAGATCCTGGACGCCGTCGCCCCGCATGTCGTTCCCGGCACCACCACCGCCGCCCTCGACGCCTTCATCGAGGACGAGATCAAGCGCATGGGCGTCACCTCGGCCACCATCGGCTACAAGGGGTATCAGCACGCGTCCTGCATCTCGATCAACCATGTCGTCTGCCACGGGATCCCCGGGCCGAAGGTGATCAAGGACGGCGACATCATGAACATCGACGTCACCGTGATCGTGGACGGCTGGTTCGGCGACAGCAGCCGGATGTACGTGGCGGGCACCCCGTCCCGCAAGGCGGAGCGTCTGATCGAGGTCACGCATGATTCGCTGATGATCGGGATCGCGGCGGTGAAGCCCGGCAACACCTTCGGCGACATCGGCCACGCCATCCAGACCTTTGTCGAATCCCAGCGCATGTCGGTCGTGCGCGACTTCTGCGGCCACGGGCTGGGCCGGGTGTTCCACGCCCCGCCGAACGTGCTGCATTACGGCCGCCCCGGCACCAAGGAGGTGCTGGAGGAAGGCATGATCTTCACGATCGAGCCGATGGTGAACCTGGGCCGCCCGGAAACCAAGGTGCTGGCCGACGACTGGACCGCGGTGACCCGCGACAAGTCGCTGTCGGCACAGTTCGAACATTCGGTCGGCGTCACGGCCGACGGGTGCGAGATCTTCACCCTGTCGCCCGCCGGACGCTTCCACCCGACGAAGGCCTAAAGCCCCAGAAGCGCGGGCAGGTCGGCCATCCGGTGGAAGACCGTCGCGCCCTCCGCCTCCAGCCCCGGATGGGCGGCGGGGGCAAGGCCGAAGCAGGGGATGCCCGCCGCGCGGGCGGCCTTGGCGCCGGGCACGCTGTCCTCGATCACGGCGCAATCGGCGGGGTCGGTGTTCAGGAACATCGCGCAATGGCGATACAGGCCCGGATCGGGCTTGGGCATGTTCAGCTCCTGCCCGGAAAAGACCCGCCCCTCCAGCCGCCGCCACACGTCGGGATGCTGGCCCAGCGTGATCATCATCTTTTCGGTCGTGCCGTTCGATCCCACGGCATAGGGAATGCCCGCCGCGTCCAGCCGGTCCAGCAGCTCCGGCACCCCGTCCATCAGCGGCGTGTGGTGGCGCAGATCGGCATAGATGCGTTCGTAGATGTCCTGCACCCAGGTGTCCGGAAGGTCCGCGCCCATCTTGCGGGCGTCGCGGAACACGATGGGCATGGTGCTGCCCATGAACAGCCGTTCGCCCGCAGCAGGGTCCAAGTCCAGACCGTGGGCGCGCATGTCGTCCAGAACCAGCGACATGGTCTGATGCTCGCTGTCCACCAGCACGCCGTCGCAGTCGAAGATCACTGCCTTGACCATCATTCCGTCCTTTCCAGTATCGTCACATGCGTTTCGCCATAGCGACGCTGGTCCAGCATCGCGAACCCTGCGGGGGCCACGGGGGCCGCGCCCTCCTCCCACACGATCAGCGCGTCGGGGGCCAGCCAGCCGCCCGCCAGGCAGGACGACAGCGCCTTTTCCCCCAAACCCTTTCCGTAGGGAGGGTCCAGGAACACGAGGGTGTGGGGATCGCCTGCAAGCGCACCCAACCGCGTCGCATCGCGCCGCAGGATGTCAGTCACACCTTCGGTCCGCGTGATCTCAATGTTGCGGCGCAGCAGCGCGCGCGAGGCGTTCCCGTCATCCACGAAAGACGCATGGGCGGCACCGCGGCTGACTGCCTCCAGCCCCAACGCTCCGGTGCCAGCGAACAGGTCCAGCACCCGCGCCCCTTCGATCGGGTTGCCATAGCCACCGTTGATCAGAAGGTTGAAGATCGCCTCGCGCACACGGTCCGAGGTGGGGCGCAAATGGGCCGTCGGATCGCCCGCGCCGACCTCGGCCAGACGGGTGCCGCGCATGCGGCCGCCGACGATCCTCATAGCAGGTCCTTTGCTTGAACGGCGGTGGCCACGGCCTCGGGCGTGGGGGAACGCCCCGCCTCGATCAGCCGCTTGCCAACCATGTAGGCGCGGGGATCGTTCGCCGCGTCCACGGCCACCAGCCGGTCCCCCGCGAAATACCAGAACGAGGTTCCGCCCTCCACCCGCGTCACCACGCGGTCATGCCCCGCGTTCAGCCCCGCGATCTGCAGCTTCACGTCATACTGGTCCGACCAGAACCAAGGCTTGGCCACGTAGGGCTGTTCGGCCCCCAGCATGTTGGCCGCCACCGCCTCGGCATGGTCGATGGCGTGGGGAACGGACTCCAGCCGCAGCCGCGCCGCCCCTTGCGGAAAGGACGCGCAATCCCCCGCCGCCCAGATCGCGGGGTCCGAGGTGCGGCCGAACGCGTCCACCGCGATGCCGTTGTCCAGCGCGAGCCCCGCCCCTTCGGCCAGCGCCGTGGCGGGGGCGATGCCGATCCCCGCGATCACGAAGTCGCAGGGAATGCGGGTGCCGTCGGCCAGCACGGCGGCCTCGACCTGCCCCTCCCCCTCCAGCCCCGACAGGGCTGCGCCTTCCAGCAAGGTCACACCATGGGCGCGGTGCAGGTCACGGAAGAAGGCCGCCGTTTCCGCGCTGGCGACGCGGGCGAGGATGCGGGGCGCGGCTTCCAGAACCGTCACCTCCAGCCCCAGCTTTGCCGCCACCGCCGCCGCCTCGAGGCCCACATAGCCGCCGCCGACAATCACTACCCGCGCGCCCGGCACGAAGCGGTCCTTCATCGCGTCCACGTCGGCCAGCGTCCGCACGGCGAAAACGCCCCCCAGATCGGTGGGCAGACGCCGCGCGACCGATCCCGTGGTCAGGGCCAGCGCGTCATAAGGCAGAACGTCCTCTCCCACCCGCACGACCTTGGCGGCGCGGTCGATGGCCGTCACGCGGGCGCCGGTCCGCAGTTCGATCCCGTGGGCGGCCCAGAAGCTGTCGGCGCGCAGGGTCAGGCGGTCGACCCCCATCTCTCCCAGCAGGTAGGCTTTCGACAAGGGCGGGCGTTGATAGGGGGCGACCGGTTCGTCGCCCAGCAGGGTGATGCGGCCCGTGGCGCCCAGCGTGCGCAGCTTTGCCGCCAGCGCCGCCCCGGCCTGACCGGCCCCCACCACCACGATGTCCATCATCTTTTCCATTCCCACGCCTGTGGGCGGAGCCTATATCTGGGCCCCAGCGAAACGCAACACGAGGGAGATTTCAGGATGATCGCCAAAGGGGACCGTCTGCCGGCCGCACAACTGGTCAGGATCGGCGAAAACGGGGTGGAACAGGTCGATCTGGCCGCCCGCCTGAAGGGCCGCAACGTGATCCTGTTTGCGGTGCCGGGCGCCTTCACGCCCACCTGCCATTCCGCGCACATGCCCAGCTTCCTGCGCAACGCCGACGCCCTGCGCGCCAAGGGCGTGGACGAGATCCTTTGCGTCTCCGTCAACGACCCCTTCGTGATGAAGGCCTGGGGCGAGGCGACGGGCGCCACCGACGCCGGCATCACCCTGCTGGGCGACCCTAAGGGCGAGCTGACGCAGGCGCTGGGCTTGGCCTTCGACGCGCCGGGGCCGGGCCTGATGGGCCGTTCGCGCCGCTATGCCATGCAGGTCGTGGACGGCGAGGTGCGCGTCCTGCATCTGGAAGACACCCCCGGCGCCTGCGAGATCTCGGGCGGCGAGGAGATGCTGAAGGCGCTCTAGTCCTCGGCCTCGCCCCGGTCGCGGCGGAACGGACCGTAGGAGGTCAAGACCTCGATCTCCTCGTCCACCGCCGCACGTTCGGCTTCCAGATACTGCGCCACGGCGCGGCGGAAGGCAGGATCGGCGATCCAGTGCAGGGAATGCGTTTCCGTGGGCAGGTAGCCGCGGGCCAGCTTGTGTTCGCCCTGCGCGCCCGCCTCCACATGCGGGATGCCATGGGCGATGGCAAAGTCCATCGCCTGATAATAGCACAGCTCGAAATGCAAAAACGGGTGGTGTTCGGTGCTGCCCCAATAGCGCCCGAACAGCGTGTCGCGCCCGATGAAGTTCAGCGCGCCCGCCACCCAGCGCCCTTCGCGTTCCGCCATCACCAGCAGGATGTCGTCGGCCATGGTGCGATGGATCTCGTCGAAGAAGGCGCGGGTCAGATAGGGGCTGCCCCATTTGCGCCGCCCCGTATCCTGATAAAAGTGCCAGAACGCGTCCCAGTGTTCGGGCTTCAGGTCCGACCCCGTCAGCGCGTGGATCGTGCCGCCGAAGGCCTGGGCGCCTTCGCGTTCCTTGCGGATGTTCTTGCGCTTGCGCGACGACAGGTCGGAAAGGAACGCCTCGAAGCCCGCGTAATTCCGGTTCTGCCAGTGGAACTGCTGGCTGGCGCGGGGCATCAGGCCCAATTCGATCCCCGCTTCCGCTTCTTCCGCCGTGCAGAAGGTCGTGTGGACCGAGGACAGGTTGTTCTGTTCCGCCAGCGCCAGCGCGCCCTGCATCAGGGCGCTGCGGCCCGTCTCCTCGAATCCGGGCAGGGTCAGGAAACGGCGACCGGTGGCGGGGGTGAAGGGCACGGCGATCTGGATCTTCGGGTAATACTGGCCGCCCGCGCGTTCATAGGCGTCGGCCCAGTTGAAATCGAAGATGTATTCGCCTTGGCTGTGGGACTTCAGATACAGCGGGGCCGCCGCGATCATCCGCCCGCCGACGCTGGCCGTCAGCGGGCGCGCCTGCCACCCGCTGCGCCCGCCGGTCGAGCGCGATACCTCCAGCGCGTGCAGGAAGCGGTGGGTGGTGAAAGGGTCCGGCGGCACGCCGCCCTCGGGATTGCTTAGCGCGTCCCATTCGGCCGCGTCGATGCTGCCGAACCCGTCCTGCGCCGTCACTTCGGTCTGTGTGTCCATGCGCCGATGCTGGCGCATGGACGGGCGAAATCAAGATGGGATCGCCGCCGGATAGCCTTCGAAGGTCACATTCGCGGCAACGGTTCGGGCCTGCGCCTCCTCCTCGGGGGTGCGGATGGTCCAGCACAGGATCGCCGCCCCCTGCGCCTTCAATTCCGCCACGCGGGGCCGGTCCAGATCCCGGTGATAGTGCGAAAGGAAGGACGCCCCCGCCCGGTCATAATCCGGAATTTCGCGTAGCCGGGCGCGCTCCGCCTCCTCCAGATGGGGCCAATCCTCGGCGGAGTAGTCGCAGGTGGTCAGGCCGCGGGCGATGTCGGGGGCCAGTTCGGCCATCCGCACCACGGTTTCGGGGTTGAAGCCCATCACCGCCACCGGGCCGTCATACCCCTTCAGCAGGGCCGCCGTCGCCCGTTCCAGATCGCCGGTGAACGGTGTCTGGTCCTTGATCTCCACCAGCAGGGGAACCTTCCCGGCCACGATCTCCAGCACCTCGGCAAAGGTCGGGATGGTCTCGTCCCCGCCGGTCAGGGGGATGGTCGACAGGTCCTGCGCCGTGCGGGCCGCCACGGGCCCGGTCCGATCCGTCAGCCGGTCCAGATCGTCGTCGTGAAACACCACCGGCACGCCGTCAGACGACAATTGCAGGTCGATCTCGATCGCGTAGCCGGCGGCGATGGCCGCGCGGATCGCGGCGCGCGAATTCTCGACCCGGCCGGCCGCGCGATCGTGCAGCGCACGATGGGCCACGGGAAGGCGCAGGAAGTCGGGGTGCAGCATCAGCGGATCTCGAAGATGGCTTCGATCTCCACCGCCACCCCGCCGGGCAGCGAGGCGGCCGACACGGCGGACCGCGCGTGACGGCCCGCATCGCGGAACACCGCCACCATCAGATCCGACGCGCCGTTGATCACCTTCGGCTGGTCGATGAAATCGGGGACGGAGTTCACGAAGCCCACCAGCTTCACCACCCGCACGATCCGGTCCAGATCGCCCCCGAGTGCGGCCTTGGCCTGCGCGATCAGGCTCAGCGCGCAGACCTTCGCGGCGTCGGCCCCCTCCTCGGCCGTCAGGTCGGCGCCCAGCTTGCCCGTGATCCCCCGGCTGATCTGGCCGGACACGAACAGCTGCTGCCCCGTCACCACGAAGGGCACGTAGTTGGCCACCGGCAGCGGCGCCTCGGGCAGGGTCAGTCCAAGGTCGGACAGGCGGGATTCGATGGTCATGGCAGGCTCCTTTGGGTTTGGCCCGAACGCTAGGGGCCGGACCGACGGCTGGCAAGTCAGCTTTCCCGGAAGGCCCGGTCGAAATAGCTGGTGAAGGGGTGCAGCAGATAGCCCAGCGGCGACCGCGCGCCGGTTCGGATGAAGGCGTCCGCCGGCATTCCGGGGGTCAGAACCAGCCCCGGCGGTGCGGTCAGGGCAATGCGGGCGACATAGAAGCTCGCGCCCTCCTTATCCTGCAAGGTGTCGGCCGACACCTGCTGCACGATCCCCTCCACCTCGGGGGCGGTGCGGCCGGGGAAGGCCGGAAGGGTCAGGCGCACGGGCTGGCCTTCGCGCACCTCGTCGATGTTGACGGGGGGGATCCGCGCCTCGGCCAGAAGGGGTTCGTCCTGCGGCACGATCCACAGCACGGCGTCCGCCGCGCGGATCACGGCGCCCGGCGTGGTCACCGTCAGGCCCAGCACCCGCCCGGCGACCGGTGCGCGGATGTCCAGCCGGTCGAGCTGCCGGCGCAGGGCCGCGCGGCGTTCCGTCAGTTCGGCCAGCTGATAGGAAAAGTCGCGCAGCTGGGTGATCGCCTCCTCCCGCCGCTCCGCCGTCAGGGACAGCGCCCGCATGCGGTATTCGGTGATCCGGTCCTCCGCCTCGGCCAGATCGGCGACAAGGGCGCCGGCCTGCCCCTGAAGGCGCGCCCCTTCCCGTTCCAGCGCGCGAACCTGCGCCCGCTGGGTCAGACCCTTGGCCAGAAGCACGCGTTCGTCGGCCAGCTCCTCCTCGGCCAGCCGCAGTTGGGTGGCGTTGGCGACGGCCTGCGCGTTCAGCCCGTCGATCTGGCTGCGCACCTGCGCCTCGCGCTGGCGCAACTGGTCCTGCTGCGCGGCCAGGGTGGCGGCGCGGGCGGCGAACAGGGTGCGCTGGCCTTCCATCTGAAGCGCGACTTCGGCCCGGTCGGCGGGAAGGTCGGGCGGGAAGGTGATCGCGGCCCGTTCGTCCCGTTCCGCCGCCAGGCGGGCGTGGCGGGCCGTCACCTCGAACACCTGGCTTTCCACGATGGCGAGTTCGGAGCGAAGGGCGCTTCCATCCAGGCTGAGCAGCAGATCACCCGCCTGCACAACCTGCCCTTCGGCCACGCTCACCCCGGTCACCACGCCACCGTCCAGATGCTGCACCGCGCGGCGGTTGCCCGGCACCTGCAGGCTGGCGGGGGCGATCACCGCGCCGTCGATCCGCGCCAGCACCGACCAGCCGCCAAAGCCCGCCACCAGGATCGCCAGCGCCACGCCCCCGGCCACGACCTGCCCCTTGATCCCGAAGGTCATGCGGCGCCCCTTTCGCGCAGGATTTCGGCGTGGTTCCGGACCATCTGGCGCAGGATCTCGTCCCTCGGGCCGAAGGCGCGGCGCATCCCCGCCTCCAGCACCAGAAGGCGGTCGCAATCCTGAATGGCCGAGGGGCGGTGCGCCACGATCACCGCCGCGCCCCCGCGGGCCTTGTGGTCGCGCAGCGCAGCACGCAGCGCCTCCGTTCCCTCGGCGTCCAGGCTGGCGTCGGGTTCGTCCAGCACCAACAGGACCGGATCGCCATACAGGGCGCGGGCCAGGCCGATGCGCTGGATCTGCCCGCCCGACAGCTGCGCCCCCAGCGCCGTGACGCGGGTGTCGTAGCCTTGGGGCAGCGACAGGATCATCTCATGCGCGGCGGCCTGCTGGGCGGCGGCCAGCACGCGCTCGGCGTCCGGCGTGCCCAGACGGGCAATGTTTTCGGCCACCGTCCCGTCGAACAGCGTCACCCGCTGCGGCAGATAGCCCAGCCACGCCCCCAGCGCGTCGCCGTCATATTGCCCCAGCGCCGCGCCCCCCAGACGCACCTGCCCCGCCTGCGCGGACCAGACGCCCGTGATTGCCCGGGCGAGGGAGCTTTTCCCCGCCCCCGACGGCCCGATCACCCCCATCGCCTGACCGGGGGCGACGGTGAAGCCGATGCCACGCAGCACAGGCGCCCCGCCGTTGGGAGGAAGCACGGTCAGCCCTTCCACCTCCAGCCGGGCGACGGGGCGGGGCAACGGCAAAGGCATCTGGGGGGCCGGTTCCGCGATCAGAAACCCGTTCAGGCGGGTCCAGCCCTGCTGGGCCCGCACGACGGTGGCCCAATGGGCGATGATCCCCTCGATCGGGGCCAGCGCCCGTCCCATCAGGATGGAGGCCGCGATCATCACCCCGGCCCCGATCGCCTGATGCAGCACCAGCCATGCGCCAAGGCCCAGCATCGCCGATTGCAGGATCAGGCGCAGCACCCGCGTCACCGCGCCGATGCCGCCGTTCAGCCCCGCCGCGGCGGCCCCGCTGACCAGCCCTTCGTGCCGCAGGTCGTGCCAGCGGCGGAAGGCCGCGTCGGACATGCCCAGCGCGCCGATGGTTTCCGACTCGGCCAGCAGGATCTGCTGCGCGCGTTCGGCTTCGGCACCGAGGCGGGCCGCTTCGGCCAAGGGGGCGGCGGACAGGCGGCGGTTCAGTGCCGTCAGCGCCACCAGCACCGTCCCGCCCCCCAGGGCCAGCCAGCCCAGCGCCGGATGGAACAGGAAGATCAGGCCCAGAAACAGCGGCGTCCACGGCAGGTCGAACAGCGACGCGGTCACGGGGGAGGCGAAGGCCTTCTGCACCGCCTCCAGATCGCGCGAGGCGGCCAGCGCCCGCGCGTCGTCCGGCCGCCGCGACAGCCGCGCCAGCGCGGCCCGGAACACCCGCAGGTCCAGCCCGTCCTGAAACGCGGCCCCTAGACGGACGAGGATGCGCCCGCGCACCGCGTCCAGAAAGCCCATGACCGCGAACAGCCCGCCCGCCAGAAGAGACAAGGCCACCAGCGTTTCCACCGAGCGCGCCGCCAGCACACGGTCGTAGACCTGCATCATGTAAAGCGGTCCGGTCAGCATCAGAAGGTTGCAGAAGAACGAGAAAACCCCCACCGCCACCAGACCGCCCCTTGACAGCCGCAGGGCCTGCCGCAGTTCTGGTATTCCGGTTCCGTTCGTCATTTTTGCCACGATGCCCCTCGTCCCGTTTCGGCCGACGTTGTCATCGCCGGTCTGGCCGAATATGGCGTGAACCTGGGGCGGTGACGTTCAGTCACGATTTGATGGGGACATTAGGATGATGGTGGTTAACAAAGCTTTGTCGCGGGTATCGGCCTTGGCCGCTGTTTCGGGACTGGCCCTGCTGGCCGCCTGTGGCCCCGCCCCGCAGGCGACGGGGGTGAACGACCCGAACGAAGGGGTGAACCGCAACTTCCACGCGTTCAACAAGGGTCTGGACCGTCGCGTCCTTCGTCCCGTGTCCCACACCTATGGCCATGTGCCCAGTCCGGTGCGGACCAGCATCTCGAACGTGGCCGAAAACCTCGAACTGCCGGGCGATGTCGTGAACGGCGTTCTTCAGGGCCGCCCGGGCAGCGCCTTGTCGAACACCGGCCGGTTCCTCGTGAACTCCACCATCGGGGTGCTGGGCATCTTCGATCCGGCGACGCATCTGGGCATGCCCCAGAAGGACGCCGATTTCGGCGAAACGCTGTACACCTGGGGTGCGGGCGAAGGCGCCTATGTGGAAAACCCGGTCTTCGGCCCGTCCACCACGCGCGACACCTTGGGCCTGATCGTCGACACGATCACCAATCCCTTGAACTTCCTGATCGACAAGCCCGAAACCACCTACGCCTCCGTGGCCAAGGGCGGAGAGATCCTGGACACCCGCTACACCTACACCGACACGATCGACGATGTGCTTTATGACAGTGCGGACAGCTACTCGCAGGCGCGTCTGGCCTACCTGCAGAACCGGCGCTTCACGCTGGAGCAGAACGCCGGGCGGGGAACCGCAGAGGGGGATGGCGGGTTTATCGATCCGTATGCCGATGCACCCGGTGGTGCGGCCCCGGCCGCGGCGTCCGCAGATTTCATAGATCCCTACGAGGATACCAATGCTCAATAACACTCCCTTTGCCCCCGTTCTGACCCGCCGCGCTTTGGCCGGTGGTCTGGTCGTCGGTGGTCTGGCGCTGACGCTGCCCGGCTTTGCCCGCGCGCAAAGCGGTGCCGACGCGGCCCGCCGCGCGGTCGAACAGGCTGTCGCCTCGGTCAACCAGATCATCGCTTCGGGCCAGTCCGAGCAGCAGATGTACGACGACTTCGAGCGGGTC
Source organism: Falsirhodobacter sp. 1013 (assembly GCF_051195255.1). Lineage (NCBI taxonomy): Bacteria > Pseudomonadati > Pseudomonadota > Alphaproteobacteria > Rhodobacterales > Paracoccaceae > Falsirhodobacter > Falsirhodobacter sp. 1013. The sequence continues at coordinate 154,062 of NZ_JBNJLK010000002.1, read as the reverse complement.
TTCGCGACCTATGCCGACGTTCCCACGATCGCCCGTTCCACGCTGGGCGTGGCCGCACGTCAGGCGACGCCGGCCCAGCTTCAGGCCTACACGCAGGCCTATCAAGGCTACGTGTCACGCAAGTACGGACGTCGCTTCCGCGAGTTCATCGGCGGCAAGATCCAGGTGACCGGTGTCAACCCGATCAAGAGCTATTACGAGGTGGTGTCCACCGCCTCCTCCCGCAGCAGCTCGGGGGCGGATGTACGCTGGCACGTGTCGACGAACAGCGGCAGCCCGAAGTTCTTCAACATCATCATTCAGGGCGTGAACATGCTCGCCTCCGAACGGACCGAGGTTCAGGCGATCCTGGACCAGCAGGGCGGCAGCATCGACCGCCTGACGCAGGCCCTGCGCCGCGCCTGAACCCGCCGGTTTGGAATGAAAAAGGCCCCGCCATCTGGCGGGGCCTTTCGTTTATCCCCCAAAGGCGCGCCGGACGTCGTTCAGGATGCGCTCGGCGACGTTGGGTTCGCCCTGCGACTGCGGCTGGGCCTGCGGGACCGGCTGCACCTCGGCCACGGGGGCGTTGGTGGGGGCAGAAGGGGGAACGCGGGCTTCGGGCACGATCTTGCGCAGCGGAACCAGCGGCTGGCCGTCCTCGATCCGGCTCATGACCTCGCGCCAGATGTCTGCGGGCAGACCGCCGCCCGTGGTACCCTTCAACGGCGTGTTGTCATCATAGCCCATCCAGACGCCCACGACGTAATCAGCCGTGAAGCCCATGAACCACGCATCGCGCGCGGCCTGCGTGGTGCCGGTCTTGCCCGCCGCCTCGCGCCCTGACGGAAGCTTCGCGCGCCGGCCGGTCCCCGTTTCGATCACCTGCGTCATCATGTAGGTCAGAAGCTGCGCCGCCTCGTCCGAGATCACGCGTTCGCCCAAGCCCCCGGTCTGGCCGATCAGGGGCGTGTCGTCGCCGCGCAGGCGCAGGCTGGTCAGGCCATAGGGATGCACGGCCATTCCGCCGTTCAGGATGCCGGCATAGGCGCCCGTCATCTCCAGCAGCGTCGCCTCGGACACGCCCAGCGCCAGCGAGGGGCTGTTCACCAGGTTCGAATGGATCCCGAAGCGCGATGCGACGTCGATGACCTTCTGCCGGCCCACCGCCTCGGACACGCGGACGGCGGGGATGTTCAGCGAATGGGCCAAGGCGTGGGTCAGCGTCACGACCCCGCTGAACGTGTGGTCATAGTTCGACGGCGTCCACGGGCCCGATCCGGGGATGTTCAGCGTGAAGGGCTTGTCTTCCACGAAGTCGGCGGGGCTGAAACCTGCGTCCATCGCGGCGGCATAAACGAAGGGCTTGAAGGACGACCCCGTCTGCCGCAGCGCCTGCGTGGCGCGGTTGAAGGACCCGGCCGGTTCCACCGTCCGCCCGCCCAGCATGGCGCGCACGGCGCCGTCCGGCGACATGACGACCACGGCCGTCTGGGCCTTCGATCCTTCGCTGACCTTGTCCTTAAACACCTGCGTCACCGCGTCCTGCGTCGCACGCTGAAGACGCTGGTCCATGGTGGTCTGGATCACCACATCCTCGGTCGTGTCGCGGGTCAGGAAGTCGGGGCCCGATTCCATCACCCAATCGGCGAAGAACCCGCCGGACCGGTCCTCGGCCGCGCCGGACAGCTGCGCCGGATTTGCCACGGCATAGCGGGCCTGTTCGGCGGTCAGGTAGCCCTGATCCTCCATCAGGCCGACGATGACGTTCGCGCGGTCAATGGCGCGCTGCAGGTTGTTCGTCGGCGCGTAATAGGACGGGGCGCGCAGAAGGCCCGCCAGCATCGCGGCCTCGGCCGGTTCGACCGCCTTCGCGGACTTGCCGAAATAGCGTTCGGCTGCGGCTTCGAACCCGCGCGCACCGGCGCCCAGATAGACGCGGTTGAAATAGATGGTCAGGATGTCGGCCTTGGAATACTTGGCCTCCATCGCCAGCGAATAGGGCACTTCCTTGATCTTGCGCCACAGGCTGGTGGTGCGGCAGTCGGCCTCGTACTCGGCTTCCGACTTCCACTTTTCGGGATCGTATTGCACACCGAGGCACAGCAGCTTCGCCACCTGCTGCGTGATGGTGGACCCGCCGTTGCCGTCGAACGGGCCGCGGCCCGCGCGCAGGTTGATCGCGACGGCCGAGGCGATGCCCCGCGGGCTGACCCCGAAGTGGCGGTAGAAGCGCCGATCCTCGGTCGCGACGACGGCGTTGCGCAGGTTGGCCGACGCATCCTCGGACCGGAGGGAGCCGCCATACACTTCCCCCCGCCAGGCGAAGGTTTCGCCGTTGCCGTCCAGCATGGTGACCGACCCGCGCACCCGCGCGTCCAGAAGGTCCGACACCTGCGGCAGGGTGGAAGCGAAGTAGAACGTGGCCCCGCCGATCAGAAGCGCCAGCACCAGGGCGGAGCGCCAGAAGACCCCCCACACCACGCGGCGCAGCAGGGTCAGCAGGCCCAGAACCAGCGCGACGACCGGGTTGCGCGGCCGGCGGGGCGCAGGCTTGCGCGGCGCGGGTTTCCTTGGCCCACCACCGTTGCCGCCCTGACCGCCGCCGGTCCGGCCCCCGCCATTGCCGCCGCCCTGACCGCCGCCCGCTGCCCCACGTCCGCTGCCGTTCGCCGCATAGCGCTTCTCCGCCACGAGAGGCGTGCGCCTGGTCGGTCCACTCATGCCTGTCTGCCCTTCTTTTTCTGTCGCAGCAGAATAACGTTTCTCGCCGGCTTTGTTGAGGGCTGTTTGTTTCCGCCCCGTTACCGCGCCGCAAAGTTTTTGCGCATTCCGCCGAAATAACAGGCGTACCGCCATATTGGCCTGTCTTCAGCCGCCTTGCGGTTCGGCGGATGATTGCCGGAAGCCCAAAAAGACCGCTTTCTGCCCCCAATGGCCCAAGGCCGCAATCACGAGGGGATGCACGGTGAAACTGATCATTGCAGCCATCAAGCCGTTCAAGCTGGAGGAGGTCCGCGAGGCCCTGACCGCCATCGGCGTGCGCGGGATGATGGTGACGGAAATCAAGGGCTTCGGATCGCAGTCGGGCCATACGGAAATCTATCGTGGCGCGGAATACGCCGTGAACTTCGTGCCGAAGGTCCGGCTGGAGATCGTGGTGTCGGACGCGATGGCAGAATCGGTGGTGGACGCCATCCAGGCCACCGCCAAAACCGACAAGATCGGCGACGGCAAAATCTTCGTGCTGGATGTGGAACAGGCCGTCCGTGTGCGCACGGGCGAAATCAACGACGATGCGCTTTGATCGCACGGGGGGACTGGGGACGATGAGACAAGTGATGAAGACCGCGGGTCTGGCCGCACTGGGCGCGATGGGCGCCCTTCCGGCGCTGGCGCAGGGCGCCGTGCCCGCCGCCGTGGTGGAGCCGGTCATGGACAAGGGCGATGTGGCGTGGATGCTGGTGTCCACTGTGCTCGTGCTGTTCATGATCCTGCCGGGCCTCGCGCTGTTCTATGGCGGCCTCGTGCGGACGAAGAACATGCTGTCGGTGCTGATGCAGTGCACGCTGATCACCGCGATGGTGATCGTGGTCTGGGTTCTGTGGGGCTATTCCTTCGCCTTCGGCGGCAACACGGGGCCGTTCTTCGGCGGCTTTGCCAAGATGTTCCTGGCCGGCGTCACGCCGGACAGCATGGCGGCCACCTTCTCGGCCGAATACGTGATTCCGGAATACGTGTTCATCTGCTTCCAGATGACCTTCGCCTGCATCACCCCGGCCCTGATCGTCGGCGCCTTTGCCGAACGGATCCGCTTCAGCGCGCTGATGCTGTTCATCCTGCTGTGGGTCACCTTCGTCTACTTCCCGATCGCGCACATGGTGTGGGACGCCAACGGCCTGCTGTTCGGCTGGGGCGCATTGGACTTCGCCGGCGGCACCGTGGTGCACATCAACGCCGGGATCGCGGGCCTTGTCGGGTCCATGCTGGTGGGCAAGCGCATCGGTCTGGGCCGCGACATGCTGGCCCCGCATTCGATGACGCTGACCATGGTCGGGGCCTGCATGCTGTTCGTGGGCTGGTTCGGCTTCAACGCCGGATCGAACCTGGAAGCCAATGGCGGTGCCGCGCTGGCCATGATCAACACCTTCACCGCCACCGCCGGCGCCACCCTGGCCTGGGTCGCGATCGAAGGGGCCGCCCGTGGCAAGGCCTCCATGCTGGGCGCGGTGTCGGGCATGGTGACGGGTCTGGTGGCGGTCACCCCCGCGGCCGGCCTGATCGGACCGGTGGGCGCGATCGTGCTGGGCGCCATCGGTTCGGCCGTATGCTACTTCTTCGTGGCCACGGTGAAGAACAAGTTCGGCTATGACGACAGCCTTGATGTCTTCGGCATCCACGGCATGGGCGGCATCGTGGGCGCGATCGGCACCGGCATCTTCACCTCCGCATCCTTGGGTGGCATCGGCTATGCCGAGGGCGTGACGATGGGCGCCCAAGTCTGGACGCAGATCCTTGCGGTTCTGGTGACGATCGTGTGGTGCGGCGTGGTGTCGGCCATTCTTTACAAGATCGTGGACGTGGTCATCGGCCTGCGGGTCACCGCAGATCAGGAACGCGAAGGCCTCGACACCACCTCGCACGGCGAAAGCGCCTATCACTACTGATCGCCCCTTCGGGCAAAGAAAAAGGGCGGAGCCGCGGCTCCGCCCTTTTTCACATCACGGGCTTCACATCACGGCGGCGATGGCGGCCGCCACGACCGGGATGTTGGCGTGGCTGAGGCCGGCGACATTGATCCGGCTGTCCCCCAGCATGTAGATCCCATGATCGACCCGCACCCGCTCCGCCTGTTCGGGGGACAGGCCAAGGCGCGAGAACATGCCTCGATGTTCCGCGACGAAGCCGAAGCGGTCGGTGCGGCAGGCGTCGCGCAGGGCCACCGCCAGCCCTTCGCGCAGGGCGATCATGCCGGTGCGGATGCCTTCCAGCTCGGCCCGCCAGTCGGCGCCCAGCGCGGGATCGGTCAGGATCGTGCTGACCACCCGCGCCCCGTGATCGGGCGGGAACGAGATCGACAGCCTGTTCAGCGCCGCCAGATTGCCCTGCACCCGCGCCGGATCGCCGCCCGTAGCCAGCAGGACCCCCGTGCGTTCGCGGTAGATCCCGAAGTTCTTGGAACAGGAGGCCGCCACCAGGACCTCCGGCAGGCGCTGAACAAGGAAGCGGGTTGGAAGCGCATCCTCCTCCAGCCCGTCGCCGAAGCCCTGATAGGCCAGATCGATCAGCGCCAATGCGCCCGCGCCCGTCAGGACCTTCGCCACCTCGGCCCATTGCACAAGCGAGGGGTTCGCCCCCGTCGGGTTGTGGCAGCAGCCGTGCAGCAGGACCACGTCGCCGGGTTTGACGCGGGTCAGATCCTCCAGCATCCCCTCGATGTCCAGACCACCGGTGGCCGCGTCGAAATAGCGGTATTCCGCGCGGCGCAGGCCCAGATAGTCGATGATCGCCGGATGGTTCGGCCAAGTCGGGTTCGACAGCCAGATCGTGGCGTCGGGGTTCATCATCCGCACCAGTTCCAGCGCCTGCCGCACCGCGCCCGTGCCGCCGGGCGTGGCGATGGCCGCGCCCCCTTCCGCGCCCAGGATCAGGCGCTGCATCGCGGCCAGGAACACGGGATCGCCGGGCATCGCGGTGTAGACCTTCGTGTCCTGCGTGTCCCAGATCATCCGCTCCGCCTCGCGCACGGCGCGCATGACAGGGGTGCGGCCTTCGGCGTCCTTGTAGACGCCCACGCCCAGATCCACCTTCACGGGGCGCGGGTCGTCGCGGAACATCTGCATCAGGTGCAGGATCGAATCCGCGGGTTGTGGTTTCAACGTGTCGAACATCAGCCCTTCTCCACCGGCAGGTCGGCGCGGCCGCCCCATTCCGTCCATGATCCGTCGTACAGCGCGTGATCGGGATGGCCCAGCCGTTCCAGCGCAAGGCTCAGCACCGCCGCCGTCACGCCGGACCCGCAGGAGGTGACGACAGGCTTTTTCAGATCCACCCCCGCCGTGCGGAACGCCTTTTCCAGCGCCTCCACCGGCTTCATCGTGCCGTCGGGGTTCAGCACCTCTCCGAACGGCAGGTTGCGGGCGCCGGGGATGTGGCCGGATCGCAAGCCGGGACGCCGTTCGGCCACCTCGCCCCGGAAGCGGGGGGCGGCGCGGGCATCCACCACCTGCGCGCGGCCGGTCGCCACCTGTTCGGCGGTGCGGACGCGGCCCAGTTGCAGGACGGGCAGCACGGCTTCGAACAGCAGTTCAGGGATTTCGGTGGTCAGGGGACGACCCTCCGCCTGCCACTTGGGCAGCCCGCCATCCAGCACGGCCACGGCGTCGTGGCCCATCAGGCGGAACATCCACCAGGCGCGGGCGGCGGAAAAGAGGCCCTTGCTGTCATAGACCACGACCTGCGTCGCGCCGCCGATGCCCATGGCGCCGATGGCCTGCCCGAACGCTTCGGCCGTGGGGGCCATGTGGGGCAGGTCGCTGTCCGTATCGCTGATCCGGTCGATGTCGAAGAAGCGCGCTCCGGGAATGTGCGCCTGCGCGTATTCGGCCGCCGCGTCGCGCCCGTCCGCCGGCATGTGCCACGAGGCGTCGAGCACCACCACCTCGTCCAGCCGCGCGGCCAGCCAGTCGGTGGAAACAAGGGTATGGGGATCGTTTGTCATGGGGACACCTCCGCCCCCTTCGTTACGCGCCGCTCAGCCCTGCTTCAAGAGGCGGGCCTGCTGGCGCTGCCAATCGCGCTTGGCCGAGGTTTCGCGCTTATCGGCCAGCTTCTTGCCCTTGGCGATGCCGATCTTCACCTTCACGACGCCACGGTCGTTGAAATACATCCGCAGCGGGACCAGCGTCATGCCTTCGCGCTTCGTGGCGTTCCACAGGCGCGACAGCTCCTTGCGGTTGACCAGCAGCTTGCGGCGGCGACGCTCCTCATGCCCCCAGGTCTTGGCCTGAAGATAGGGCGCGACATAGCCGTTGATCAGCCATAGCTCCCCGTCCTCCACGCTCGCATAGCTTTCGGCGATGTTCGATCCGCCCTGGCGCAGCGACTTCACCTCGGAGCCGAGGAGCATGATCCCCGCCTCGATGTCATCCTCGATGGCGAAATCGAACCGCGCGCGGCGGTTTTCGGCGATCAGCTTGCTGTTGGGATCGGATTTTTTCATGGGGCAGAGATAGGGGGCGCGGGCGCCCCCGTCCAGATGTCAGTTCAGCAGGCCCGCATGGCGCATGGCCGCGTCGATCCGCGCCTTCACCCCGTCGCTGACGCCCACCAGCGGCAGGCGCACCTCCTCCTCGCACCGGCCCAGACGGGACAGGGCGTATTTCGCGCCGGCAAGGCCCGGTTCCAGGAAGATCGCCTCGTGCAGCGGCATCAGGCGGTCCTGATACTCCAGCGCCTTGGCGTAATCGCCGGCCAGCGTCGCCGCCTGGAATTCGGCGCAAAGACGCGGGGCCACATTGGCCGTCACGGAAATGCAGCCCACACCACCGTGCGCGTTGAAGCCGAGTGCGGTCGCATCCTCGCCCGAAAGTTGCACGAAGTCAGGACCGCAGGTGATGCGCTGCTGGCTCACCCGCTCCAGCTTGCCGGTCGCGTCCTTCACGCCGACGATGCGGGGCAGCTTGGCCAGTTCGCCCATCGTGTCGGGCGACATGTCCACGACCGAACGGCCGGGAATGTTGTAGATGATGATCGGCAGGTCGCTGGCGTCGTGCAGCGCGCGGTAATGCGCGATCAGGCCCGCCTGCGTGGGCTTGTTGTAATAGGGCGTCACCACCAGCGCGGCGTCCGCCCCCGCTTCCTGCGCGAAGCGGATCAGGCCGATGCCTTCCACGGTCGAATTGGACCCTGCCCCCGCGATGACCGGCACGCGGCCCGCGGCGTATTCCACCACCTTGGCGACCACGGTGCGGTGTTCTTCATGCGTCAGGGTGGGGCTTTCGCCCGTCGTGCCCACGGGCACCAGCGCGGACGACCCTTCGGCGATCTGCCAGTCGACCAGCTTCTTCAGCGTGTCCAGATCCAGTGCGCCGTCCTTGAACGGCGTCACGAGGGCAGGAATGGAACCCTTGATCATGACACGCTTCTCCCCTTCGGCGGATTCGTCCGCATTGAAACGCGACTTCCTTACGCCGCAAGACGGCCTTTGCCAAGCTGGCGCGGTCGTGTGTTGCCCCGGGGGCTGCGCTTTGGCAGGATGCGCGGCATGAAAACCCTGCTTTTGTCCGCCTGCCTGATGCTTCCGCTGCCCGCACTGGCGGACGGGCTGAAGACCGCGCTGCAACTTTCAGCCCAGCACGACTGGGACGCCGCCCGCAACGCCGTGCAAAGCGACGTGGCGCGCGACATCGTCGAATGGCAGCGCCTGCGCGAAGGGGACGGCACGGCCCGCGACTACGAGACGTTCCTCGCCCGCCGTCCGGACTGGCCCGGCATCCCCCTTCTGCGCCAGAAGGGGGAAGCGGAGATCGCGGTTTCGGGCGATGCGGACCGGATCATCACCTATTTCGCGACGCAGCGCCCGCAAACGGCCAAGGGGGCCATCGCCCTGTCGCGCGCCTATCTGGCGCAGGACCGCGCGCCCGAAGCGCAAGCCGAAGCGTTGCGTGCCTGGCGCGACCTGTCGCTGACGGCCGACGAACAGGACGAGTTGTCCCGCATGTATCCCGTCCCCATCGCCGGTGAGGACATCCCCCGCACCGACCGCCTGCTGTGGAACGGCAAGCGCGCCGAGGCGGAGCGCATGATTCCCCGCCTGTCCGCGGGCTGGCAGGCGCTGGTGCGCGCCCGGCTGGCCCTGCGCGCGGACGAGGACGGCGTGAACGAGCTGATCGCCGCCGTTCCGCCCCAGCTGGCCGACCATCCGGGGCTGGCCTATGAACGATTCGCCTGGCGGATGCGCAAGAAGCTGTACCCCGAGGCGGCGGAGCTGATCCTGGCGCACAGCACGGGCGCCGCAGCCTTGGGCCGCCCCGACCTTTGGGCCCCCCGCCGCATCTTCCTTGTGCGGGAGTTCGAGGACAAGGACCCGCAGCTCGCCTATCGCATCGCTTCCTCCCACGGGTTGACGGAAGGGGGCGATTTCGCGGATCTGGAGTTTCTGGCCGGCCACATCGCCCTGCGCCGCCTGAACCGCCCCGCCGACGCGCTGGAGCATTTCCGCCATCTGGAACAAGGCGTGGGCACGGCGATCAGCCTGTCGCGCGCGCTGTATTGGCAGGGCCGCGCGCTGGAAGCGATGGGCAACTACGACGCCGCGATGACCACGTTCCAGAAGGCGGCGGCCCATTCCTCGGCCTATTACGGGCTGCTGGCGGCCGAACGGCTGGGGTTGAACACCGATCCCGTCCTTCTGGCCGGCAACGCCACGCCAGACTGGCGCACGGCGCCTTTCATGACCGGATCCGTGATGCAGGCCGCGCGCCTGTTGCTGGAAGCGGGGGATTTCCAGCAGGGCCGCCGCTTCCTTCTGCATCTGGCCGAATCGCAGGACGCGACGGGCTTGGCGCAACTGTCGGACATGGCGCTGGCGATCGACCAGCCGAACATCGCGCTGAATCTTGCCAAGATGGCGGCGGGGCGCGGCATCATCCTGCCCGCTGCGTATTATCCCGTCCCGGATCTGGTGCCGGACGGGCTGCCGGTGACGCGGGCCTTCGCGCTCGCCATCTCGCGTCGGGAAAGCGAGTTCGATCCGGCGGTGGTCAGCCCGGCCGGCGCGCGGGGGCTGATGCAGGTGATGCCCGAAACGGCGAAGAAGCTGGCGACCGGCCTTGGAGCCGATTTCAGCACGGCGCGCCTGACGGCCGATCCGGCCTTCAACGTGCGCCTCGGCTCCACCTACCTTGCCCAGATGATCGAGGAGTTCGGGCCGGCCGTGTCGCTGGTCGCCTCGGGCTACAATGCCGGACCCGGGCGGCCGCGCCAGTGGATCGCGGCCATGGGCGATCCGCGCGATCCGGCCGTGGACGTGGTGGATTGGGTGGAGGACATCCCTTACGCCGAAACCCGCAGCTATGTGCAGCGGGTCGTGGAATCGCTCGTGATCTACCGCGCGCGGCTGGCAGGGGTGCCCGTGCCCGTCCGCGTCACGGACGAGTTACGGGGGTAGGCTCCTCGCCCTTCTTTTCGGCGCGCCACAGGGTGAAGAGGCCGGCCGCCACGACGATGAAGGCCCCGATGACGATGTTCGGGGTCAGTGCCTCGCCCAGGAAGGCGACGCCGATGATCGTCACCCAGACCAGTTGCAGGAAGGAAAACGGCTGGATCTCGCTCGCCTCGGCGAAGTCGTAGGCGCGGATCATGCACCAGTGGCCAAGGATGCCCGAACAGGCCAGCAGCGCCATCCAAGGCGCGCTTCCCGCGCTGAGCGGTTGCCAGAACCACAGGCCCAGCACCGTGATGGCCGCCGCCCCCGCAATGCCCGCCCAGAAGAAGCTGACCTCTGCCCCGTCCTCGGCCGCGACGAAGCGGGTCAGCAGGCCGTAAAGCGCGAACATCAGCGCGGCGGCGAAGGGCAGGACCGACCAGACCGACAGCACCCCCGCCCCCGGCTGCAGGATGACGAACACCCCGACGCAGCCCACGGCCACCGCGAGCCAGCGCCGCCAACCGACATATTCGCCCAGGATCGGCCCGGACAAGGCCGCCACCAAGAGCGGGAAGCAGGTGAAGACGGCGTGCGTGGCCACAAGCCCCAGCTTCACGAAGGCCACGACCATGATGCAGATCTCGGCCACCAGCAGCACGCCGCGCAGCCCCTGGATCAGCGGATAGCGCGGCCGCAGCATTCGCCGCAGCCCGCCCGAGGATCGCATCGCGAACGCCACCACGAAGGCCGCGAAGACCCAGTAGCGGATCATCACGATGACGAAGACGTTGTTCGTTTCCCCCAGATGGCGGGACAGGGCGTCCTGCAGGGAAAAGATCATCGTGGCCGCGATCATGAAGGCGATGCCCTTGCGGGTATTGGCCTCGGTCATGGGGTCTCCTCCGGTCGATGGCCGACCGTCATGTGCCGTTTCGTTCCAAATCCCGCCCGGCGTTCCACCGCGAAGCCCGCGGCCTGAAGGGCGCGACGCACATGGCCCGCGGCGGTGTAGGTGGCGAAGGTGCCGCCGGGCGCCGTGTGCCGTCCCACCTGCGCCAGAAGGTCGTCCGACCACATCTCGGGGTTCTTGGCAGGGGAAAAGCCGTCAAGGAACCATGCATCCGCGGCGCCCTCCCAGGCGGGCAGGGTGTCACGGGCGTCGCCGGTCACGATCCGCGCGTCCAGATCGTCCAGCTGGATGTGGCGGGCGCCGTCGGCGTATTGCGACAGGAACGGGGCCGCCACCTCCGCCACCTCGGGGAAGGCGGACAGGGCGCGGGCCATGTCGGGCGCGGCCATCGGAAACGCCTCGAACGAGGTGAAGTGCAGCCGTCCCGGCACCCCCGCCGCCCGCCACGCGATCAGCGCCGCCAGCAGGTTCAGCCCGGTGCCGAAGCCCAGTTCGGCGATGTGGAACCCGTCGCGAAAGCGTGCGGGCAGGTCGTTTCCGTCCAGAAACACGTGCCGCGTTTCGGACAGCCCGCCCGTAAGCGAGAAGTAAGGATCGTCAAAGCGGGAGGAGACTGGAATCGCCCCGTCCCGCCAGTCAAGCTCTGCCTGCATGGGAATCTCCGTCGCCCTCTCCATGCTCCCGCCTTGCGCCAAGCGCAACACCCGTTCTGGCGGTCGGGGTCCGCATCCCGTAAGGAAGGGCGCATGACACCCGATCTGATCATCCACGGCGCCGGGATCTTCGGCCTGTCCATCGCGTGGGAGGCGGCGCGGCGTGGCGCTTGCGTGGCCGTGGTTGATCCCCATGGCATCGGCGCCGGCTCCTCGGGCGGGGTGGTGGGCGCGCTGGCGCCGCATGTGCCAGAGAACTGGAATCCGAAGAAGGCGTTCCAGTTCGACAGCCTGCTGATGGCCAACGCCTTCTGGCACGGGGTGGAGGACGCCTCGGGCCTGCCCGCCGGCCACGCCCGCACCGGACGCCTGCAACCACTGGCCGACGCCGCCGCCGTGGCCATGGCCGAAGCGCGGGGGGCCGAGGCGGAGACCCTGTGGCAAGGCCGTGCCATGTGGCGCGTGCGCCCGGCCCAAAGCGGGTGGGAGCCCCCTTCCCCCACCGGCCTGCTGATCGAGGATACGCTGTCCGGGCGCATCCATCCTCGCATGGCGCTGACCGCACTGGCCGAAGCCATCCGATCCAAGGGCGGCACGATCGGGCCTTTGGCGGAAGGCGCGCCCACCCTGTGGGCGACGGGCACGGCCGGCTTGGCGGACCTGTCCCGCGCGTTGGGCCGGAACGTGGGCACCGGGGTGAAAGGTCAGGCGCTGGTGCTGCGGCATGATGCGCGGGATCTGCCGCAACTGTTCGTGGACGGGCTGCACATCATCCCCCATGCCGACGGCACCGTCGCCATCGGATCGACGACCGAACGCGACACGCAGGACCTGTCCACCGACGCGCAACTGGACGCGCTGCACGCCAAGGCCGTCGCGGCCGTGCCGGTTCTGGCCGACGCGCCTGTGGTGGAGCGTTGGGCAGGGCTGCGCCCGCGCGCGAAGTCCCGCGCCCCGATGCTGGGGGCTTGGCCCGACCGTCCGGGGCATTTCATTGCCAATGGCGGCTTCAAGATCGGCTTCGGCATGGCGCCCAAGGTGGCGCAGGTCATGGCCGATCTGGTGCTGGGGGGGCGCGACGCGATTCCCGAAGGCTTCCGCGTCACCGATAACTAAAGGTCGAGATCGACCCAGACCGGGCGATGGGGCGCGCCCTCACCCACACCCGCGCCGCTGACGGTCAGGCCCGCCTGCGGCAGCACGTAATCCAGCCGCAACGGGCCGGTCTGCGCGTATTCGGCCGTGATGGTGCCGGGCAGCGGATCAGTCAGGGACGGATGGGCCAGAAGCGTGGCGATCCCCTCGCGCCGCCCGTCGCCGGCGTGCGGGTCGGCGTTGGCATTGCCCAAGATCACCCAGGGGCCCTGCGGGGATACGAAGGACAGCCGTCCGTCGATCAGATCGGTCCAGAACGTGATCTCATCCGCGTTGCGGCGGCCGTTGCGATCCTCGGGACCGTCGAAGACCGGCGTCGTGGCGTGGAAGGCCAGCAGCCGCAGCACCGGACCCGACGGCAGTTGCACCGGCACCTCCCAATGCGCGACGGAAGACAGGCGCTGCACGGCTTTCGCGTCCTCTCCCATCCCCTCGAACAGCAGGGCATCGGGTTTCGCGGTCCAAAGCATGTCCGAGAAGTCGCGCACCCCCTCTGTCAGGATGGGAAAGCGCGACAGCACCGCCATCCCGCCATCCCCGGCAAAGAAGCCGAAGCCCTGCCCGTCCGCCGCCCCGCCCAGTCGTCCGTCACCGTCCAGATCCAGACCGGTGCCCATGCCCGTGTTGGGCCGCAGCGCGAAACGGTAGGGATAGTCGGTGGCCAGAAGATCCGCGAAGGCGTTCAGCCCCACGCCGTGCAGGTCGTAATCCACGTCCTGCAGCACAAGGATGTCGGCCTTCGTCGCATCCACCGCCGCCACCGCTTTCGCCGCGTCCCCCCGCAGGATGTCGCGCAGCATCAGGCCCGGTCCCTTGGCGGACAGGTCCGTGTGGAAGGTGGCCACGCGCACCGGATCGGCCGAAGCCGCCAGTGGCATCAGCAGAAGGAAAAGGAAAAGCCCGACACGCATGGTGCCGGGCTATCAAATTGCGGTTAACGCGGGGTTAAATCCGTGGTTAAACCCAGGGCCGCGCGGTGGCCATCTGCGCCTCGAACCCCTGGATCGCGGGGGCCTTTTCCATGGTCAGGCCGATGTCGTCCAACCCGTTCAGAAGGCAGTGGCGGCGGAAGGGATCGATGGAAAACGCGAATTCCTTCCCGTCCGAGGTGGTGACCACCTCCCGCTCCAGGTCCACGGTGATGCGGGCGTTGGCGCCGCGCGTCGCGTCGTCCATCAGCACGTCCACCACCTCTTGCGGCATCACGATGGGCAGGATGCCGTTCTTGAAGCAGTTGTTGTAGAAGATGTCGGCGAAGGAGGTGGAGATCACGCAGCGCACCCCGAAATCGAGGAGCGCCCAAGGCGCGTGTTCGCGCGACGATCCGCAGCCGAAATTGTCGCCCGCGATGATGATCTCGGCGTTGCGATAGGCCGGCTGGTTCAGCACGAAGTCCGGATTCTCCACGCCCTGCGCGTCATAGCGCAGCTCGTCGAACAGGTTCTTCCCAAGGCCCGACCGATGGATCGTCTTCAGGAACTGCTTGGGGATGATCATGTCCGTGTCGATGTTCACGAGCGGCATGGGGGCGGCGACGCCCGTCAGTTGGGTGAACTTGTCCATTACACGGCCTCCTGCGTCATCAGTTCGCGCACGTCGGTCAGGCGTCCCGTCACCGCCGCCGCCGCCGCCATCGCGGGCGACATCAGGTGCGTGCGTCCGCCGCGGCCCTGACGGCCTTCGAAGTTGCGGTTCGACGTGGCGGCGCAACGGTCGCCCGGCGACAGCTGGTCGTCGTTCATGCCAAGGCACATCGAACAGCCCGCCAGACGCCATTCGAAACCGGCGTCCAGGAACACCTGCGCGATGCCTTCGGCTTCGGCCTGCGCGCGCACAAGACCCGATCCGGGCACGACCATCGCGCGGATGCCGTCCTTGACCTTGCGGCCGCGCAGAACGTCGGCCGCCGCCCGCAGATCCTCGATCCGGCCGTTGGTGCAGGAGCCGATGAAGACCGTGTTGATCGCGATCTCGTCCAGCTTCTGGCCCGCTTCCAGACCCATGTAGTCCAGCGAGCGTTGGGCCGCGGCCACCTTGCCGCCCGCGAAGCTGGACGGCTCCGGCACCACGCCGGTGATCGGCAGCACATCCTCGGGCGAGGTGCCCCACGTCACGACCGGGGCGATGTCCTCGGCGCGGATGGTGACGACCTTGTCGTAATGCGCGCCTTCATCGGAGAACAGCGTCTTCCAGTAGGCGACGGCGGCGTCCCACTGTTCGCCCTTCGGCGCATTGGGGCGGTCCTTGCAATAGGCGAAGGTCGTCTCGTCCGGCGCGACGAGGCCCGCACGCGCGCCGCCTTCGATCGCCATGTTGCAGACGGTCATGCGGCCTTCCATCGACAATTCGCGGATCGCCTGCCCGCAATATTCGATGACATGGCCGTTGCCGCCCGCCGTGCCGGTCAGCCCGATCACGGTCAGGGTGATGTCCTTCGCCGTCACGCCGGGGGGGAGCGAGCCGGTGATCTCCACCTTCATGTTCTTCGATTTCTTCTGGATCAGCGTCTGGGTGGCCAGAACATGCTCCACCTCGGACGTGCCGATGCCGTGGGCCAGCGCGCCGAAAGCGCCATGCGTCGCGGTGTGGCTGTCGCCGCACACCACCGTCATGCCCGGCAGCGTCCAGCCCTGTTCAGGGCCGACGATGTGCACGATGCCCTGCCGGATGTCGTCGATGGGATAGTAGTGCACGCCCGAGGCCCGCGCGTTGGTGTCCAGCGCGGCAACCTGGATGCGGCCTTCCTCATTCTCGATATGCGTTTCGCGGCCGGCGGTGGTGGGCACGTTGTGGTCCGGCACGGCGATCGTCTTGTCGGGCGCGTGGACCTTGCGACCCGTCATGCGCAGCCCTTCGAAGGCCTGCGGAC
Source organism: Falsirhodobacter sp. 1013 (assembly GCF_051195255.1). Taxonomy (NCBI): domain Bacteria; kingdom Pseudomonadati; phylum Pseudomonadota; class Alphaproteobacteria; order Rhodobacterales; family Paracoccaceae; genus Falsirhodobacter; species Falsirhodobacter sp. 1013. Next base: position 138,346 of record NZ_JBNJLK010000002.1, on the reverse strand, counting down.
TGGTGACTTCGTGCACCAGGTGGCGGTCGATGTACAGAAGGCAGGTGCCGTCGGCGTCGGCTTGGATGACGTGGTCATCCCAGATCTTGTCGTAAAGGGTACGGGGTTTGTCCTGAGCGGTCATGGCGTCCTCGGAAGGAATCATCGGGGAGGGGCTTTGAATGCAGATCAGCGGCGTGTGGGATGCCAAAAGGCACCCCGCCGCGTCAAAGCCGCGCGAGGATGTTGCGGGTCGCACCGAAGAACCGCGCCGGAAGGCGGGCATGGTCGGTGATGTTGAAGTAGATGAACCCTTGCATGGTGCGCATCATACCAGCACTGTCGCGGCAGGCAAGGTTTTCAAAAGGGCACGGCTTATGACGTGGTTGCTGCGGGCGGTGTTCGCGATGTTGCCGGCGGTGGCTTGGGCGGATGGAACGCGGTGGACGAGGGGGCAGGTGTCGGGGGGATCGAACTGAGGATGACGTTGTCGGACGGCCGCGCCCTCAGGTATCCCGAGGGCACGATCGACATCGTCCGCGAAAACCGGGACACGCAACCGGATGATCGCGTCGGAATGGCCCTGATGCAGGGGCCTGTCAGGACGGCACAAGGCGCGACCTACCGCTTCGCGGTGGTGGAAGAGGATCGCCAAAGGGCGGTGGACCTTTGGGATCGCACCGGCCCCCAGCGTGAATATCGCCCCTCCCTCTCGTTCTGCACGACGATGGAACGTCGGACCAAACCCTCCATCACCTACTCCCTGTATCGTTCCGGCTTCGGCAGCACGAAATCACAGAGCCTGAGCGCGGACAGCCTGCACGGGATGATGGCGAAAATCCGCCCCTGCCCCACCCCCTGAACCGCCCGTTGAGGTTGCGGCCCCTTGATGTTAACATGGACGGGATTTGCGCGGGCTGTCCCGCGCGCGACAGCTGGAGGACGATGTCCTGTCTCATTCCGATCCATCGACCGGTCTGCCGGTCGGGCCGCGCCCTGACATGAACGCGGCTTCCCCCGACAACTCGCAAAGCGAGGCGATCCTGGCCCGCGTCCTGCAGTCGCTGGACGACGACAAGGCCGAAGAGGTCGTGCAGATCGACCTGCGCGGACGTTCCGACATGGCCGATTACATGGTCATCTGCTCGGGCCGGTCCTCGCGTCAGGTGGCGTCCATCGCGGAAAAGCTGATGGACAGCGTCAAGCAGGACTTTGGCCGCATTTCCAAGGTCGAAGGCAAGGACACCGGCGACTGGGTGCTGATCGACACGGGCGACGTCATCGTCCACGTCTTCCGCCCCGAGGTCCGGGAATTCTACCAGCTTGAAAAGATGTGGCTTCCTTCGGACCAGCAGTCCCCCACGCTCTGATGAGGGTGCATCTGTGCGCGGTGGGCCGGCTTCGGCAGGGCCCCGAGCGTGAACTGGTCGACGACTACACCACCCGTTTCGACCGCACGGGCCGGGCCCTCAGCCTCGGCCCGTTGAGCGTTCACGAGGTGGAGGACCGCAAGAACGGCGGGATGGAGGCGGAGGCGGAGCTTCTGGCCCGCGCCGTCCCCTCGGGCGCGCTGGTGTGCGTGATGGACGAACGCGGGCGCACGCTGTCCAGCCCGGACTTTGCCGACCATCTGGCGCGGTGGCGCGATGGCGGGCGGCAGGATGTCGCCTTTGTCATCGGGGGTGCGGACGGGCTGGCCCCGGCGTTCCGCAACCGCGCCGATTTCGCGCTGTCCTTCGGGCAGATGGTGTGGCCGCACATGCTGGTGCGGGTCATGCTGACGGAACAGCTGTATCGCGCGGCCTCGATCCTGTCGGGCGCGCCGTATCACCGCGCGTGATCGGGGTGGCGCAGACGGTAGCCCGTCTTGCCGCGGTCGAAGCCCAACCCTTCATAGAAGCGATGCGTGGCGGGATCGCGGGATCCGGTCATCAGCAGGATCTTGTAGCACCCGGCCTGCCAGGCGGCGTTGATCGCGGCCTGCATGACCGCCGCACCATGGCCCTGCCGCCGATGGTCCGCATGGGTCACTACATTCTCGATCAACGCATAGGGCCGCCCCTGCCGCGTCAGGTTCGGGATGACGATCAGCGTGGCCGAGGCCACGATCGCGCCGCCGGACCGCAGCACGAAGACGCCGCTGCCCGGGTACAACGCCAGCTGCGTCAGCCGCTCCTGCGCCGAGGCGACATCCAGCACCGGATCCTCCGACACGAGGTGCTGGTACAAGGCCAGCAACTCGGCCGCGTCCGAAGGTCGGGCGAGGCCGATCATGTCACATCCCCGCCCGCCGACCGCCAAGCGTGACCGTTCGGGTCCAGACGCGGAGTGCTTGGTTGATGATGACCTTCAGCGGAACATGCGGTGCGCAGCGGTGGGTTGAAATCGGCCAGCAGGCCAGAGGGCGGATCCACGTCACAATAGCCTGACACGTCATACCCCCCTGTCCGGCGTGAAGAGCGACAGGTCGCCGCTTGAATGGCCCGGAGATGATGTGAACGTCACCAAGCCGCATGAAGCCGCCTTCCTGTTGCCCTACCATAGCTAGCGGGCACGGAAGGAAGGGGAAGCGCCACCTGTTCAACGCCCTGCACCCCGCATAGGATGCGGATCATGGAAATCCTTGTCGTTGCCCCCAACCTGAAGCGGCGCCTGTCCGGCGTCACCGCCACCATCGCCCGCCTTGTGCCGGTGCAGGCGCGCCAGATCGGCATCGTGGCCACGGGGCCCGGCCTGCCTGCGGGCGTGCCGCACATCCCGCTGCGGCGGGCGGCCACCCTGCCCCGCGACCGCTGGCGGGTTTGGCACGCCCGCCGCAACACGGAGATGCTGCTGGGCCTGATCCTAGTTTACGGGCTGCGGCGGCGCTACAGGCTCCTGTTCACCTCCGCCTCTCAACGCCGGCACACGGGGTGGACGAAGTGGCTGATCGGGAGGATGGACCGGGTGGTCGCCACCTCGGCCAAGGGTGCCGCCTATCTGGAGCGGGAGGCCGAGGTCATCCTGCACGGGATCGACACGGAAACGTTTGCGCCGCCGGCCGATCGCGCGGCGCTGCGCGTGCGGCTGGGCTTGCCGCAAGGCGTGCTGGTAGGCTGCTACGGGCGCATCCGGTCCTCCAAGGGAACGGACAACTTCGTGACGGCGATGATCGACCTGCTGCCGACCCGCGGGGATGTCACGGCCGTGGTCATGGGCCGCGCGGTGGACAAGGACCAGCCCTTTCTGGCCGATCTAAAGGCCCGCGTGGCGGCCGCCGGACTGGGGGGGCGCATCCTGTTCCTGCCCGAAGTGACGGTGGACCGGATGCCCGACTGGTATGGCGCGCTGGACCTGTATGTGGCCCCCCAGCGATGGGAAGGCTTCGGCCTGACACCGCTGGAAGCGATGGCCTGCGGTGTGCCCGTGGTCGCCACCCGCGTCGGTGCCTTCGAGGAGTTGCTGAGCGCCGACAGCGGCCGCCTCGTGCCCCCCGACGACGTGCCCGCGCTGACCGCCGCCCTTGTGCCCCTTCTGGACGGTCCGGCCCTGCGCGCCGGCATGGCCCGCGCCGCCCGCCAGCGGGTGGACAGCGCCTTCCGGATCGAGGATGAGGCGGAGGCCTTGATCGCCCTGTACCGCCGGATGCTTGCATGAACCGCTTCAGCTTCTTCGTCGCCCGGACGCTGCGCAACGAACACGGGATCGAATCGCTGTCCGTGCCGCAGCAGGCGGTGCTGGACGATGTCGCCGGACGCCGCGTGGCGTTGATCGGCAATGCGCGGGGATTGGCGAACGCCGCCCACGGGGCCGCCATCGACGCGGCCGATGTCGTGATCCGCATCAACCGCGCGCCGATGCCCAGCCCCCTGTCCCACGGGATGCGCACGGACATGCTGGCCTTGGCGACCAGCCTCGATCACGGGCAGCTGGACCGGATCCGGCCGAAGCGCATCCTGTGGATGTCGCACAAGCGCAAGCGGCTGCCATGGGCCATCGCGCGCAGCCCCGGCTTCTACCTCCACCCGCTGGCCGATTACGCGGCGCTGCAGGACCGTCTGGGCGCCCCGCCCACCACGGGGGCGATGATGATCGACCTTCTGGCCCGGTCCCGCGCGGCGCGGATCGACCTTTACGGCTTCGACTTCTTCGCCACCCTGTCGCTGTCGGGCCATCGCACCGCTGATCAGGTGCCCCATGACTTCGCCGCCGAGGCGGAATGGGTGAACAGCCTGATCGCGCAAGATTCGCGATTTATTCTGCATTCCCACGGATAATCCTTTCAACCGAAGGGGCTTCGGGGTAAGGGAACGCGTCCCTTCAACCGGAGGGGCACGCCCCTCTCAGACGAAAAGGAGGTCCATCGTGGGCTACAGGGTCGTCGTCGCGGGTGCCACGGGCAACGTGGGTCGCGAAATGCTGAACATCCTCGCCGAGCGCGAGTTTCCGATTGACGACATCGTGGCGCTGGCGTCGCGCAAGTCCATTGGCACCGAGGTCAGCTTTGGCGAAAAGACACTGAAGACCAAGGACCTCGACACCTTCGATTTCACCGGCTGGGACATCGCCCTGTTTGCCGTGGGTTCGGACGCCACGAAGATCTACGCGCCGAAGGCCGCCGCCTCGGGCTGTGTCGTGATCGACAACTCCTCGCTGTACCGCTACGACCCGGCGGTGCCGCTGGTCGTGCCGGAAGTGAACGCGGAAGCGGTCGACGGCTACACCAAGAAGATGATCATCGCGAACCCGAACTGTTCGACCGCGCAGATGGTCGTGGCGCTGAAGCCGCTGCACGACCGCGCGAAGATCAAGCGGGTCGTCGTGTCCACCTACCAGTCCGTGTCGGGCGCCGGAAAAGAGGGCATCGACGAGCTGTGGAACCAGACCAAGGGCATCTACGTCCCCGGTCAGGAAGTCGCCGCGTCCAAGTTCTCCAAGCAGATCGCCTTCAACGTGATCCCGCACATCGATGTCTTCCTGGACGACGGTTCGACCAAGGAAGAATGGAAGATGGTCGCGGAAACGAAGAAGATCCTCGACAAGGACATCCGCGTGACCGCCACCTGCGTGCGCGTGCCCGTCTTCGTGGGCCATTCGGAATCGATCAACATCGAGTTCGAGGATTTCCTGGACGAGCATGAGGCCCGCGACATCCTGCGCGAAGCCCCCGGCATCCTGGTCGTCGACAAGCGCGAGGCCGGCGGCTACATCACGCCGATCGAATGCGTGGGCGAATACGCGACCTACATCTCGCGCATCCGTCAGGACTCGACGATCGACAACGGCCTGAACCTCTGGTGCGTGTCGGACAACCTGCGCAAGGGCGCCGCCCTGAACGCGGTGCAGATCGCGGAAGTGCTGGGCAAGCGCTGCCTGAAGAAAGGCTGAGGATCAGGCGCCCCGCAGGGCGCCTTTTTCCATTGCGCCAAGGCCCGGCGGCGTCCAGAACCCGTTCAACCGCGAAAGGACGCCCCATGCTCGACACCCAGCAACAGATCCTCATCGAACAGCGCATCACGAACGAGGCGAAGTCGCCCGGTGCGGCCTATCTTCTGTGGTTCTTCCTGGGCACGTTCGGGGTGCACCGCTTCTATCTGGGCCACCTGAAAACCGGTCTGGCCCTGCTGGCGCTGATGCTGCTGGGGGTGGTGACCATGGGTGTCAGCTCGCTCATGGCGCTGCTGTGGTGGGTGGTGGATGCGTTCCTCATCCCCGGCATGATCGCCGGGGACAAGAACAGGCTGCGCGCCCGCCTGACGGCGGAGATGTCGCGCTGATCAGACCGGCGTGAACGCCCGTTCGCGCCAGTCGTAATGCTCCAGCCCGCCTTCGCCGATGTCGTTCCAGCAGCCGTGCAGGCTCAGCACGCCTTCGGCCACCGCGTCGCGCACGAAGGGGAAGGTCATCAGGTTGTCGAGGCTGGTCAGAACCGCCTCGTTTTCCAGCGCACGCAGGGGATCGGCGGGCTGGGCTTCCTTTACCCGTTCATAGCCCGGCCGCAGGATGTCCATCCAGCGCCCGACGAACGAGGTGGAGGCTTCCAGTTCCGGCGCGCGGCCTTCGCACATGTCGTGGCAGCCCTTCACGCCGCCGCAGCTGGAATGGCCCAGCACGACCAGATGCGCCACCTTCAGCGCCGTCACCGCGTATTCGATCGCGGCGGAGGTGCCGTGATAATCACCATCGGGATCATAGGGCGGCACGAGGTTCGCGACGTTGCGGTGGATGAACAGCTCACCCGAGTCGGCGCCGAAGATCTGGGCCACGTCCACGCGGCTGTCGCAGCAGGCGATGACCATCGCGCGCGGGTGCTGACCCTCGCCGGCCAGGCGGCGGTACCAGGCACGGTTGGCGGCATAGGTGGTGGCGCGCCAGCCGTGGTAGCGTTGGATCAGGTAATGCGGAAGGGGGCGTGAGTCCTTCATCAAATCTCCTTTTGCGCGTCTTCAGGCACAAGTCCTTTGGATATCGCGACTATTTTGCACGGAACCCCTCATGTGGGAACATGGTTCGTTTGTCAAAAGGGGCACGTGATGTCGCAGGCCCCCGGAAGGACTTCGCATGACCGCCACGATTCACACCCTGATCCCGCCGTGCCGCCTGTTCTGCGACCCTGCCCCCATTGTGGACATCTACCGCAGGAAAGGCTTCGAGGCATCGCGGTTTTTGCGGGCGTCGCTCACCGCGCTGGCCCTTGAAGTCACCCTGACGGACGATCTTGTGGCAGCCGGAAATCGCGCGGACCTGCCGCGACATGCGCGGAAGATCGCCGGAATGGCGCAGGATCTGGGCCTGATCTCGCTTAGGCAAACGGCAGATCAGGTGGCCGAGGAGGCCGGGCATCCGGCCTTGCCCGCCCTTTGGGCACGCCTCAAGCGGATGACCGAGGCGGCGCTGGACCCGCGCCGCGATCTGCTGGCCCGGTCGCGCTAGGGGTTGCGGCTGCGGTCCAAGCGGCTACCCTCCGCCCGCCACGACTGTTCGGAGCCTTCCATGATCCTGCCCTTGTCCCCCGCCGGCGCCCCTTCGCGCCCGCTGTTCGTCGTCCGCCCCGAGGCGCTGGAGGCGTGGATGTCGGGCCAGCCCGCCCATGTGGGCGCATGGTTGCGCGGCACGGGCTTTGCCGCCGCCTCGGGCGACCTGCGCCTGCTGCCAGGCGCGGATGGCGCGCCGACGGGTGCGGTGATCGGACACGGCACGGCCGCCCAGCGCCTCCGCACCCGCTTTGCACTGGCCCCCGCCGCCCGCCTGCCCGAAGGCGACTGGCATCTGGAGGGCGAGCTGAGCGAGGCGGAGCGGGACGAGGCGGTTCTGGCTTTCCTTCTGGGCGCCTACCGCTTCACCCGTTACCGCGATCAGCCCACACCCGGCGCCCGCCTGAAGCTTCCCGAAGGGTCCGAATATCTGGTACCGGTGGCCGAAGGCGAATGGCTGACCCGCGACCTGATCAACACCCCCGCCAGCGACATGGGTCCCGAGGAACTGGAGGCCGCGACCGCCGCCCTCGCCCGCCGTCATGGCGCGATGCTGGCGGTGACGCAGGGCGACGATCTGCGCAACGGCTTCCCCATGATCCACGCCGTGGGCCACGGGTCCGAACGCGCGCCGCGCCTGCTGGACATGCGCTGGGGCTCGGCCGGCCCCACGCTGACGCTGGTGGGCAAGGGCGTCTGTTTCGACACGGGCGGGCTGGACATCAAGCCCTCGGCCTCGATGCTGCTGATGAAGAAGGACATGGGCGGGGCGGCCACCGTGCTGGGGCTGGCGCATGCGATCATGGCGCTGAAGCTGCCGATCCGCCTGCGTGTGCTGATCCCGGCGGTGGAAAACGCCGTGTCGGGGCGCGCTTTCCGGCCCAAGGATATCCTCACCTCGCGCAAGGGCCTGACGGTGGAGGTCAACAACACCGACGCCGAGGGGCGGCTGGTGCTGGCCGACGCGCTGGCCTACGCGGCCGAGGAAGGGGCGGATCTCACCATCTCCATGGCGACGCTGACGGGGGCCGCGCGGGTGGCTGTGGGGCCGGACCTTGCGCCCTATTTCACCGATGACGCGGGCGTGTCTTCGGCACTGGACGCGGCGGCGGCGCAGGTGCGCGATCCGGTCTGGCGCCTGCCCTTCTGGGAGCCGTACGAGGCGATGATCGAACCCGGCATCGCCGATCTGGACAACGCGCCGGCGGGCGGCATGGCGGGGGCCATCACGGCCGCACTGTTCCTGCGCCGCTTCGCGGGCGACCGTTACGTGCACTTCGATATCTACGGCCACCAGCCCGCCGACGCGCCCGGACGTCCCAAGGGGGGCGTGGGTCAGGGCGCGCGCGCGATCCTGCAGGCCTTGCCCGACCTGCTGGGAATCTGACATGGACCGCCGCAGCACCCCCGCCACCCGCGCCGTCGCGCATGAATCCTTGAAGGGCCTGATCGACGCCCCCCGTTTCACCAAGGGCGAGGCGCGGCAGGTGTCTGTCGCCCTCGTTGACCTTCTGGCCGCACCGCAAGGCGCACGCGAACGGCAGATGGTGATGGGCGACGGCTTCACCGTGATCGACCGCGACAGCCACTTCGCCTTCGGCATGTCGGACAAGGACGGCTATTGCGGCTGGCTGCCCGCCACCGCGCTGGAACCGGCCCTGCCGCAGACGCACTGGCTCGCCTTCCCGGCCAGCCATCTTTACCCCGAACCGAAGGTCCGCGCCCGCGCGATCGAGGCGTTGACCATGGGCGCCCGCCTGACCGTCCTGGGCGAACAGGACGGCTGGGCGGAAACCACGAAAGGCTTCATCTGGGCCGCGCATCTGCGCCCCTTGGGCGAATGGATGGCCGATCCCGTGGCGGTGGCGGAACGCTTTCTGGGCACACCCTATCTGTGGGGCGGCAACAGCCGGGACGGGATCGACTGTTCGGGCCTTGTCCAGATCTCTCAGCTCGCCTGCGGACGGCCCTGCCCCGGCGACAGCGACCAGCAGCAGGCGTTGGGAACGGATGTTGAGGGTCCGCTGCAACGGGGTGATCTTCTGTTCTGGAAGGGCCATGTCGCGATGGCCATGGACGAACGTCGCATCATCCATGCGACCGGCGCCTTCATGTGCGTCGTGATGGAGGAGACGGAGGCCGCCATCGCGCGCATCGCCGCTGCAGGTTTCCCGCTGGTGGCGCGCCGCCGGCCCTAGTCGATCACGCGGATCGTCTTCTTTTCAAGGACCCGCAGCACCTGCGCCAGATCGTGCCCCCGGCGCAGGATCTGGCCGTCCATCCCCACGACGGAATACATGCCCTGACGCTGGCGCATCTTCGGACGCTTCTCGATCCGGTAGAGCGGATGTTCCGCCGTCCGCCGGAAGACCGAAAACACGGCCAGTTCCCGCAACGAGGAGATGCCGTAATCGCGCCATTCGCCCATCGCCACCATGCGGCCATAGACCGAAAGGATGGTGTTCAGTTCCCTGCGGTCGAAGTTGACCTGTTCGGGGATGTGCGGCGAAAACGGGATCGGGGCGTCCATTCGTCTGATGTTGCGATGAACGCCCGCGGTTTCAAGCCGCAAAGCCCCCCGACGTGCGGAAGAGACCGGTTTCCAACCCGCGCCAATTCGTCTGCACCGTGTCCAGCCGCTTGCGCGTGGCCGGATGGTCGTAGTCCAGAACCCCCAGACTTACCAGGATGCGGGCGATCGCCGCTTCGGCCGCGCGCACGCTGCCATCGGTGATCTTCAGCGCCACGCCCAGACGCTGTTCGGGCAGGATCGCGACATAGACCGCCTCGGCGCCGACCTTCATCGCGACGCCGTTCATGGCGCGCATCAGTTCGGTGTCCGCGCGCCCTTCGCCCGCGATCAGTTCGGGATGCGCGGCCATGGCACGGGTCAGCTGGTGGGCAGCCCGTTCGCGCGCGTTGCCCCCGTCCGTCGCCTCGGCGAAGAAGGCCATCGCCCGCGCCAGCCCCTGCACCGAGGTGGTGAAGTTCGGGGCCGAGCATCCGTCGATCCCGTAACCGGTGGAGGTTTCTTCCGTCAGATCCTCGAACGCGGCCTTCACGGCGCGCTGCACGGGGTGGTCGATCTCCACATACTCGCTGTCGCCGCCCAGATGGTGGTTCAGCGTCAGGAACCCCGCATGCTTGCCGGAACAGTTGTTGTGCAGCGGGCAAGGCTCCTCCTCGGCGCGGATCAGGCGGTCGCGTTCGGCGATGTCACCGGGCATGTGGCTGCCGCAGCGCAGGGCGTGGTGATCCGTGCCCAGATCGGCCAGCCACCGTTCGACCATCCGCACGTGCTGCGACGATCCCGAATGGCTGGCGCAGGCCAGCGCCAGCTGCGCCTCGGTCAGGCCGAAGGCTTCGGCGGCGCCCGATTCCACCAAGGGCAGCGCCTGAAGCATCTTGCTGGAGGACCGGGGGAAGATCACCGTCTCCGGATCGCCCCACGACTCCACGATCCGGCCACCGGGGCCGCAGATCACGGCGTGCCCCGTGTGGACGCTTTCCAGCATCCCTCCGCGCCAAAGCTCGGCCATCGCCACCGGTGCCGTCATGGCCGCATCCCTCTCACAGATGCGCGATTCAGGGGCAGATGGCCTTTGAATTCGCGCAGGTTTCACGGTAAGAACGGTAATCGAGTTGGACAGGCCCGCGCCACAGAAAAGCGCACGCAGGCGGCAGGCCGGGCCGAAGCAGAGAGGCTGGACATGAAACCTTTGACCACGCGCCTGATCGGCGCCGCCATGCTGTCCCTTGTGGGGATGGGTGCGTTCGCCCAGGAATCTACGAACCGCGTGGCGACGAAGACCGACTGGAGCGTGTTCACCGAGAACAGCCCCAAGGAATGCTGGGGCGTTTCCAGCCCGAAAAACACCGTGAACACGAAGGATGGCAAGCCCGCCCAGGTGTCGCGCGGCGACATCCTGCTGTTCGTGACCTTCCGCCCCGGCGCAGGCTCGGCCGGTGAAGTGTCCTTTACGGGCGGCTATACCTTTGCCAGCGGATCGACCGTGGACATGGCGATCAATGGCAAGACCTATTCCATGGCCACGGACGGCGAATGGGCCTGGCCGTCGGACAAGGCGGCGGACGCCACGATCCTGGCCGCGATGAAGGCCGGGTCCGAGGCGGTGCTGACTGCGCGTTCGGCCCGCGACACGCGGACGCAGGACACCTTCTCCCTCATGGGCTTCTCGGCCGCGATGACGGAAGCCGAGAACCGCTGCAAGTAAGCCATGCGGCACATGCAAGGCGCCCCGGCATCATGTCGGGGCGTTTTTGCATTTAAATTTTCGTCGGGATCGCTTATATGACGGCCTTCCCCACATCACGCCCCCGCCCCGAGGACGCCATGAACGCCACCGCCCCCATCACGCAGGACGTGCTGACCATTCCGCGCAAGCTGCCGGAAGGCGGCAAGACGAACATCATCGGCCTGACCCGCCCGCAGCTTCACGCCGCGCTGGTGGAGATGGGGACCCCGGAAAAGCAGGCGAAGATGCGCGTGGGTCAGGTGTGGCAGTGGCTGTATCACTGGGGCGTGCGCGATTTCGCGGCGATGACCAACCTTGCGAAAGACTACCGCCTGAAACTGGCGGAGCATTTCGAGATCGTCATCCCCGAGGTGGTCAGCCGCCAGATCTCGGCCGATGGCACGCGGAAATACCTGGTCCGCATCGCCGGCGGGCACGAGGTGGAAACCGTCTACATCCCCGAGGAAGGCCGCGGCACCCTGTGCGTGTCCAGCCAGGTGGGCTGCACGCTGACCTGTTCCTTCTGCCACACGGGCACCCAAAAATTGGTCCGCAACCTGACGGCCGGCGAGATCGTGGGCCAGCTGATGCTGGCGCGTGACGATCTGGGCGAATGGCCCGAACAGGGCGCACCCCAGGATGAAACGCGTCTTGTGTCGAACCTCGTTCTGATGGGCATGGGCGAACCGCTCTACAACTTCGACAACGTCCGCGACGCGATGAAGGTCGTGATGGACGGCGAGGGGCTGACCCTGTCGCGCCGCCGGATCACGCTCTCCACCTCGGGCGTGGTGCCGGAAATCGCCAAGACCGCCGAGGAGATCGGCTGCCTTCTGGCCATCAGCTTCCACGCCACCACCGACGAGGTGCGCGACAAGCTGGTGCCGATCAACAAGCGCTGGAACATCCAGACGCTGCTTGAGGCGCTGCGCGAATACCCCCGCCTGTCGAATTCCGAACGCATCACCTTCGAATACGTGATGCTGAAGGACGTGAACGACACGGACGCCGACGCACGGCGGCTGGTCAAGCTGATCGCGGGCATTCCGGCCAAGATCAACCTGATCCCGTTCAACGAATGGCCGGGCAGCGCCTATCAGCGGTCGGACGCGGACCGGATCGCGAAGTTCGCGGACATCATCTATCAGGCGGGCTACGCCTCGCCGATCCGCAAGCCGCGGGGCGAAGACATCATGGCCGCCTGCGGCCAGCTGAAGTCCGCGACGGAGCGGGAACGCAAGTCCCGCGCGCAGATCGCCGCCGAAGCCGGCGTCTGACGGGAACGCCAGCGCCCTTTCGCGGTTCACCTGCGAAAGGGAGATTCGGATGGCACAATTTCACAAGGGCGACCCGGTCCAATGGAACTGGGGCAGCAGCACGGCCGAAGCCAAGGTGACCGAAGTGTTCACCCGCAAGGTCCAGCGGACGCTGAAGGGCAAGAAGGTCACCCGCAAGGGCACGAAAGAGCGTCCCGCCTACCTGCTGACGCAGGAAGACGGGACCAAGGTGCTGAAGCTGGAATCCGAACTGTCGAAGGCCTAACGGACCAGCGGGCCAAGGGGCGGCGGCTGCCACGCGTCCAGCGCCGCCACCGCCTCCTCGGCCGTTTCCACATACTGGAACAGCTCCAGATCCGTGGAGGAGATGGTGCCCGAGGCTTCCAGCGCCGCCCAGTTGATGATCGAATCCCAGAAGGCGCGGCCGAACAGCAGAACCGGGATGCGCTTCATCCGGCGGGTCTGGATCAGGGTCAGCGTCTCGAACATCTCGTCCATGGTGCCGAAGCCGCCGGGGAAGACGCAGAGCGCTTCGGCCCGCATCAGGAAGTGCATCTTCCGCAGCGCGAAATAATGGAAGTTGAACGAGAGTTCGGGCGTCACGTAGGGGTTCGGCGCCTGCTCGAACGGCAGCACGATGTTCAGCCCGACCGACCGGCCGCCCGCCTCCTCGGCGCCACGGTTGCCCGCCTCCATCACACCGGGGCCGCCGCCGGTGCAGATGACGCCGGTGCGGCCGCCATCTGCCATGCAGCGTTCGGTCATCAGGTGGGCGAAGCGACGCGCCTCGTCATAGAAATGCGACAGTTCGGCCAACGCCGGGGTGCGGGCGGTGTCCTTCTTCGCGGGTTCGGGAATGCGCGCCCCGCCGAACAGGACGATGGTGCTGTCCACCCCCTCCTCGTCCAGCGACATCTGGACCTTCAGCAGTTCCAGCTGCAGGCGGATCGGGCGCAGTTCTTCCCGCGTCAGGAAATCCTGATCGGCAAAGGCCAGGCGATAGGCGGGCGATCGGCTTTGCGGAGTGTCCGGCACGCGGTCTGCGGTTTCGAGGTCCTGTTCCGAGTGGCGCAGCGGGTGCTTGCGGGTCTCTTCGTTCATCTGCCGTCCTTCGCGATTGCGGGGCATGCCCCCCACGTTTATAGCCGTTCCAACCCCAATGGAAAGGACCGCCCCATGTTGAACGCCGCGCTGGAAACCGCCATCGAAGCCGCGTGGGACGCCCGCGACACGATCACCCCCGCCACCACCGGCGAAACCCGCGACGCGATCGAGGCGACGCTTTCGGCGCTGGACGCAGGCACCCTGCGCGTGGCCGAAAAGCGCGACAACGGCGACTGGCACGTGAACCAGTGGGCCAAGAAGGCCGTGCTTCTGGGTTTCCGGCTGAAGGACATGGAAATGCAGTCGGGCGGCCCGCAGGGCGGCGGCTGGTGGGACAAGGTGGATAGTAAGTTCGCGGGTTGGGGCGAGGGTGAATGGCGTGCCGCCGGCTTCCGCGCCGTGCCGAACGCCGTCGTCCGCCGGTCGGCCTTCATCGCCAAGGGCGTGGTGCTGATGCCTTCCTTCGTGAACCTTGGCGCCCATGTGGGCGAAGGCACGATGGTCGACACCTGGGCCACCGTCGGATCCTGCGCGCAGATCGGCAAGAACGTCCATCTGTCGGGCGGCGTCGGCATCGGCGGCGTGCTGGAACCCATGCAGGCCGGCCCCACCATCATCGAGGACCACTGCTTCATCGGCGCCCGCTCCGAGGTGGTGGAAGGCGTGATCGTGCGCGAAGGGTCCGTTCTGGGCATGGGCGTCTACCTGGGCCAGTCGACCAAGATCCTGGACCGCGAAACGGGCGAGGTGAGCTACGGCGAAGTGCCGGCCGGATCGGTGGTCGTGTCCGGCTCGCTGCCGTCGAAGAACGGGGTGCACCTGTACTGCGCCGTCATCGTGAAGAAGGTGGACGCGAAAACCCGTTCCAAAACATCCATCAACGAGCTTTTGCGCGACTGATCGGCGGAACCCCGCTTCTGTTCCCCGCGTTGCCCCTGCGAAGTCAATATTTTAAGGGGAACAGAAACATGGCTGGTTTGGGTTGGATTGGCGCGATCATCGTGGGTGCGATCGCGGGTTGGATCGCTGAAAAGCTGATGAAGACCGACCACGGTCTGCTGATGAACATCATCCTAGGCATCCTGGGTGCGGTTCTGATGAACTTCATCCTCGTGAACCTTGTCGGCTGGACGACGGCCGGCGTTCTGGGCCAGCTGCTGGTCGGCGTGATCGGTGCCTGCATCCTGATCGCCCTGGGCCGTCTGCTGCGCCGCAAGACCTGAGTGTTTCGCAACATGTAACGAGGAACGGGGCGGTCTTCGGACCGCCCTTTTTCATGACCGCCCCCCCGATCTTGCGAAGCGCCCCCGAACCTGCCACACCCGAACGAACACGGCAGGGAATGGTCCATGAGCGAGAAGCGTCCCCAACAGGTTTACACCTTGGCCATCGAAGTGGGGCGCAAGCCCGGCGATGGCCTGCCCGACAAGGCCACCGGCGCGGGCCTGATCTGCTACGCCTCGGGCGTGGACGAGGCGGAGGCCGTGCGCGAAACGGTCGCGATCCTGAAGCAGGCCGATCTGGCCCCGCTGGACGTGTCCGGCTACGGCACGCTGGAGGAGCGGCTGAAGAACGGCGACGAGATCGACGACGAGGAGCGCGAGCTGATGGAGCGGGCGCTGGCCGAGAACTCCGTCATCGTCGCCCAGATGACCCCTTTCTACGAGTGATGCCATGACCGATCCCGTTGCCCTGACCGCCGAACTGGTCCGCTGCCCCTCCGTCACCCCGAACGAAGGGGGCGCGCTGGTCCTGATGGAACGCGTTCTGTCCGAGGCCGGCTTCGACTGCACGCGCGTGGACCGTGGCGGCATCTCCAACCTGTTCGCCCGCTGGGGCCGGCCGGGCGCGAACCGCACCTTCGGCTTCAACGGCCATGTGGACGTGGTGCCGGTGGGCAATGTCGCGGACTGGACGCACGATCCCTTTGGCGCTGTGATCGAAGATGGGTGGCTGTACGGGCGCGGATCCACCGACATGAAATCGGGCGTGGCGGCCTTTGCCGCCGCCGCCGTGGATTTCGTCCAAGCCACGCCGCCGGACGGCGCGATCATCCTGACCCTGACGGGGGACGAGGAGGCGGACGCCGAACATGGTACGGTCGCGATCCTCGACTGGATGGCCGAACACGGCGAGAAGATGGACGTCTGCCTTGTGGGCGAGCCGACCTCGGTTGCCGAGATGGGCGACATCATGAAGATCGGGCGTCGCGGTTCCGTCACCGTGAAGTTCACGGCCAAGGGCGTGCAGGGCCATTCCGCCTATCTGCACCGCACGAAGAACCCCGTCGCCGCCTTGGCCCGCCTGATCGCGCGGCTGGAGGAAACTCCGCTGGATCAGGGCAACGACCATTTCGACGCGACGACGCTGGCAACGGTGACCTTCGACGTGGGCAACCCCGCTTCCAACGTCGTTCCGGCCGAGGCGCAGGCGACGGTGAACATCCGCTTCAACGACATCCACACCGGCCAAAGCCTGATCGCGCATCTGGCCGCCGAAGCCGCCAGGATCGAGGCGGAGACGGGCGTGGTCATCACCCTGTCGTCCAAGATCAACGGCGACAGCTTCGTCACGCCGCCCGGCGATCTGACGCGGCTGGTGGCGGGGGCCGTGCAGACGCAGACGGGGCGTGTGCCCGAAGCCTCCACCTCGGGCGGGACGTCGGACGCGCGGTTCGTGAAGGATCACTGCGCCGTAGTGGAATTCGGGCTGGTCGGTCACCGGATGCACGCGGTGGACGAACGGGTGCGGGTGGACGACATCACGCAGCTGAAGGACATCTACACCCGCATTCTGGGCGACTACTTCGCCTGAGGATCAGGCGAGGTCGCGGGCCAGAAGCTGCCCGCCCTCGCCCAGCACCACCTCGAACCGGCTGACCTTGCGGATCAGGTCCGACAGCTTCGCGGCGCCATAGGTGCGGGTGTCGAAATCGGGATTGGCCTGCGTGATGTACTGGCCGATCTGGCCCAGCGAATACCACTCCCCTTCCGGGTCGATGGCGCGCATCGCGGCGGCGATCAGGGGGATCGCATTGGCCGGCGCCTCTTTCGTGGAACGGGGGGCGACAGGGGCCTCGGGTTCCGCCGGCTCTTCCCGCGCGGTCAGATTTTCCACGTAGATGAACCGCTTGCAGGCCATGCGGAAGGCTTCGGGCGTCTTCTTTTCGCCGATGCCATAGACGTCCAGCCCTTGTTCGCGCACCCGCGCGGCCAGCCGGGTGAAGTCGCTGTCCGAACTGACCAGCACGAACCCGTCGAACAGGCCCGAATGGAGGAAGTCCATGGCCGCGATCACCAGCCCGATGTCGGACGCGTTCTTTCCCCGCGTGTTGGAGAACTGCTGGTCGGCCACCAGCCCCAGATGCGCGACCTTTTCAGCCCAGTTCTTCAGGCGCAGGGCGGACCAGTCGCCATAGATGCGCCGGACCGACGCCTCCCCCAGCGACGCGATCTCCTCGAAGATCGCCTCGGCGTAATGGGCAGGCACGTTGTCGGCGTCGATCAGGACGCAAAGGCGGGGGGTGCGGCTGTCCATGAGGGCTCCTCTTTTGGCTGTTGTCGCAGCGCTTTGGCTGTTGTAGCAGAGCCTGTGGCCGACGCCAGCGCCCGCACTAGCTTCTTGCGCATAGGAGGACTTTTCATGAAATACATCGCACTTGCCGCCGCCGGTCTCGCTCTGGCCGCGTGCCAGCCGACGACCCGCACCACCGTCATCACGCCGGCGCCCGCCGCCTGTGACGCGACGCCCTATCAGCAATGGATCGGCAAGGATGCCTCCAGCCTGATCAGCATCGACACGCCCGACAACATGCGCGTGATCCGTCCCGACGCGGCGGTGACCGTCGACTTCGACCCGTCGCGCCTGAACGTCGAAACGAACCAGCGCGGCATCATCACCGCCGTCCGCTGCGGCTAACGAAGGCTCGCCAGCAGTGATGCGCTGGCATAGCCGTCGGGAATGAGACCGGCCGAACGCTGATAGGCGGTGATCGCCGAAACGGTGTTCGGCCCCACGCGACCGTCCGTGCCCTGCGTGTCGAACCCGCGGCGCGTCAGGCGTTCCTGCAATTCCTGCGTCTGCGTCCGGCTCAGCGGCGGTTCGGCATTGGCGGGAATGTTGCGGATCGGGCCGCGCCCCTTCAGCCGGTCGGCCAGATGTCCCACCCCTATCACGTAGCTGTCGGCCGCGTTGTAGCGTTCGATCGCGCGGAAGTTCGGGAAGATCAGGAAGGCCGCGCCCTTCGCCCCGCCCGGCAGCAGGATCGACGCTTCACCCTGCGGGAAGGCCCGCCCGTCCGCAGAACGCACGCCCTGCGCGGCCCAGGCCGCCGAGGACATGCGGTTCGTCTTGCCGATGCCCGAATAATTGAAGCCGGACGGCAGGGTCACTTCCATCCCCCAGATCCCGCCGCGCTGCCAGCCGGCCTTCGCCAGATAGTTCGCGGTGGAGGCCAGCGCGTCCGTCGGATCGTCCGACCAGATGTCGCGTCGCCCGTCGCCGTTGAAGTCCACCGCATATTCCAGGAAGGACGATGGCATGAACTGGGTGTGCCCCATCGCGCCCGCCCAACTGCCGACCATGTTCGCCGGGGTCACGTCGCCCGCCTGCACGATCTTCAGCGCGTCCAGAAGCTGCGTTTCGAAGAATTCCGCCCGTCGCCCGTGATAGGCCAGCGTCGTCAGGCTTTCGATCAGGTGGGTGCTGCCGCGGTTGCCGCCGAAGTTCGATTCCATGCCCCAGATGGCGACCACGATCTCCTTGTCGACGCCATAGCGGGCCTCGATCGCGTTCAGGGTCGTCGCGTGGCGGGACAGCATGGCCCGCCCCTGCGCGATGCGGTCGGCCGACACGGCGCCCGCCAGATACTGCCAGACGGTCTTGGTGAATTCGGACTGGCGGCCGTCCAGGCTCACCACCTCGGCGTTGTAATGCACGTCGGCGAAGGCGAGGTTCAGGGTGGCGGGGCTGATGCCCGCCCGTTCCGCGCGCGGCCGGAAATCGGCGATCCAGGCCTGCATTCCGGCTTCCGTTCCCACGCCATTCACCGGACCGGGCCGTGGGCGAAGGGAGGAGGTCACGTTTCCGGGGCTGGCACAGGCGCCCAGAAGGGTCAGCACCGAGGCTGTCAGGAGGATCTTCCGCATTGGTCGTCACCGCTCGATTTTTATCGTTGCCGCCAGTGTAGCGGCAACGACCCTCGGGGCAAAGAACTGCTTAACGACGCGACCGGATGACGCGGCGCTTCCGCTCCAGCTTGGCCGGTTTCCGCGGACCGCCGCGCCCGCGACGCACCGCCTTGCGGGGAAGCGCGTCGCCTTCCAGCTCCAGCAGCTCCAGCATCAGGCCGCCGGTGACGGGCGTCGCCTCCACCAGCCGAACGAGGACGCGCTGGCCGATGCCAAGGGTCAGCCCGCTGTCGGCGCCGGTCAGAACCTGCGCGTCGGCGTCGAAATGGAAGAACTCGTGCCCCAGGCTGCGGATCGGGATCAGGCCGTCGGCGCCCGATTCATCCAGCTTCACGAACAGGCCGAACCGCTGCACGCCCGACACGCGGCCGGTGAATTCCGCCCCCACGCGGTCCGACAGCCACGCCGCCAGATAGCGGTCGTTCGTGTCCCGCTCCGCCATCATCGACCGGCGTTCGGTGTCGGAGATCTGCTTGGCGGTTTCCGACAGGTTGTCGATGTCGAAGGCCGACAGCCCGTCCTTGCCCCAGCCATGGCCGGAGATCAGCGCCCGGTGCACGATCAGGTCGGAATACCGCCGGATGGGCGAGGTGAAATGCGCGTAGTTCTTCAGCGCCAGCCCAAAATGGCCAAAATTCTCGGGGTAATAATACGCCTGCGTCATCGACCGCAGGGTGGTGATGTTCATCAGTTCGTCGAAGTCGGTGCCCTCGGCCTGCGCCAGAAGGCGGTTCAGGTGGCTCGTGCGCAGCACCTGCCCCTTGGCCAGCGTAAAGCCCGACGCTTCGGCCACCTCGCGCAACGCGTCCAGCTTCTGGGCGTTCGGTTCCTCATGCACGCGGAACAGCAGCGGGCGGCGCAGGCGGATCAGCTCCTCGGCCGCCGCCACGTTGGCGAGGATCATGAACTCCTCGATCAGCTTGTGCGCGTCCAGCCGTTCGCGGAACGCGACGGAAGTGACCTTGCCATCCTCCGTCAGTTCGATCTTGCGTTCGGGCAGGTCCAGTTCCAGCGGCTGGCGGCGGGACCGCGCGGTCTTCGCCGCCTCGTAGGCCGCATAAAGGGGCGCGATGACGTGGTCCATCAGCGGGGCCGTCTGCTCGTCCGGTGCGCCGTCCTGCGCCGCCTGCACCTGACCATAGGTCAGGCTGGCCGCAGACCGCATGATGCCGCGCACGAAACGGTGGCCGATCTTCTCCCCCTCCGCGTCCAGATGCATGCGCACGGCCAGACAGGGCCGGTCCACATGTTCGTGCAGCGAACACAAATCACCCGACAGAACATCGGGCAACATTGGCACCACCCGGTCGGGGAAGTAGGTGGAGTTGCCGCGCAGCCGCGCCTCGCGGTCCAGCGCCGATCCGGGGGTCACGTAATGGGCGACATCCGCGATCGCGACCCAGACGATGTGCCCGCCATCGGGCAGGGTTTGGGCAAAGACCGCGTCGTCATGGTCGCGCGCGTCGGCGGGGTCAATCGTGACCAGCGCCAGATCGCGCAGATCCTCCCGGTCGTCCTTCGGGGCGGGCTTGGCCGCCTCCGCCTCGGCCACGACCTTGTCGGGGAAGTGGTCGGGAATGCCGTGCTGGTGGATCGCGATCAGCGAAATCGCGCGGGGCGCCGACGGGTCCCCCAGACGCGCCACGATCCGTGCGCGCGGCAAGCCTATGCGTTTCGAGGTCGCCTCGCCTTCCACCAGCTCGCCGTCGCGGGCGTCATTGGTGTCGTCGCGGCCGACCACCCATTCCTTGTCCTGCCCCTTATCCACGGGAACGATCCGCCCCCCTTCCGAAGACTTGCGGAAGATGCCCAGCACCCGCAGCGGGTTCGACCCGATCTTGCGGATCAGCCGCGCCTCGTAGTCGTGATCCTCATCCTCCACCGCCGTCAGGCGGGCCAGCACGCGGTCTCCGGCGCCCAAGGCGTCGGAGGGGGCCGCGCGCATCAGGATGCGGGGCGCGTCGCCTGCGCCTTCCCATTCCATCGGCTCGGCAAAAAGATCGCCCGCCTCGTCCGGGCCCAGAATCTTCAGGATGGACACCGGGGGCAGGCTGGAGGCGTCGCGATAACTGCGCGACTTCTTCGCCAGCTGCCCGTCCGCCTCCATCTCTTTCAGAAGGCGCTTCAGCTCGATGCGCAGCGCACCCCCCTTGATCCCGAAGGCCTTGGCGATGTCACGCTTGGCGGCCTGGGCGGGGTGATCGGTGATCCATTGAAGGATCTGCTCTTTCGAAGGCAACTGGTCCATATCCTGCAGCTAGCACGCGGCAGGGTCTTCGTCACGCAGAGGTTTCGGCGCAATGCCGGCGGAAGGCGCGTTTCAGAAGTTCCAGTTCGGCCCGCAGCAGGTCGATCTCGGCCCGCAGGTCGGCCTCCATGCCGTCGCCGGCGCCGATGGTGAAGTGGCCCAGAACCTCCTCGCCGTCGCGGATGACGAAGGTCTGCAGCCCGTCCTCCAGCGCCTCGGCGGGAATGGGAACGGACAGGCGGTGGCGACCGTCGCCCTCGTCCGTCACGCCGACCTCCGGCACGGGGGCGCCGTGCAGCAGCACCTCGATCCTCGGCTCGGTCGCCTGCAGCACCATGCCGTGCCACACGCCCGTGCGGAGGCCTTCACGTATCAACTGCGCCATTCTTACATCTCCGCCCGGGGTCTGCGCGTCATGGTCAGATCGCGCAGGACGATCCGGTTCATCCGCGGGTTCTCGAAGATCAGGTCCAGCCACATCTTCTCGGCCCGCGCTTCGTTCAGCTTGGAATAGGACAGATCGAACTCGGCCGCCGAATCCTCGTCGATCTCGGCCAGAATCTGTTCGGTATTGGGGCCGTGGCGCACGTTCAGGCGGGCGAAGATGCGTCCCCCACGTTCGGCATCCGCGGTCAGGGTCAGGGCCACCAGATGCTTGCGGCGCAGGCTGACCACCGCCTCGTCCGGAAGCTCGATCGCCAGCGACAGGAAGCCGCCCCGAAACTCGAACACGTCGATCTGCAACGCATAGGGCGTTTCCGAGGAGGAATCCCGGTTGCTGATCTGCTTCACCCCGACCTCGTTCAGGCCGCAGTCGTGAAACAGCGTCACGTCCTGGCAGATCACCGACCGGTCGGACGAGGCGAACCCCATGCGCTGCGCATGGGTGAACAGACCCGGCCGCCAGATCCAGTCGGTTCCCAGCGGGCGCGGGATGGCCGGCGGCACGCGAAGACGTTTTTCGCTTTGCGCGATCAGCCGGTCCAGATGATCCCGCAGCGACCAAGCGCGCCGGCGAAGCGTTTTCAGGCGGGGCAGTTCCGTCTTCTCGGCCTGCTCCGCCTCCTGGGCCCACTGGGCCATGCTGTGCCGAAAGAGCTTGCGCTCGATCCAGCTTCCCTGGTCCTGTCCCACAAGCAATAATCCTGCCGAATGATGCTTCCGTTGTTGTGGCGCGGAATCATCTTCCATGCAATCAAAGATTTGGAGGATGCGCCTCCCTTCCGGCAGGTCCCCGCGCAAGAGGATTTCCGCGCGGGAACCGGCAGGATCACTGATCCATGTAGACGTGTTTTTCGGCCGCAGCACCCGGATGGGTCGTCGCGCCATAGCGCGCGCCGCCGACCAGACGGGCGTATTTCCACAAGGCGCCCGATTCGTATTCCGTCGGGCGCGGGCCCTTCCAGGCCTGCCGGCGGCGGTCCAGTTCCTCATCCGTCAGATCGACCGACAACTCTCCGGTGACGGCGTTCAGGGTGATCATGTCGCCGTTCTGCAGAAGGGCGATCGGACCGCCATGTGCCGATTCCGGGCCGACGTGGCCCACGCAGAACCCGCGCGTCGCGCCGCTGAACCGGCCGTCGGTGATCAGCGCCACCTTCTTTCCCATCCCCTGCCCGGACAATGCCGCCGTGGTCGACAGCATCTCGCGCATGCCGGGGCCGCCGGCGGGACCTTCGTTGCGGATGACGATCACGTCGCCTTCGGCGTATTCGCGCTTCTGGACGGCCTCGAACGCCTCCTCCTCGCATTCGAAGACGCGAGCCGGACCGCTGAAGACCTGCTCGGCTTCGGACATGCCCGCCACCTTCACGATGGCGCCTTCGGGGGCGAGGTTGCCCTTCAGACCGACCACGCCGCCCGTCTTGGTGATCGGCGCGTCGATGAAGTGGATGACCTTGCCGTCGGGTTCATGCGTGATGCGGCCCAGGCTTTCGCCCAGCTCCTCGCCCGAGGCGGTCAGGCAGTCGAGGTGCAGGAGGCCGGCCCGCGCCAGTTCCTTCATCACGACCGGCACGCCACCCGCTTCGAACAGGTCCTTGGCGACGTATTCGCCGCCGGGACGCAGGTTCACGAAATAAGGCGTGTCGCGGAAGATGTCGCACACGTCGAACAGGTCGAAGTCGATCCCCGCCTCATGCGCGATGGCGGGAAGATGAAGGCCGCCATTGGTGGACCCGCCGGTGCAGGCCACGACGCGGGCCGCGTTTTCCAGCGCCTTGCGCGTCACCACATCCCGGGCGCGGATGTTCTTCTCGATCAGGTTCATGACGGCCTGGCCCGAGAAGTCGCCATACTGGTCGCGCGATTCATAAGGCGCCGGCGCGCCGGACGAATTCAGCAGCGCCAGACCGATGGCTTCGGACACGCAGGCCATGGTGTTGGCGGTGTACTGACCGCCACACGCGCCCGCCGAAGGGCAGGCCACGCGTTCCAGGATCTGAAGCTCGGCGTCCGACATGGTGCCGGCGGCGTGCTTGCCCACCGCCTCGAACACGTCCTGCACCACGACATCCTTGCCGTTCAGCTTGCCCGGCAGGATCGACCCGCCATAGACGAAGACCGACGGCACGTTCAGCCGCACCATCGCCATCATCATCCCCGGCAGCGACTTGTCGCAGCCCGCAAGACCCACCAGCGCGTCATAGCAGTGGCCGCGCATCGTCAGCTCAACGGTGTCCGCGATCGCATCGCGCGAGGCGAGCGAGGAGCGCATCCCTTCATGCCCCATGGCGATGCCGTCGGTCACGGTGATCGTCGTGAACTCGCGCGGGGTGCCGCCGCCCTTCTTCACGCCCATCTTCACCGACTGCGCCTGACGGTTCAGCGCGATGTTGCAGGGCGCGGCCTCGTTCCAGCAAGTGGCGACGCCGACCCAGGGCTGGTGAATCTCTTCCTCGGAAATTCCCATGGCATAGAAGTAGCTGCGGTGCGGGGCGCGCGAGGGCCCTTCGGTCACATGGCGGCTGGGAAGCTTCGACTTGTCGAAACGCGCGTTCTGCATCGGGAATCCTCCGGCTTTTGGCTAAGGAGCGTCATAAAGGGCATGATTGATGGCTTCAAGTCGTTATTTTGTTGCGTATACGGCCTTTCCTTCGCAACGACTTGCCAAGATGAAGGAAGGTGTTGCAGATCGCCCTGGCCTGCCTAACTTGAAGGGCATGAACCCTGTCACACGCCGCACCGATTATTCCCGTTCCGAATGGCGCAGCGATGCGACCGTGCATGTGCTGGGCACCGTTCTGGCGCTTGCGGCCGTGCCGGTGCTAATCACGCTGACCGCCTTTCTGCGGCCGGAGGTTCCGGCGCTGGTCGGCACGGCCGTCTACGGCACCACTCTGATCGCGATGCTGCTCTGCTCGGCGCTCTACAACATGGTGGGGATCCCGGGCTGGCAGGGGGTGCTGCGGCGGCTGGACCATTCGGCGATCTACATCAAGATCGCCGGCACCTACACGGCCTTCGTCCTTTTGTCCGGCGCGACGGAGGTGCCGCTGGTCATCCTGCTGTGGACGGCGGCGCTGATCGGGGTGGGGCTGAAGGTTGCGGCGCCCGACCGGTTCACCTGGGTGGGCTTCGGCCTTTATATCGGCATGGGCTGGGCCGGAATCGTCGCCGGCTGGCCGCTGTTTGCCACCATGACCGCGCCCGTCCTGACACTGATCGTGGTGGGCGGCCTGATCTACACGGTAGGCACGCTGTTCTACCTGCGCCACCGGATGCGGTTCCACAAGACGATCTGGCACGTCTTCGTTCTGGCGGCGAGCGGGGTGTTCTTCGCCGCCGTGACCACTCACATGGTCCAGAGCACCGGTTGAATCGCATAGCCGATGTAAAGGGGATGCTTCGGATGCCCCGCCGCCGACAGCCCCAGATGATAGAGCGGCAGGCCGGTGGCGCGCAGCAGCGCCTCCACATGCGGGCCACGGTTCAGGAAGGCGCCATGCGTGCCCCAGGCACAGACGATGGTGTCCGCCCAGAACGCGCTGTCCACGATGGCCTGATCGTTTTCCGCACCAACAGGCTCGGGCGCGGCGCGCATCTTCTTGGGATCGGTGTCGCGCCAGGCGAAGATGTTGCACACCCGGAACGCGCCGAAGCCCAGCGTCCGGGCCCGCCGCTCGCAACGCTCCACCGTCGGGTCGTTCTGGTATTCGGTCGCGGTCGACGGGTTCAGCATGATGAACAGCGCCTTCTTCCCCGCCGGATCCCAGGTGCGGGTCAGCAGGAAACGATACCGTTCGCAATCGGAATAAACGGCGGTGGAGGGGGCGTCCCCCTTCACATGCGTGCGTTCGATCATTCGACGAAAACGCGGCTGGGATGCAACTCGCCGCCCTTGTAGACGCCCACGGCCACCGCGCGCCCCTGGTAAGAGGCCCAGGCCTCCTCCCCATACTCCGCCCCCGTCAGGACCATGCCGGGATTGCCGTTCTTCAGCCGCGCGGCCCCTTCGGGCGTCGCCTGAAGCTGCGGCAGATCGGCCAGCCCCATCTCCAGCGGCTTCAGATGGGCGTCCAACTCCTCGGTCTTGGCCAAGCGGTCGATCTCCTCGACCGAGATGCCGTCTTCCGCAGTGAAAGGGCCGGACCAGGTGCGGCGCAACCATTGCACATGGCCGTGGCAGCCCAAAGCCGCCCCCAGATCCCGCGCGATGGAGCGGACATAGCCACCCTTCCCGCACACCATCTCCAACTCCACATGGTCGGCGTCGGGGCGCGACAGCAGGATCAGGCTTTCCACGAACAGGGGGCGGGCGGCCAGATCCATCTCCTCGCCCGCGCGGGCGATGTCATAGGCGCGTTCGCCGTCCACCTTCACCGCGGAAAACTGGGGCGGGACCTGCAGGATGTCGCCCCGGAACCGGGCCAGCGCCGCCGCGATCTGCCCATCGTCCGGACGGTCGGAGGATTCGGCGATCACCGCGCCCTCGGCGTCGTCGGTGGTGGTGGACTGCCCCAGCCGCACCATGAAGCGATAGCATTTCAGCGCGTCGGTGATGTAGGGGACGGTCTTCGTCGCCTCTCCCAAAGCCACGGCCAGAACGCCGGTCGCGGCCGGGTCCAGCGTGCCCGCATGGCCCGCCTTCTGCGCGCCAAACGCCCAGCGCACCTTGTTCACGACCGAGGTGGAGGTGATGCCCGCCGGCTTGTCCACGACCAGCCAGCCCGATACGGCACGGCCCTTGCGCTTGCGTCCCATCTGTCACCTCCGTTGAAGAAGCGGCCTGCTACACCGCGCAGGCCCTGCGGGTCAACGGTCTACGACCACCCCGACGATGGGGCCCAGCGGAAACCCGATGTCGTCGCGCCCCAGCTCCGGCGCGTGCAAGCGCGAGATGGAGCCATCGAAGAACAGCGCGTTCGGCACCTTCAGCGCGTCGCGGAACAGGCTGCCGAATTCGTGGAACGTCACCTGATCGGTGGAAATCACGAAATACGCCGTCTTCCCGTCGGCACTGACGCCCACCCCGTTGCGGATGTAGCGGCTGTCGCTGTCCACCAGAAAACGCGGATGCAACTTCCCGTCGATGACCAGCATCGGCCCCGATTGGGTGGCAAAGCGGCAGGACGGCGGATCGGCGGCAAAGGCGCGGGTTTCCACCACGCGGAAGCTGTCGCCGACGCAGAAGATGCCGTTCGGCTCCAGCCCGAAATTGCCCTCGGACGGGCCGACGACCAGATCCTTGCGGGTGACCCCATCCTCGATCATCAGGCCCACGGGGCTGCGGTCGGGGTGATACATGCCGGCGTTCATGGCAAAGGCCAGACGCTTGCCTTCGGTCCGCAGCGCGTTGTTCACGCGGGTGAAGCTGCCATAGGTGCGGCCATCCGCCCCCGTCTGGAAGATGCGCAGATCGTCAGCGCTCGTCGCCTCGCACAGCACGTAGCCCTGACCGCGATAGCTGATCGTCTCGCACGCATGGCCCGCGACGGGCAGGAACAGCGCGGCCAGCGCGCCGAGCAGCCTATTCCTCATCGGTGTCGTCGGTCGCGCGAAGGTCGCGCTGCACCTTTTCGTCGGCGAACAGGCGGCGCGTCTCGTCCAGACGGTCGAACGTTTCATCGGGGCGGAAGCGCAGGTCGGGGGCGTATTTCAGCGTCATCTCCCGCGCGACGCGGTGGCGCAGCTCGCCCTTGTTGCGGGCCAGGGCCGCGATGATCGCCTGCACGTCGCCGCCCCCCAGCGGCATGACGTAGACGGTCGCGATCTTCAGGTCGTTCGACAGCACCACCTCGCCCACGGTGATGGATGCGTTTTCAAGGTCGGGATCGTGAATCTCGCCCCGGTTCAGCATGTCGGACATGACACGGCGGATCAGCTCGCCGACGCGAAGCTGACGTTGCGAAGGGCCTTTGCCCGCGGAGAAACTGTTGCTTGCCATGTTCTGCGATGTAGTGGTTTCGCGTCCCCTTCGCAATCCGGCCTTTCCGCGTTATCACCCCCAAAACGGAGGATGCGATGACGGAACTTCCCGGAATGGTCGTGACGGGTGCGGCGGGCCGCATGGGCCGACTCCTGATCGGGGCGGTGCTGGCGTCGGACAAGGCGCGGCTGGCGGGCTGCGTGGTGCGGCCGGGCCATGCGTGGGTGGGGCAGGATGTGGGCGTGGCCATGGGCGGCGCGCCCGTGGGCTGCCTTGCCACCGACGATCCGCTGGAGGCGTTCGCCCGCGCGCAGGGGGTGCTGGACTTCACCACCCCAGACGCCTCGGTCGAATTCGCCGGACTGGCCGCGCAGGCCCGCGCCGTGCATGTCTGCGGATCGACGGGGTTCGAACCGCATCATCTGGCGAAAATCGATGCCGCCGCCCGCCATGCCGTCATCGTGCAGTCGGGCAACACCAGCCTTGGGCTGAACCTGCTGCTGGGCCTGACCCGCAAGGTCGCCGCCGCGCTGGACGCCGATTGGGATATTGAGATCGTGGAGGCGCATCACCGCATGAAGGTGGACGCCCCTTCGGGGGCGGCCCTGATGCTGGGCGAGGCGGCCGCCGAGGGGCGCGGCGTCCCTCTCGCGCAGGTGCGCGATTCGGGCCGCGACGGCATCCCCGGCGCCCGCACACGCGGCGACATCGGATTTTCGTCCATCCGTGGCGGGTCCATCGTGGGCGAACATGACGTGATCTTCGCCGGCGACGGCGAACGCATCACCCTGTCCCACATCGCCAGCGACCGGGGAATCTTCGCGCGTGGCGGGCTGAAGGCCGCGCTGTGGGGGCAGGACAAGAAGCCGGGCGTCTACTCTATGATGGACGTGCTGGGCCTGTGATCCGCCAGCTGTTCCCCGACGACTGGCAGACCTTCCGCGCCCTGCGGCTGGAGGCGCTGGAACTGGAACCCGACGCCTTCCTGAGCACCCATGCCGAATGGGTGACACAAACCGAAGCCGAATGGCGTGCGCGGCTGGACAGTTCCGCCGTGTTCATCGCCGAGGATCCCGATCCGCAGGGGCTGGTGGGGCTTCTGCCCGACGGATGCGTGGTGATGGTTTATGTCCGCGCCGCCGCGCGTGGAAAAGGGCTGGCGCAGGCCCTGCTGCAGCGGGTGCAGGACGAAGCGCGGGCAAAGGGGATGCCCCGCCTCTGGCTGCACGTCGCCTTGGGCAACCAGCCGGCGCAAAGCCTTTACGAACGGCTCGGCTACCGGTCCAAGGGGTCAGCGAACGGCGACCTCCTCATGGCGCGCGAGCCCTAGAAGTCGATAGCGAGGCCCTTCTTTTCCCAGTCGCCGTAGCGCACGGGTTCGGGGCCGTCGCGGCCGCCCAGTTCGGTCGGAAGGTCCTGCGCGGCCTGCTTGCGGCGTTCTTCGGCTTCGGCCAGGGCACGAAGGGCGGCGGGGGGCAGTTCGGAACGCTCGGTCATGGGCGTCTCCTTGTGAAAGGGGTGCGGCTGATATACCGCTGGAACCCGAAGTAACAAGGGGGCTGCATGGCGGTCGAGGGGTTTCGCACGCGGCTTGCGGCGGTGCATTCGCTGGGGGCGATCCTGTCCGAAGGGCAGCTTCTGGCGCAACTGACGGCTCAGCCGAACGGTCCGCTGGACGGTCTGCCGCCGGCGGAACGCGCCCGCGCGCAGCGGCTGGTGTCCATGGTGCTGCGGCATCTGGAACAGGCGGACCGCGTGCTGGAACCGCATGTCCGCCGCGCCCCGCCCAGGCTGGTGCAGAACGCCCTGCGGCTGGCCGTGGTGGAAATGGCCGTGGGCGGAACCGCCGCCTACGGGGCCGTGAACGCCGCCGTGGACATCGTGCGCCACGGGCGCAAGACGGCCCATCAGGCAGGCTTCGTCAACGCCGTGCTGCGCAAGGTCGCCGACACGCCCGACCTGTTCGAAGGCCTGCCGCCCCAGCGCCTGCCGCGCTGGCTGCGCCAGCCGCTGGTCCACACCTATGGGCGCGAAGCGGTGGCCGTGATGGAATCCGTGCAGGCACAAATCCCGCCCGTGGACCTGACGCCCCGGCGGGGCGCGACCGCCCTGCCCGACGGCACCACCCTGCCCACCGGCAGCCTGCGTCTGACCGAAGGGACCCAGATCTCGGCCCTGCCCGGCTTTGCCGAAGGGCAATGGTGGGTGCAGGACGCGGCCGCCGCCCTGGCCGTGCGGCTTCTGGCGCCGCAGGACGGCGAACGGATCGCCGATCTATGCGCCGCGCCGGGCGGCAAGACGCTGCAACTGGCCGATGCCGGGGCCAAGGTCACGGCCGTGGACATCTCTTCCCCCCGGCTGAAACGGCTGACGGAAAACCTCACCCGCACCGGCCTGAGCGCAACCGTGGTCGCCGCCGACGTGCTGACTTGGACGGACGAGCCCTTCGACGCGATTCTGCTGGACGCGCCCTGTTCGGCCACCGGCACGATCCGCCGCCACCCCGACCTGCCCTTCGTCAAGACGGGAGAGGAGGTCGCGGGCCTTGTGGATCTTCAGGCGAAGATGCTGGACCACGCGCTGAACCTTCTGAAACCCGGCGGGCGGCTGGTCTTCTGCACCTGCTCCCTTTTCCCCGAGGAAGGGGAGGCGCAGCTGGCCGCCGCGCTGGAACGTCACCCCGGCCTGACCGTCCTGCCCCCGCAGATCGACGGCCTCGACCCCGCCTGGGTGACGGAACAGGGCGGCCTGCGCCTGCGGCCCGATCACTGGGCCGAAAATGGCGGCATGGACGGGTTCTTCATGGTCTGCCTGCGCAAATAGGTCACAGTTTCGTCATCCTTGCCGATGACAGAACCTCAACCGCCGGTTATCCTTGGCCAAAGGGACGGGGATACGATGACAGGCACAAGGCTGGGCGACCGGATCGCCGCATGGCGCAGCAAGGGCACCGCTCCGGCGCAGCGCCTTCTGCCCATGCCGGCCCTGCCCCTGACCGGCGACGCCGACCGGGCCGAAGCGCTTCTGGCGCAGGATTCGGTCTGGGACGCGCCCGATGCGATGGCCTTCGGCTGGCTGGACGATCTGGCCGCGCTTGGCGATGAACGCACGGGACGTTTCGCCGCGCGTATGGCCAATGACTGGGTCACCACCTTCGGCACCGGCCGCGACTGGACGCCCGAGGCGACGGGCCTGCGCCTGCTGCGCTGGCTGGCCCATGCGCGGTTCCTGTATCCGCGCGGCGTGCCCGCCCATGTGATGGACACGCTGCCCCGTCAGGCCGCCTATCTGCAGAAACGCTGGCATGGCGCACCCGCGGGCTGGCCGCAGATGGCCGCGCTGGCCGGCCTGTCCGCCGCCGCGCTGGTTCTGGAACGTCCGGAGCTTCGCCCGGCCTTTCCCGCCATTCCCGCCCTTCCCCGCCGCCCCGACGACCTGCTGCAGGCGCTGATCCTGCTGCTGGCCCTGCGCGATACATGGCCGGACGCCCCCGTGCCGCCGTCGATCGAACAAGCGGTGGGCGCCCTGCGGATGATGCGCCACACGGACGGACGCCTGACGGGGCTGGCCGGGGGCCGGGACAGCGATCCGGTGCAACTGGACGCGGCTTTGGTGGCGTCGCGCGTGCGCGGGCCGGTGCCGCCACAGGGCATGGGGCTGATGCGGCTGTCGCGCAGCCGAAGCTCCGTCCTTGTGGACGTCTCCGGCCCCGATTTCGCCTTCGAACTGACCGCCGGCCGCTGTCCCATCGTCGTGGCCACGCCCCATCTGCGGGCCGGGATGCAGATTGCGGGAACGAAACAATCCCGGCCCGGAATCTCGGTCCAGCGAGGGGCCATGGACCTCGTGGCCGGGCATGACGGCTGGAAGGGCATGCTCTGCACCCGCAGCCTGACCCTGACGCCGGACGGCCACGCCCTGACCGGCAGCGACCGGCTGGAACCACGCACCCGCCGCCCCCGCCCGGTGGACATGTTCCTGTTCTTCCCGCTGCACCCCGACATCGCGGCCGAACAGGAGCCGGATGCCGTGCGCCTGACCCTGCCCAATGGCGATGTCTGGCGGTTCACGGCGGACGGTGCCCGCGTGGACGCGGCGCAACATGCCATCGCCCTTCCATGCCACGTTCCGCGGTTTCCCGCGCGCATCGACTGGACCTTTGCCAAATCCGACGCTACTCCGCTGACCATCCGCGATCTGCCGACAGGAGCCTGACCATGACCGACCTCGTGTATATCGGACGCGCGCTGCTGTCCGTTTCGGACAAGACGGGGCTTCTGGACCTCGCCCGCGCGCTGCACGGCCGGGGGATCGAGTTGATCTCCACCGGCGGCACTGCCAGCGCGCTGCGCGGCGACGGCCTGCCCGTCCGCGACGTGGCCGAGATCACGGGCTTCCCCGAGATGATGGACGGCCGCGTGAAGACGCTGCACCCCAACGTCCATGGCGGCCTTCTGGCCCTGCGCGACGACGACGAACACCTGGTGGCCATGGCCGCCCACGGGATCGAGCCGATCGACCTTCTGGTCGTGAACCTTTACCCGTTCGAGGCGACGGTGGCCCGCGGCGGCGATTACGACGACTGCATCGAGAACATCGACATCGGCGGCCCGGCCATGATCCGCGCGGCGTCGAAGAACCACCGCTTCGTGAACGTGGTGACGGATGTGCAGGACTATCCCGCGCTGCTGGCCGAACTGGACGCCCATGACGGCGCGACCAGCCTTGCCTTCCGACAGAAGCTGGCACTGACGGCCTATGCCCGCACCGCCGCCTATGACGCCGCCGTATCGGGCTGGATGGCCCAGACACTGGGCGAAACGCCGCGCTACCGCACCTTCGCGGGCACGCTGGCCTCCTCGCTCCGCTATGGCGAGAATCCGCACCAGAACGCGGCCTTCTACACCGACGGAACGGCCCGCTCCGGCGTCGCCACGGCCAAGCAGTGGCAGGGCAAGGAACTGTCCTACAACAACATCAACGACACCGACGCCGCGTTCGAGCTGGTGGCCGAATTCGCGCCCGCCGAGGGTCCCGCCGTCGCGATCATCAAGCACGCCAACCCCTGCGGCGTGGCGCGCGGTGCCACGCTGGCCGAGGCCTATGCCCGCGCCTTCGACTGCGACCGCACGTCTGCCTTCGGCGGGATCGTGGCGCTGAACCAGCCGCTGGACGGCCCCACCGCCGAGAAGATCGCCGAGATCTTCACCGAGGTGGTGATCGCCCCCGGTGCCGACGACGCGGCCAAGGCCGTGTTCGCGGCCAAGAAGAACCTGCGCCTTCTGACCACCCTGAACCTGCCCGACCCGAAGGCCCCCGGCCTTGCGTTCAAGCAGGTGTCGGGCGGCTTCCTTGTGCAGGACAAGGACACGGCGGCCCTGCCAGACCTTCGCGTGGTGACCAAGCGCCAGCCGACCGAGGCCGAGATGGCCGACGCCCTGATCGCGTGGAAGGTCGCCAAGCATGTGAAGTCGAACGCCATCGTCTATGTCAAGGACGCCGCCACCGTCGGCATCGGCGCGGGGCAGATGAGCCGGGTGGATTCGACCCGCATCGCCGCCCGCAAGGCCGAGGATGCGGCCGAGGCGATGGGCCTATCCGCCCCGCTGACCAAGGGCTGCGCCGCGGCGTCCGACGCGTTCTTCCCCTTTGCGGATGGTGTGGAAGTGCTGGCCTCGGTGGGTGCGACCTGCGTGATCCAGCCCGGCGGATCCATGCGCGACGCCGAGGTGATCGAGGCCGCCGACCGTCTGGGCCTGGCCATGATCTTCACCGGCCAGCGCCATTTCCGGCACTGACATGCGCGCCGTTGCCCTGACCGCCGCCCTGACCTTCGCGCTGGACCAGATGACCAAGCTGGCCGTGGTCTACGGCCTTGGCCTGATCCAACTGGGCCGGATCGAGGTGTTTCCCCCCTTCCTGACCTTCCAGATGGCCTGGAACCAGGGAATGAACTTCGGCCTGTTCGCGGGGGATGCCGTCACCACCAAGTGGCTGCTGATCGTGGTGGCCGTCGCCATTTCCGCCTGGGTCGTGTGGTGGATGCGCAAGCCCGGCCATTCGCGTCTGGCGCAGGTGTCGGGCGGGCTGCTGATCGGCGGCGCGATGGGCAACGTGATCGACCGGCTGTTGTACGGCGCGGTGGCGGACTTCCTGAACATGTCCTGCTGCGGGTTCGAAAACCCATATGCCTTCAACGTGGCCGACATCGCGATCTTTGCCGGCGCCATCGGCCTTGTGCTGTTCACGGGGGAGCCTAAGCCCCCGAAAGGCACCCCGTCAAAGACCGCGTGACGTGACGGGGCCTTTGCGCTAAACGAAATCCGAACGACGAAGGAGTTGGACATGCGGGCAGCACTGGCAATCGCGGGCGCGGCGTTCCTCACGCTCTCGGCCTGCGGGGGAAGCGATGACCCGAACCTGATCCGCCTTCGCGCCACGGGCAACGGACCGGACGAATTTTCCGTCGTGCCGCAGCGTCCCTTGGAAATGCCCCCGTCGCTGAACGAGCTGCCGCCCCCCACCCCGGGCGGCGTCAACCGGACCGAACCGAACCCGCAAGGACAGGCGATCGTGGCGCTGGGCGGCAACCCCAACGCCGGCACCGCGGGCGACCGCGCGCTGCTGACCGCCACGAACCGTTACGGCACGCAGGCCAATGTGCGCGGCGATCTGGCCACCGACGATCAGACCTTCCGCGACGGCAACCGGGGCCGCCTGCTGAACCGCGTGTTCAGCAACACGACCTATTACCAGGCCTATTCGGACCAGACGCTGGATCCGCGCTCGGAAGCGGCCCGCTGGCAGGAACAAGGGCTTCGCACGCCCGCCGCCCCGCCCGCCCGCTGACGATCACAACCGCGTAGGACGGCTTGCCCTTCGGTCGGGGCTGGGGTCACCTTGCCCAAACCGCAAGGAGGACCCCCATGCCCCACCGCTTGCCAGCCACGCTGGCCCTGTGTCTGTGCGCCGCCCCCGCCCTGGCCCAGGATGTGACGGAGTTCCGGCTGGACAACGGCCTCGACCTCGTCGTGATCGAGGATCACCGCGCCCCCGTCGTCACCAGCATGGTCTGGTACCGCACCGGATCGGCCGACGAGAAATCCGGCGAATCCGGCGTCGCGCATTTTCTGGAGCATCTGATGTTCCAAGGCACCGCCAACACCAAGCCGGGCGAATTCGCGGCCACGGTGTCCGCCCTGGGCGGGTCCAACAACGCCTTCACCTCGTATGACTACACCGCGTATTACGAACGCGTGGCCGCTGACAAGCTGGACCTGATGCTGTCGATGGAAGCGGACCGGATGGTCAACCTCGACCTGTCGCAGCCCATCGTCGACAACGAACGCAACGTGATCCTGGAAGAACGCAGCCAGCGGACCGATTCCAATCCCGCCGCGCAGTTCCACGAACAGATGAGCGCGGCGCAATACATGAACAGCCCCTATCGCCGCCCCGTGATCGGCTGGCGGACCGAGATGGAGGAGTTGAGCCGCGAAGACGCGCTGGACCATTACCGCACCTTCTATGCACCCAACAACGCGGTGCTGGTCGTGGCGGGCGACGTGGTGCCCGAAGACGTGCGGACGATGGCGCAGCAGCATTTCGGCGCGCTGAAACCGTCGGACAGCCTGCCGCCGCGCGTGCGGCCGCAGGAACCGCCGCAACTGGCCGAACGGCGCCTGACCTTCCGTGATGAACGGGTGGCGCAGCCCTACCTGACCCGCTCCTACCTTGCGCCCGAACGCAACGCGGGCGATCAGGCCGGCGCCGCCGCGCTGGCGGTTCTGGCGGCGCTGCTGGGTGGGGATCCCACCACCTCGGTCCTGGCGCAAAAGCTGCAATTCGGGGACACGCCCGTCGCGGTCTACACCATGGCCGGCTATGACGGGACCTCGGTCGATCCGTCCACCTTCACGCTGGGCGTGGTGCCCGCCGACGGTGTGTCCCTTCAGGCGGCCGAGGAGGCGATGGACAAGGTCCTGGCCGACTTCCTGACGGACGGCGTGGACGCCGCCCAGCTGGACCGCATCAAGACGCAGCTGCGCGCCAGCGACATCTACGACCGCGACGACGCCAGCGGGCTGGCCAACCAGTATGGCGCGGCGCTGGCCGTGGGGCTGACAGTGCAGGACGTGCAGGACTGGCCCCGCGCCTTGCAGGACGTGACCGCCGAACAGGTCATGGCCGCCGCCAAACAGGTTCTGGACCGCCGCCAGTCCGTCACCGGCTGGCTGGAGCAAGAGGAAACCACGCCATGAAGATCCTGCGTTATACCGCCGCCCTGATCGCCCTTGCGCTGCCCGTGCATGCCGCCACCGACATTCAGGAGGTCACCTCGCCCGGCGGCATCACCGCCTGGTTGGTGGAGGATCACAACATCCCCTTCACCGCGCTGGAACTGCGCTTTCGCGGGGGCACGGCGCTCGACCCCGACGGGCAGCGCGGTGCTGTGAACCTGATGACCGCCACGCTGGAAGAAGGCGCGGGCGATCTGGACGCCCAAGGGTTCGCCCAAGCCCGCGACGCGCTGGCGGCCCGCTTCGGGTTCGATTCGCACGCGGACGCCATTTCCGTCTCGGCCCAGATGCTGACGGAAAACCGCGATCAGGCCGTGGACCTTCTGCGAAGCGCGCTGGTGGACCCGACGTTCGAGGCGGGGGCCGTGAACCGGGTGCGGGGGCAGGTGCTGTCGAACCTCGCCTCCTCGGCGCAGGACCCGGAAAGCATTGCGGCGCTGGCCTTCCAGCACGACGCATATGGCGATCATCCCTACGGCACCGATTCCTCCGGCACGATGGACAGCGTGAAGGCGCTGACGCCGGAGCAACTGGCCGCCGTGCACAAGTCGGCCATGGCGCGAAACAACGTCCATGTCGCCGCGGCGGGCGACATCACGCCCGAACAGCTGGGTGGCCTTCTGGACCGGCTTCTGGGCGACCTGCCCGCCACCGCCAAACCCCAGCCTGCCGCCGCGCCATGGCAGGCCACGGGGGGCACGAACGTCATCGACTTCCCGACCCCGCAGGCCGTGGTGGAATTTGGTCAGCCGGGGCTGGACGTGCAGGATCCCGACTTCATGGCTGCCTTCGTCGCGAACGAGATTCTGGGCGGCGGCCGTTTCACCGCCCGCCTGATGGACGAATTGCGCAGCAAGCGCGGCCTGACCTATGGCGCCTACAGCCAGCTGGCCACGATGGATCTGGGCGATTTCGTGGCGGGCCACTTCGCGTCGGACAATGACAAGGCCGCCGAAGCCGTGTCCCTCGTGCGGGAGGAGTGGGAGAAGATCGCCAAGGACGGCGTCACGCAGCCGGAACTGGACGCGGCCAAAACCTACCTGACCGGGGCCTATCCCCTGCGCTTTGCCGGGAATGGTCCGATCGCCAGCATCTTGGTAGGCATGCAGATGCAGGGCTTCCCCATCGACTATCCGAAAAATCGCAACGCCCTGATCGAGGCGCTGACGCTGGACGAGGTGAACCGCGTGGCCGCCGAACTCTATGATCCGGCGAAGCTGCACTTCGTCGTGGTGGGCCGCCCGACGGGGCTGGACGCGCATTGACGCGTGGCGGGGCGGTAGCCAGCCGCCCCGCTTCCATGCTATCCCCGGGCCATCATGCCCGACACCCTTCCGCCCCGCCCCGTCATCCGCCAGCTGGACGAATCCGCCATCAACCGCATCGCTGCGGGCGAGGTGGTGGAACGTCCCGCCTCGGCCGTGAAGGAGCTGGTGGAGAACGCGCTGGACGCCGGCGCGCGCCGCATCTCGGTCGATTACGTTGATGGCGGCAAGACCCTGATCCGCGTGACCGACGACGGCTGCGGCATGGGGCCGGACGATCTGCCGCTGGCCCTGACGCGGCACGCCACGTCCAAGATCGACGGCAGCGACCTTCTGGCCATCCACACCTTCGGCTTCCGGGGGGAGGCGCTGCCCTCGCTGGGCGCGGTGGGCCGCCTTTCCATCACCTCGCGCTGCGAGGGGGGGGCGGGCGCGGTCATCGCCGTCGCGGGCGGCCGGGCCGAAGCCGTGCGCCCTGCCCCGGCCCGCAACGGCACCGTGGTGGAACTGCGCGACCTGTTCTTCGCCACGCCCGCACGGCTGAAATTCCTGCGATCCGACCGGGCCGAGGCGCAGGCGATCGCCGACGCGATCCGCCGTCTGGCCATGGCCGAACCGACCGTAGGCTTCACCCTGACGGATGCGGGCAGCGCGCGGGTGATCTTCCGCACGGACCCCGAGCCGGGCGACTTCTTCGATGCGCTGGCGGGGCGGCTGGGGCGCATCCTTGGCCCCGATTTCGTGACCAACGCCCTGCCCGTGGACATCGCACGGGACGATCTGCGGCTGTCGGGCTATGCCGCCCTGCCCACCTATTCGCGCGGATCGGGGACGCAGCAATTCCTGTTCGTGAACGGACGTCCGGTGCTGGACCGGATGCTGACCGGTGCGCTGCGGGCCGCCTACATGGACGTGCTGTCGCGCGACCGGCACGCGGCGGCGGTTCTAGGCATCACCTGCGACCCGCAACTGGTGGACGTGAACGTGCATCCGGCAAAAACGGAAGTGCGGTTCCGCGATCCCGCCGCGGCCCGTGCGCTGATCGTGTCGGGGCTGCGACAGGTGCTGGCGGGGGCGGGGCACCGCGCCTCTTCCACCGTGGGGACCGAGACGCTTGAAGCGTTCACCCCGGAACCGCCGCGCGTGTACCAGATGGACCGCCCTTCGCAGCCCGTGCTGACACGGAGCACGGCCTGGCAGGCGCCGCTGGGTTTTGCCGAAGCCCCCTCGGCCCGGGTGGAGGAGGCGGTTGCGGCGGACGAAACCCTTCCCTTGGGTGCGGCACGCGGGCAGGTGCATGGCAACTACATCATCGCGCAGACCGCGCGCGGCATGGTCATCGTCGATCAGCACGCCGCGCATGAACGGCTGGTCTACGAACGCTTGAAGACGCAGCGCGACGCGGCGGGCGTGGCCGCCCAAGCCCTGCTGATCCCCGACATCGTGGAACTGTCCCCGCCCGACGCCGCGCAGCTTCTGGACATGGCCGAGGATCTGGCCCGCCTTGGCCTGACCGTCGAAGCGTTCGGCCCGGGGGCGGTGGCGGTTAGGGAAACGCCCGCCATCCTGGGCCGCGTCGATGCGGCGGCCCTGTTGCGCGACATCCTGGACGAGTTGGCCGAAGGGGACAGCACCACGCTTCAGGCGCGGATGGACGCCATCCTGTCGCGCATGGCCTGCCACGGATCGGTCCGCTCCGGCCGCCAGATGCGGGCGGAGGAGATGAACGCCCTTCTGCGCGAGATGGAGGCGACGCCCAGATCCGGCCAATGCAACCACGGCCGGCCCACCTATGTTGAACTGGCCCTGCACGACATCGAACGCCTGTTCGGCCGGCGCTGACCCTTACCGGACCAGCAGTTCGGCGTGCAGCGCGCCCGCCGCGTCGATGCTTTTCAGGATGTCGATCATGTCATAGGGCGCGACGCCCAGCGCGTTCAGGCCCGCCACCACCTGCGACAGGCTGGTGGAACCTTCCAGTTCGGCCAGTCCCGTGCCCGGGTCCTGTTCCATCTGCACCCCCGTGCGCGGCACCACGATCGTCTGACCGGGAGAGAAGGGGTTGGGCTGCACCACCTGCGGCGTTTCCTCGATCCGCAGGGTCAGGTTGCCCTGCGCCACGGCCACGCGGCTGATGCGCACATCCTCTCCCATGACAATGGTGCCGGAGCGTTGGTCGACGACCACGCGGGCCCGTGTCTCCGGCTCCACCAGAAGGTTTTCAAGGGTGGCCAGAAGGTGGGCGGGCGACTGGCCCCGCAGGTTCAGTTGCACCGTGCCCGAATCCTGCAGGGTCGCGATGCGACCGAAGGCCTGATTCACAACCGCCTCGATCCGTGCGGCGGTGGTGAAATCGGGGTTCCGCAGGGCGAGACGCAGGGTCTGCAGCCCGTTGAAGTCGAACTCCACCTCCCGCTCCACCCGCGCGCCGCGGGGGATGCTGCCCGACGTGGGAACCCCCTGCACCACGCGCGCCGCCTGCCCTTCGGCCGAGATGCCGGCCGCGATGATGGTGCCCTGCGCCACGGCATAGATTTCCCCGTCCGCACCGTTCAGCGGCGTCATCACCAGCGTGCCGCCCAGAAGGCTTTTCGCGTCGCCGATGGCGGAAATGGTGGCGTCGATCTGGCTGCCCGACCGTGCGAAGGCCGGCAGGCTGGCCGTCACGAACACGGCGGCCACGTTCTTGGGGCGCAACATCTCCCCCGTGACGTTCACGCCCAGCCGCTCCAGCAGGTTGGCCATGATCTCCTCGGTGAAGGGGGAGTTGCGCAGGCTGTCGCCCGTACCGTTCAAACCGACGACAAGGCCGTAGCCGACAAGATCGTTGCCGCGCACGCCGTCGTAATCCACCAGATCCTTGATGCGGATCGGGGCCGCCGCCACGGGAAGCGCGAAGCAGACAAGAAACAGGACCAGCCGCCACATCACAGGAAGTCCGTCAGCGACATCTTCGACAAACGCGCGGTCACGGAATACAGCGTTTCGATCTGCGTCTGCGTCGCTTCCAGTCGGACGGCGCTTTCATAGCTGTCCACCGACAGGATGTCGGTGCGGGCCAGTTCCAGCGCCGAGATCTGCGCCGTGTTGCGTGTCTGGATGTTGGCCAGACGCCCTTCGCCCGCGCCAAGACGGGCCATCAGGTCCGTCCGCTCATCTCCCCCTTTCAGGATCGCCCCGCCAGCCCGCTGCGCCAGGTCCTGACGTTCGGCCGTCTGCCCTTCCAGCGCGCCTTGCGACAGAAGCGCCCCCATGGCCAGCCCCTTCAGGGTCTGCACGATCGCAGGGTCTGTCGCGGTGACCGAGGCCTGAACGCGGTCGCTTTCCCCCACGGTGTAGGGCGCGCGCTCCGCTCCGCCCTTGTAGGCGACGGCCGTGAAGTCCGAGGCGAACCAGTCGTTCACCGCAGCCTCCAGCTCCTGGGCCGTGCCGGCACCGGCCGTGGCCTCTCGCAGCGCCGACAGTATGGTGTCCGCATCGGCCAAGGGGGCGGTGTTCACTTCGGT
This sequence comes from Falsirhodobacter sp. 1013, assembly GCF_051195255.1. Taxonomy (NCBI): domain Bacteria; kingdom Pseudomonadati; phylum Pseudomonadota; class Alphaproteobacteria; order Rhodobacterales; family Paracoccaceae; genus Falsirhodobacter; species Falsirhodobacter sp. 1013. The sequence goes on along the minus strand of NZ_JBNJLK010000002.1, from coordinate 97,902 downwards.
GCCGCCGAACAGGCTTTGCCCGCTGACGCTGGTGTTCAGCGACGACACGGTCGCCTGAAAGGCCTGCAGGGCCGTCTTGCCCAGCGTGTCGACGGAGGAGGCCGTGCCGGTCATCGTCGGGTTCGACATCTCGATGCCCAGGGCGCCGATCGAGCTGTCAATCGCCTCAAGCGCATCCTGCGTGCCGGAGGTCAGCGTCGCCGCCAGCGTGGCCGCCGTGCCATAGGCCTCCAGACGCGCCAGGCTGCCGGTGATCGCGGAAAGTTCGGTGAAGTCGCCCCCCACGGCCCGCCCGGTGTCGGCGGCAAGGCCCGTGACCGTTTCCTGCGACAGGCGCTGCACTTCGGATTGCAGCGAGGTGTTGTGGCGGCGAAGGGCGAAGGTCTGGGCCATGTCGGCCAGCGTCACGGAAGCCATGTCACAACTCCAGCAGGGTGTTCATCATCGCATCCACGGCCTGAATGACCTTTGCGTTGGCGGAATAGGCCTGCTGGATCACCAGCAGGTTCGTCATCTCGGCATCAGAGTCGACGCCGTTCGCCAGTTCGGCGGTGCGCAGCGTATCATACTGCGCGGTCCGGAAGCTGGCCTCATCCTCGGACGCGATGCGGGCCGAGGAGACGCCGGACAGAAGATCCTTCGCCGCCCCTTCCGCCCCGCGCCCTTCCCCCATGGCAGACACAAGCGCGCCGAGGCGCGTGGCGTCGCCCGCCGCCCCTTCCATCGTGGCGCCAAGCCCGTCGCGAAGGCGCCAGGGCTCCTCCTGCAAGGCGGCGTTGACCTGAAGCCCGTCGGGCCCCGCCTCGATCAGGCCGCTGCCGGCAAAGCGGGTGGTCAGATCCTGCGCCACCGTGTCCAGATCGGCCTGCGCTTCCACCCCCAAGGCGTCGCGGATGTCGAACTGCGCGGCCAGTTCCCCATCCCCCAGCGAGGTCATGGGATGCCCGTTCAGCGTCAGCCCCGACAAGGCACCCGACTCGGTGGTCATCTCGGCCGTCATCGTGTTGACGGGGGAAAAGCCCAGCGTCGGGGCCTTTCCGTCCAGAAGCGTGGCCCCGCTTTGGGTCACCAAGGCGATGCGGCCGTCGTCCCGTGTCACTTCCCGCAGGGGGATCTGGCGGGCAATGCCGTCCACAAGCGTTTGCCGCTGGTCCTGCAGCGTCGTGACGTCCTTGCCCGATCCGCCCATGCTGGCGATCTGGGTGTTCAGGGTTTCCACCTGCTTCAACGCCGTGTTCAGATCGCGCACGGTGGTCGCGATCTGGCCGTCGGCCTTCAGGCGGGCGGCTTGAACGGTGTCGCCAAGGCTGTTGATCCGGCTGGCCAGCGTGTCCGCCGCCTGCACCGCCGTGCCCAGCGCCGTGGCCGATTGCGGCTGGCTGGCCGCATCGATCAGCGCCCCTTCCAGCCCCGAAACCATCGATCCCAGCGATCCCGTCGCGCCGGCCACCCCGATCGCCTCTTCCAGATCGCTGTGGAAGCTGGCGCGGGCGGTGCTGCCCGCGCTCCCCGCCTCGGCCGTGCGGCGGTCGGCGGTCACCGCCTGATCCACGAAGCGCGTGACCCCCGTCACCGCCACGCCGCCCGTGGTGCGCGTGGTCAGCGACATCTCGCGCCGGGAATAGTTTTCGTTCAGGGCGTTCGCGATGTTCTGCGAGGTGAGGTCGGCCGAACGCGACGCCGCGTTCAGGCCAGATTGCGCGATGGAAAGGGCGGAGCCAAGCGACATGCTGTCCTCAACGTTTCAGGTCGGTGGTTTCCTGCAACATCTCGTCCACCGTCTGAATGATCTTGGCATTGGAGGAATAGGCGTGCTGCGTCTGGATCAGGGCCGTCAGTTCATGCGCGACGTCGGTGGTCGACTCCTCCAGCGTATAGCCTTCGGTCGTGCCCACGGGGCCAGTGCCGGCATCCCAAAGATAGAAGGCGCCCGCCTCGTTGGTCAGCTCATACGTCTGGTTGTTCAGCGTCTTCAGCCCCTCGGGGTTGGGGACGTCCACCACCGGCACCTGATAGATGGTCCGGCTGAAACCTTGGTTGTAGATCGCGATCACCTGACCGTTCTGGTCGATCTCCACCGATTTCAGGCTGCCGATGGCCGAGCCGTTCTTCTGGATCGACGACGGGGTGTAGGTGTCCGACAGCTGCGTCATGCCGTCCCGCGCGCCATAGGTGCCGATGTCGAAGCTGACCTCCGTCCCGCCCAGGGTCATGCCGATCGTGCCGGTTTCGGGATCATAGGCGCCGCCGGACAAGGTCTGAACGCTTGACAAGGTCCCGCCCGCCGCTTGGTTGGTGTCGAAGGTCAGAAGGTAGCTGCCCGTCACCTCTCCCGACGCCTCGTCCCGCAACTCCATCGTCCATTGGTTGGAGGCGGCGGTGCCCGTCGCCTCCACCGGGGTGAAAGTGGCGGTCAGGGCCTGTGACGTCCCCATCGTGTCGAAATATTCCATCGTCTGCGTCAAGGGCTCGGACGTGGCGCCGGGGCGCGTGGCGGTGGCGGGCAGGTTCACCGCCATCGACATTTCGGTCGTCGGATTGGACATGGCCTGGTTCAGGTTGATCTGGACAGGCTGCAGCGCCGCCATGGATTCGCGCGCCACGGCCGGGATCGTCCCGTCGGCGTTGGCGGCCCAGCCCATCAGGGTCAGGCCCGAATCCGTGACAAGATATCCGTTGGCGTCCGTGCTGAACGATCCGGTCGTGGTCAGCACCGTGGTGTTTCCGTCGGCGGTGACGGGAATGAAGCCGCGCCCGTTGATCGCGATGTCGGTGGCGTTCGATGTGCCGATCAGCGCCCCGCTTTCCCCGATATCGCGCGAGGAGGTGGTCCGCACGCCGCCGGCGGCGTAGTTGCCGCCGCCCGAGCTGCCGGCGTTCACCATTTCATAGAACGAGGTGTCGACGCGCTTGTAGCCGTAGGTGCCGGAATTGGCGATGTTGTCCGAGATCGTGGCCAGCCGCGAGGAGTTTGCGTTCAGGCCCGCGACGCCGGCATTCATGGAAGAGGTGATCGACATGGAAATCGCGCCTTTCTGATGCAATGCCGGCAGCGTCGCCGACTCGGCTTAACATCGCCCTAACGGTCGTGGCGCAGCAGGATCAGTTCGATGCGGTTGTTGCGCACAGCCATCGGATTGGCGGTGACCGGGTCCCGGTCGGCATGCCCTTCCATCCGGCTGATCCGCGCCTGCGGAAGGCCCAGATCGGCCAGAAGACTGCGCAGCGCCTGCGCCCGCCCCGCCGAAAGATCCCAGACCGGATTGTTCTTCAGCGTGACTGGATAGGTGCGAACATGCCCCGACACCGCCAGGCCATTCTTTGTCAGCGCCAGCACATCGGCCAGCACCCATGCGATGTCGCGCATCACCGGGCGCGGCACGGACGTGTCCCCGTCGAACAGCGGCACTTCGGGAAGGTCGAACACCTCGATCACCAGGCCTTCGTCGGTCACGCGCGTCACGACATGGCGCAGAGCGTTCTGCATGGTCATGCTTTCGCCGCCCCGGGCGCGAAGCAGCTCGTCGATGTTGCTTTGCTGCTCTTTCAGGCCAGTGTCGCCACGGCCCGCGTCGCCCCGGGCGCGGTCCACCTCGGTCGGCAGGATCTGCGAGGCGCCGGAGCCGTTCTGGGCCATCTCCTCCTCGGAATAGACGCTGTCGCCGCCAAACATCCCGGCCCCGCCGCCCGACACGCGGTTGATCGGAATGGTGGGGTTGAAGAAGTCGGCGAGCCCCTTGCGCTGCTTTTCCGTGGTGGCGTTCAGCAGCCACATCAGCAGGAAGAACGCCATCATCGCCGTGACGAAATCGGCATAGGCCACCTTCCAGGCGCCGCCGTGATGGCCCCCGCCGGCGACCACCTTCTTGCGCTTGATGATGATGGGGCGGTTTCGGTCGGTCATGGGCGGCTCCTTTGCCCCTCGACCGGTAAAGGACAATCCTGAAGGGGGCTTTAATGGCCCAGGCGCCGGATTTGTTGACCATTCCGCATGGGATTGAAACTTGACTGTTTAAGTCAATAATCCTAAGGCCGCTGGGAAGGTCATTTGAAAAGGGTGGTGACATGATGGTTCGCGCTGGCGCCGTGGTTCTGGCAGGCTTGCTTCTGGCGACATCGGCCGGAGCGCAGGACGCGCCGCCCCCCGTCGCCACCGAAGCCCCGGTCCCGCAGGCCGCCCCCCCGTCCACACCCGCGCCGGCCGCCGAACCCGCGCCCGCACCAAGTGCGGCAACGCCGGTTCAGGACGCCCCCGCCGCCGCGGCCCCCGCGCCCAGCCCCGCCGCGCCGGCGGCCAAGCCCATCCTGCCCGTCCATGACCTGTCGGTGATGGGCATGTACCGCCAGGCCGACTGGGTGGTGAAGGCCGTGATGCTGCTGCTGCTGGCGGCCTGCTTTGCCACCTGGACGGTGTTCCTGTTCAAGACGGTGCTGTTCGCGGGCGCCAAGACGCGGCTGCGCCACTCCTCCCGCCAGATCCGCGAAGGGGACAACCTTGCCACGGTCGCCAAGGCGCTGGACGGCCGCCGCGACCCCGCCAGCTTCATGGTGCACGCCGCGCTGGACGAACTTCGCCGGTCCGACGCCGCGCTGGACGTGGCCGGCGTGGCGGGCGTGAAGGAACGCGTCCGTTCCATCGTCGAACGGATCGAGGCGCAGGCCGGGCGCCGCATGCGCAAGGGCACGGGCATCCTCGCCTCCGTCGGGTCGGTGGGGCCGTTCGTCGGCCTGTTCGGCACGGTCTGGGGCATCATGAATTCGTTCATCGGGATCGCGGAAAGCAACACCACGAACCTAGCCGTCGTGGCCCCCGGCATCGCCGAGGCGCTGCTGGCCACGGCCATCGGCCTTGTCGCGGCCATCCCGGCCGTGGTCATCTACAACACCTTCGCGCGGCGCATCGCGGGCTACAAGCAGGCCCTGGGCGATGCGGGCGCGGGCGTCGAACGGTTGCTGAGCCGCGATCTGGACTTCCGCCACGCCCCGAAACATTCCATGGCGGCGGAGTGATCTGATGGCCGGTGGTATCCGCGACGACGACGATCTGGAAGAATCGCACGAAATCAACGTCACTCCGTTCATCGACGTGATGCTGGTGCTGCTGATCATCTTCATGGTGGCGGCCCCGATTTCCACTGTGGACGTGGCGGTCGACCTGCCCAGTTCCAACGCCGCCCCCCAGCAGCGCCCGCAGGAACCGGTCTACCTGACCGTCCAGCAGGACCTGACGCTGAACCTTGGCAATGCGCCCGTGGCGGCGGACGCTCTGGCCGCGACGCTTGACGCGCGGACCGGCGGCGACAAGGAACAACGCATCTTCCTGCGCGCCGACGAGGCCGTGCCCTATGGCCAGTTGATGGGCGTGATGAACCAGTTGCGGGATGGGGGGTATCTGAAGGTCGCACTGGTGGGATTGGAAGGGGGCGCGCCATGAACGCGAACGGCGCCGACTGGCTGTCCCAGATGACCCGGGCCGAACAGCGGCGCGAACGTCTGGGCTGGGTGGGCGCCGCTGCGGCCGTGGCCGTCGCCGTGGCCGCCACGACCGCCATCGCGATGCACAGCGACCGCGAAGGGCAGCGGGACGAGGACGCGATCCTCATCAACCTGGAACCGCCCGCCGCGGCGCCCCCGGCGCAGGCCGTGTCCGCCCCCGCGCCCGAAGTGCCGCAAACCGAAGCGCCCGAGGCGCCGGAACTGATCGAGGAAGCCGCCCCGCCACCCGAGCCGCTGGCCGAGGACATCCCCCTGCCAGAGCCGGAGCCGCTGGAAGAACTCCCGCCTCCGAAACCGGACGAGATCGCCCTGCCCGACGCGCCGCCGCCCCCGCCGCCGAAAGTGCGGCCGGTGGAACGGCCGGAGCGTCCCGAACGCGTCGTGCGCGAGGAGCCGAAACGCGAACGCGCCGCACCCCCGCCGCAGAACGCGGCCCCGGCAGCCCCGTCCCGCACGCAGGGACAGGCGCAAAGGCAGATTTCGGCAGGTGCGGCGCAAGACCTGCGGAGGCAGTGGGGCGCGCAGATCAGCTCTCGAATCGAACGTCGTCTTAGAGGAGGAAGAGGCAAAGGAATAGCGACCCTGCAACTGACGGTCACATCGTCAGGGCAGCTTCTGGGCGTCTCTTTGCTCTCATCTTCGGGTGATCCGGCCTTGGACCAGAGGATCATGCAGGCGACACGATCCGCCGCCTCCAGTTTCCCGTCAGCCCCCGCTGGATTGACGGAAAGCCGCTACTCCTTCGAAATTCCAATGGGTCTGAAGTGATCGAGCCAGAAGCCGCCCCGTCACACGGGCGGCTTTCCCTTGGCCGTGCGCAAGGCGACGGTCAGCAGGAACAGCGTCAGGAACACGCCGAACAGGATCTGGCCTATCGTTTCGGCCATGCCATCGATGCCGGTGAAGCCGAAGGCGGCCGCCAGCATGGCGCTTATGACAAAGGTCAAGGGCCAACCGAGCATGAAATTCTCCTGTTGTCATGCAACGCAGAATTGCGAATCCATCATCGCCAACCAAGGTTTCACGTATTTGTTCCAAATCCTTTCGTCTCCATTTCGGAACCGGCAGGACATTCCCTTCGTTTTCCCCGCAACTGGCCGATGACGGAGATGCCGATGCCCTTCACCCAAAAAAAGCATGTGCGAGAGATGGATGAGGCAGTGACCCGGGCCGCGCGGGAAGCGCGTCGCCGTGCGTCGGATTTTGCTGATCGGCTGGACCACAAGGCGCATCGCAAGACCTGCCGCGGAAAGGCCGGAGCCCGGCTGGAGGAGGCGCAGGGCTGTGTGGAGGACGCGCGCGATTTCACCCGCCGCCACCCCCTTTCGGTGGTTGCAGGTGCTGCGGTGGCCGGCGCGGTTCTGGCCACCGTGCTGCGGCGCGGCAGATGACACCCGGGCGCCCCCCTCTGCCCGGCACGCCCTTGTCGGATCTGGCCACCATTCTGGGCCGGATGGCCGCGGACGAGATGGCCTTGGCCAAGGCCGAGGTCGCGCTGGGGGTCCGGCAAATGGCCGGAGGCGTCGCCTTTCTGGTGGTGGCGGTGGTGCTGCTGCTCGTGGCTCTGAACATGCTGGCGGGATCCGCTTCGGCGGGTTTGGCCTTTGCCGGCGTCCATCCGGTCCTGGCGCCGGCGCTTGTGGGGGGCGCGCTTCTGCTTCTGGCCGGTGGGCTGGTTCTGTGGGCCGTCTCGGCCCTGCGAACCTCGCGCCTGCTGCCGGTCCGCACCGCCGCGCGCTTGCGCCGTGACATTGAACTGATCAAGGAGATGATGACCCATGACTCGCAAACGTAACTTCCGCGACATCGAAGAAGATCTGGATCAGGATCGCGCCCAGCTTGGTTCGATCTTCGACAACCTGTTCAACCGCTCCACGGTGGACATCCTGATGCGCGAAGCGATGCACACGATGCGCGCCAATGGCGGGGCCCGTGAAACGGCCGAAGCCGTGATCCGCCGCAACCCGATGGCGGCGGGCGTCGTGGGTCTGGGCTTGGCCTGGATGCTGTTCGGCAGCACCCGCAAGACCAAGGTGGAGGAGGATGTGGAAGAGGCGAAGGATGACCTGCGCCGCACCGACCGCCGCGCCCGCCGCTTTGCGGAAGAGGAAGTCGAGGCCGTGGAGGACAGCGCCTGGGCCGACGCCATGGACCGCCTGCGGGCCCGCGCCTCGATCCACCTGCGGGAACTGGAAGAGGACGCCGCCGCCTACAAGGACGACCTCGCCGCGGGTCTGAGCGAGAAAGCCGACGAGGTGCGCGATTTCGTGGCCGAACGCGCGGCCATCCTGTCCGATCTGGCCGAAGACCTGCGTGAACGTTTCGCGGAGGGCTTGGACGAGTTTTCCGCCACCGCCCGCGAACGGATCATCAAGGCGCGTGAAGAAGCCTATGCCGCCCGCCTGAAGGCGCAGGAAGCCCTTGGGAAAAGCGGACGCGAGGCCAAGCGCGTGGTGGAAGATCACCCGATGGTTTCCGCCGCCGTGGTGCTGGCCCTTGGCACCGCCATCGGAACCGCGGTCTATCGCGGGCGCCGCAGCACGGCCGACCGGGTAGCCGAGGATCTGGACGACGCCGCCGATGCGGTCGAGGAAGAGGCCCGCACCCGCTGGCGCCGCCACAAGGCCCGTCGGGGCTGACACGGAAAGGCCCGCGACTGCGGGCCTTTTTCCGCTGAAGGTCAGACCATCTCTTCCGGCACCGGCACGGACTGGCCGAATTTCTCCGAGATGCGGAGGTCGTAGGGCAGGATGAAGCCCTGGCGTTCTTCGGGCGGCCGGTTCAGGTTCTGCATCGCAAGGCGGGCCCAGGCCTGCGCGGCCGTGTCGGGATCGAAGAACGCAGCGCCCGCGTTCATTGGCAGCCAGTGGGCCATGGCACGGCGGCGCAACTCCTCCACGTCGCGGGGAACGTTCAGGTAGACGCCGGCTTCAGTGTCCCAGCGCAGGCTGCGCCCGTTCAGGTTCGCCGAGGAGACGATCGCCGCAGTGTCGTCGAAGATCGACACTTTGGCGTGGATGTAGATGATGGGCGCGTCCTGCAGCCTGTCCCGATCAAGATCGGTTTCCCGCCCGGCCCGACGGGGCTGCGCCGCCCCGCCCACGAACATGCGGGGCCCGAACCCCTTGCGCAGGATGCGAAGGGCGCGGGCCTGAAGATATTCACCATACCGCACATCCAGACCGAAATGGTTCTCGAAGGCCACATCCTCGGGGGCGGCCGGCAGGATCAGGATCAGGGTCAGCTTCGGGTTGGCCCGCGCGGTCCGGGCCAGCCGACGGGCCAGGGACAGGCTGCGGAAGAACTGCGTTTCCAGATAGATCAAACGCTGGGCCCGATCGGCCAGCGCCTCATGCCCCTGCTGCAATTCGTGGGCCACCGTTACCGGCACGTAGTTCCAGATCTTCAGCCGCTTGCGCCGCGACAAGGTCCGCAGCAGGCGCCGCTGGGGCGACGGGTCCATGCGCGCTTCGGTCACGGCCATGAAGGTTTCCAGATGATTCTGCGCCTCCGCGACCACGGGGCCTTCCATCATCACCTGCACGTCATGCCAGGTCTGCGCAGCCGGACGGTCGTGCTGGGGCGTGTCATAGCGGCGTTCGTCCAGATCCAGACCGCCGATGTAAAGCTTCCGGCGGTCGAACACGGCCAGCTTCTGGTGATGCGTCGCCGGATAAAGGCGCGGCACGCGGAAGCGGCGGGTGTGGAAGGTGCCGTCCGCCTTCTGCCACAGCCGCCGCGCCAAGCCCGGCATGTCCCGCATCGCGGCGGCCCGGGTGGCGGGGTCCTGCCGGTTCAGCCAGCGGCAGATCCGGTCCATCCGGCGCTGCACCACCGGCCAGAAGGCCAGCCGGATCAGCAACCCCGTCCGGGCCGGATGCATGGCGGCAATGGCCTCAAGACGGGCGGCGGGACCGGCGAGTTCGGCCGCCGCGTGCAACATGCGGATGCTGCGCCATGTGCCGCGGTGCAGGGCCGACCGGGCGATCGGATCGAAATCCGTGATGCGGATGTGCAGGGCCACGCCCCTGCGCAGCACATGCACGATCAGGTCGAACCAGGTGCTGCCGACGGCCAGCCCTTCGGGCGAACGCAGCCGGGTGCGAAGGTCGAAAATGCGAAAGCTCGCATGGATTTCCACGCGGGCTTCCAGGAAAGCGCGCTCCAGTGCCGGGAACGCTTCCGACCCCGTGATGAAAACCTGCGTCGACGTTCGCTTGATGTCCCTCACGGTTCCTGCCTGCATCGCCTTCCGGCCGCCGCTTCGGGCGGCCGAACGTTCATCGCACGGCCCCCCCGGAGATTCGGGCCTCCCCTTCGTTCAGGGGCCGCACATCGAAGGTCACGCGCAGGGTATAGTTATCTTCATCCTGGGAAATGTCGACACGTCCCCCGACCTGTTGGGAAAAAGCGCTCAGCAATTGGGCACCAAGACCCGTGCCTTCGACCGGATGGGTGGACACGGGGCGCGGGCCCATGGTGTTCTTCACCTCCAGCACCGCCTGCGTGCCCCCTTCGCGCCACATCGACACCCACAGGCGAGGTTGGCCGTCATGGGAGCCTGCGTATTTCAGCGCGTTGGCCAGCGCCTCCGTCAGGAGAAGGGACAAGGGAACGGCCTGGTCGGGCGTCAGGCGGACATCGGCAAAGCTGTGTTCAAGGCCGATCTGCCGTCCCGGCCCCGTCGCGATCTGAACCACCTGACGGGTGATCTCCACCAGCAGCTCATCCGCGCGGATGTCCGTCAGGCCGCTGGTCTGGTACAGCCCGCGATGGATGGTCGCAAGGCTCATGACCCGTTCCTGAAGGCCCTTCATCAGGGTCTTCGCCTCGGCCGAATGGGCCTGCCGCATCTGCATGTTCATGATCGACGCGATGAGCTGGAGGTTGTTCTTCACGCGGTGATGCACCTCGCGCAGAAGAACCTCCTTCTGGTGAATCATGTCCTCCATCTCCGCCTCGTCGTGGAGGATGGTGTCGGTCATGTTCTCGAACGTTTCGGCCAGATCGCGGATTTCTGCAGGGGCGGTCGCCATGTCCATCTTGCCGATGATGCGCTTGCCGTCGCCAAAGCCCAGCATGGCCGAACGCAGCACGCGCACATGCCGCGTGACCAGACGTTCCACGGACAGGAAGGCGACCAGCAGGCAGCAGATCCACATCACCAGCGGCAGCGTGATCGAGGGCAGCGCGCGCAGGTACCACACCGCCTGGCTTTCGGATGGCCAGCTTCCCATCGCGTACAGCATGTCCGGCACGATCGGGATCACGGCATAGGCCCGCTGGGATCCGTCCAGCGTGCGGGCGGTGAAGGACATGTCCGTCGCTTCCCTCGCCAGGGATTTCAGCGAATGCGATTGCGGCAGGACGGTGTCGCGATCTTCGGGCCGCACGGTGGAGGTGAGGACGCTTCCTTCGCCGTTGAACGTCATCAGTTCGGGGCGAAGGCTGGCGCCGGCGGACAGGGCGCGGTCAACCAGCGCATCATGCGCCAGCGACAACGAGATGAAGCCCAGAAGCGTGCCCGCCGCATCACGGACCGGCTGGCCCACTACGATGACGGGCTGCTTCGACAGCATCCCTTGGGGCACCAGAAGGATCCAGGGCTTCACCTCCTTGAAGGCGCGCCGGAACGTGAGGCTTTCGCTGATGTCCGTGCCGGCCGCGGAGGACGCGCAGATCAGGCGCCCGTTCACGTCGGCAAAGGCGGCCAGCGTATAGAATTCGGATTTCGCCACCAGCGCCTGAAGCGATGCCGAGCAGCTTGCAGGATCCTGCAGCATCGGGAGGATGACGTCCGACAAGGCAGATACTGCCCCCCGTGCCTGCTGGACGACCAGAAGATCCGACTGCGCGGCGCGCATCGTTTCCCCCAGCAGGGCCGCTTCGGACCGGGCGCGGCTTTCCTTCAGCATCTCCGCGGATTGCAACGCCGACACAACGCCAAGGGGCAAGAGGGCGATGGCCAGAAGAAAGGCCAGCCTGAAACCCAACGTTCCCGTCAGGTTCCGAAACCTGGCCTTCCAGTTGATCATGCGGCGTTCACACCCGATTTCGACATCACGGCCATCGTGGCCCCGTCGACACCGGAGAACACTTGCTCGCCGTCGTCAAGATGAAGAAGCTCGGCCAGACGGGTGCGGGCACGGTTTGCGCGGCTTTTCACCGTTCCGACCGCGACGCCCATCATGTCGGCGGCATCCTCGTAGGAAAAGCCCGAGGCGCCGACCAGGATCAGGACCTCGCGGTGTTCCGGCGTCAGCTTGTCGAAGGCCGCACTGAATTCGGTGAAGGCCATGCGACCGTCATGATCGGGCTTCACGAACAGCGTCGCGGCGTGGGCGCCTTCGGGATCGGGCACCTCGCGGCGTGTCTTGCGCTTGTCGGAATAGAACGTGTTGCGCAGGATCGTGAACAGCCACGCCCGCAGGTTGGTGCCCGCGGTGAACTTGTCGAAATTCGTCCACGCCTTCACGATCGTATCCTGCACGAGATCGTCGGCGACGGACACGTTCCGGGTCAGGGAGATGGCAAAGGCCCGCAAGGCCGGCAGATGGTCGGGCAATTCGTCGCGCGGATCGCGCACACCTTTGGGCAACACCTGCGGGCTGGTCATGTTTGCGGACCTTTCGCGCGCAACTGCGCAAGCAGTTGCGTGAACCTGTCGGGAACATCCTGTTCCAGCGCTTCCTCGTAAACCCGCTTCAAATTGTCGTCGATCTGCTTGTAGGGTACGGGTCGATCGCGCTCTTTTGCCATCTGGTCCAAATCTCGCCACTTCCGATTTTGCAATCTTGTTGGGAACCGAACGTGATGCCAAGAGTTTGGTTCCCGAGAAAATGAGCTTGAAGGGAACATTCAATGCCGTCAGACGTCACTGCCGACCTTTCTTCCGTCATAGCGGCGAACCTTCCTTACCTTCGCCGCTATGCCCGGGCGTTGACCGGCAGCCAGTCGACCGGCGATGCCTTCGCAGCCGCCACGCTTGAGGCGATCCTAGAAGACACTTCGATCTTCGACATGACCGGCAACGCCAAGGTTGCCCTGTTCCACGCCTTCCACCTGGTCTGGGCCAGCGCCGGTGCCCCGCTGGGCGAACCCGACAGCCGCCTGTCCGAGAAGGCCCAGAACCACATGGCGCATCTGACGCCGAACACGCGTGAGGCGCTGCTGCTGCACGCCATCGAAGGCTTCACGCATGAAGAGATTGGCACAATCATGCAGGTCGAGGCGGGCGAGGCTTCCGAACTGATCGAGATCGCGCAGCGCGAAATGGCCAATGCCATCGCCGGCAAGGTCATGATCATCGAGGATGAGGCCATTATCGCGATGGACATCTCGGCCATCGTCAAGGAAATGGGCCACACCATCACCGGCATCGCCCGCACCCGGACGGAAGCCGTTGCCCTCGCCTCCTCGGAACGGCCCGACCTGATCCTGGCCGACATCCAGCTGGCCGACAACTCGTCGGGGATCGATGCGGTGAACGACATCCTCAAGCAGTTCGACGACGTGCCGGTGATCTTCATCACGGCCTTCCCCGAACGGCTTCTGACCGGCCAGAAGCACGAGCCGGCCTTCCTGATCACCAAGCCGTATCACGAGGATCAGGTGCGCTCGGCGGTGAGCCAGGCGATGTTCTTCTCCTCGACCGAGACGCTGATCGCCTGATGGCAAGATGGTGATGTCCTGTGTCATGCAGGCTTAACCACAACCGGCCGCTCATGTTCCAGAAGGGCGTCAGGGGAACCTGGCGCCCTTTCCTTACGTTCTGAGGGCATCGTCGCGAACGACCGCGACCCTTTCAGGAGAAGATGCCCATGCCTTCGAAATTCCTGCCTTCCGCCGCCCTTGCCGCCGTTCTTGCCCTGCCCTTCGCGCTTCCGGTCCACGCCCAACAATGGGCCGATTCGATCGATGTCGGCGTGACCGCGAACGAGATCACGAGCCCCGCCGCCGCACAGCGTTACGCCACCGTGGACGCGGACCTGACGGCCGCCATCGCCGAAGCCCTGACCGCCAAGCCCGACAGCGCCGAAGGCGGGGCCCGGATCACTGTGGATCTGGATGAAGTGGCCTTGGCCGCGCCGTTCGCCGGAACCCCCGGCCCGACCACGGCCGTGATGGCCGGCACGGTCAGCGTGGAAGATCAGGGCAGCTCAGGCAGCCAGCGCAAGTTCAATCTGGCCGTCGCGATGAACCAGATCATGCCCTACGTTCCTGGCAACCAGAACGTCACCGTGGTCGATGTCTCCAGCGACGCGGTGTATCAGGCCACCCTGAAAACCTTTGCCGCCGCCGTGGTGGACAACCTGCCGAAGTAAGGCTTCAGGCCTTCCAACCCTATGCCGCGCCGGTCTCCTTGGGGCCGGCGTCGTTTTGCGTCAGTCCGGCAGGACCAGCCGGGCGCGGACGGGAAGGTGATCCGACGCCCGCCGCGACAAGGCGGACACGTGGACGGTGAAATCCTCGATCCGCCCATGGCTCAGCATCACGCGATCTAAGGGGAGGATGGGGAACGGCGCAGGAAAGCTGGGCGCGCGGGCGCTTTGCGGGAAGTGCGGCAGGAACCCCTTCAGCGTCGCCTCGCCCCGCCGCCATTCGTTCGTATCGCCCATCAGGACGGTTGGACGGTCCGACAAGGCGGCCAGCTGGTCCAGAACCATGGCCACCTGCTTGATGCGGGACTGCCCCAGAAGCGCCAGATGCGTGCCGATGACCCGAACGGGCACGCCATGCACCACGAGATCGGCCACAATGGCGCCGCGGGGTTCCAGCCCCGGAAGGGCCAGACGTTCCACTCCCTCCACCTCGGTGTCGCGGCGCACCAGCATCACGTTGCCGTGCCACCCGTGGGAGCGTTCGCGCAAGCCCCGCACCTCCACCCTCTTCAGGCCCATCGTGGCCAGCCGGTCCAGATCCAGAAGGCCCCTGCGGTCGCCAAAACGGGCGTCCGCCTCCTGCAGGGCGACGACATCGGCCTGAAGTTCCTCGATGACATGGGCGATGCGGGTCAGATCGCGGCGGCGATCGATCCCGATCCCCTTGTGGATGTTGTAGGAGGCGACGGTGATGTCTGGCATGGTGGCGGTATCCTTTGGATGGGATATGGGCCGCCTTAACCCTTTGGGCAAATCCGCGCGCGAAGGACTGCCATCTGACGCGCGACCAGGGCCGCATCCCCCCGCGCTTCCACGTTCAGGCGCAGCAGCGGTTCTGTGTTGGAAGCGCGCAGGTTGAACCGCCAGTCGCCCATGTCGAGGCTGAGGCCGTCCAGATCGTCCGGCACCCCGTCGAACGCCGCCTGCACCCGCGCGATGGCGGCGGGCACGTCGTCAATGCGGAAGTTGATCTCTCCGGAAGACGGAAAAGCCGCGCGCCGCGCCGCCACCAGATCGGCCAGGCTTTGGCCCGTGCGGCCCATGACCTCGGCCACCAGAAGCCAGGGGATCATGCCGCTGTCGCAGCAGTGGAAGTCGCGGAAGTAATGATGCGCCGACATCTCGCCGCCATACACGGCGCCCGTATCCCGCATCGTCCGCTTCAGGAAGGCGTGCCCGGTGCGGGAGGCGACCGCGCGGCCGCCTGCCTGTGCCACCACGTCCCGCGTGTTCCAGATCACGCGCGGGTCGTGCACGATCGTCGCCCCCGGCTCTTTCGCCAGAAAGGCCTCGGCCAGCAGGCCCACCACGTATTCGCCGTCGACAAAGGCGCCCGTGCCGTCGAACAGGAAGCATCGGTCGAAATCGCCGTCCCACGCCACGCCCAGATCGGCCCCCGTCGCGCGCACGGCCCGTGCCGTGGCGTCACGGTTTTCGGGAAGCAGGGGGTTCGGGATGCCTTGCGGAAAGGTCCCGTCCGGATCGTGGTGATGGCGCAGGAACCGCAGTCCGGTTCCCTCCAGCCCCGCCGCCAGCGCGTCGAAGCTGGGCCCCGCCGCCCCATGCCCCGCGTTCACCAAAACGGTCAGCGGGCACAGCGCGCGGCGGTCCACGAACCCCAGAACCGTCCGCACCCAAGCCGCCCGCGCCTCGGCCGCGACGTCGCGGCAGGGGGCGGATCGTCCAGAAGGCGCCATATCCATCAACGCCCGGATCGGCTCCAGACTGTCCAGAGGGGCGGCCCCGGCACCCACCAGCTTCATCCCGTTGTAATCGGCCGGATTGTGGGATGCCGTGACCATGATCCCGCCGGACGCGCCGAAATGGGCGGTGGCGTGGTACATCTCCTCGGTCCCGCACAATCCAAGGTCCAGAACCTCCGTCCCTTCGGACCGGGCTGCCGTCATGATCGCCTGCGCCAGTTGCGGGGAGGAGGGACGGTTGTCGCGCCCCACCACGATGCAGGAGGCATTCAGATGCCGCACGAAGGCGCGGCCCAGACGAGCGGCGAAGCCGGCGTCCAGATCGACGCCCAGCCGCCCGCGGATGTCATAGGCCCCGAAGGCCGTCATGCCGCCGAAAGCCGGGCGTAGCGGCCGCCCGAAGCCTCCAGCTGCGCATGGGTGCCGGTTTCGGTCACGCGCCCTTCTTCCATCACCACGATCCGGTCGGCGTGGCGGATGGTGGCCAGGCGGTGCGCGATGATCAGCGTGGTGCGCCCGACCGAAAGCGCGTCCAGCGCGGCCTGAATCTCGCGCTCGGTTTCGGTGTCGAGGGCGGAGGTCGCCTCGTCCAGGATCAGGATCGGCGGGTTCTTCAGGAAGGCGCGGGCGATGGCCACGCGCTGCTTCTGACCGCCCGACAGCATGACGCCGCGTTCGCCCACCACCGTGTCCAGCCCGTCCGGCAGGGCCGCGATCATCGGCGACAGTTGTGCGCGATGGGCGGCTTCCAGAATCTGCTCCTCGGTCGCGTTCAGGTCGCCATAGGCGATGTTCTCGCGCAGGGTGCCGCCGAACAGGAACACATCCTGGCTGACGATGCCGATCTGGCGGCGCAGGCTTTCGATCGTCATGTCGCGGATGTCGGTGCCGTCGATGGTGATGCGGCCCGCCGTGGGGTCATAGAAGCGCGGCACCAGTGCCAGAAGCGTCGTCTTGCCCGCGCCCGAGGGGCCCACGAAGGCCAGCGTCTCGCCCGGCCGCACGTTTATGCTGACACCTTTCAGGATCTGGCGGCCCGACTCGTAACCGAAATGCAGGTCCTCGAAACGGATCGCGCCGGTCAGGGGGCCGGCGGGGCGGGCGTGGGGGGCATCGGCGATCTCCGGCTCGATGTCCATCAGCTCCTTGTAGCGGGCGAAGCCGGCGATGCCCCGGGGATAAATTTCGATCACCGAGGCGATCTTTTCCAGCGGGCGGAAGAACACGCTGACCAGCAGCAGGAAGGCCACGAAGCCGCCCGCGGACAGCTGCCCCGCCAGCACGAACCAGGCCCCCGTCACCATCGCGATGACCTGCACCGCGCGCATGCCCATGTAGTTCAGGGACACCGTCTGCGCCATCACGCGATAGGCGGCCAGCTTCGTTTCGCGATAAGCGGAGTTGTCGCGCGCGAAAAGCGTCTTCTCGTGCTCCTCGTTGGCGAAGGCCTTCACGACGCGGATGCCTCCCACGTTCTCCTCCAGCCGGACGTTGAAGTCGGCCACGCGGGAATAGATGGTGCGGAAGGTGTTGGTCATCCGGCCGCCGAAATAGATCACCAGCCCCACGGTGACGGGCACCACCAGCGCCGTGATCAGCGCCAGTTGCAGGTGGATCATCGCCATCAGGACAAAGGCGCCGGCAAAGGTCATGACCGCGATGACCAGATCCTCGGGGCCATGGTGGGCGACCTCGCCGATCTCCTCAAGGTCGCGGGTCACGCGGGCGACCAGCTTGCCCGTGCGCTGGTTGTCGTAATAGCTGAAGGACAGCTTCTGCAGATGCTCGAACGCGCGGCGGCGCATCTCCGTCTCGATGTTGATGCCCAGCATGTGGCCCCAATAGGTCACGATGGCCATCAGCCCCGAGTTGAACAGGTAGACGATCAGCAGCCCCAGGGCCGCCAGGATCGTCAGCGCCAGATCGCCCTGCGGCAGAAGGATGTCGATGAAGCCCTTGATGGCCAGCGGGAAGGCCAGTTCCAGCACGCCCGACAGGATCGCGCAGCCGAAATCCAGAAAGAACAGCGGCATCCACGGCCGGTAGTAGGAGAAGAATTCGCGCAGCATGGGGGCCTCCGGTCTGACCCCCTTCCCCTACGGTTTTGGTGCGGAATTGGCCAGCCTCATTCCCGCGTCAGCGCTTCCACCGGATCGAGGCGCGAGGCCGCGCGCGCCGGCAGGAAGCCGAAGGTCACGCCGATCACGCTGGACGACACCACCGCCGCGATGATGGAGGTGGAGGAGTAGATCAGGCTCATCTGCGGGATGGCGGCCTGAAGGGCCCAGCCAAGGCCCAGCGCGAGCGTAATGCCGAGCACGCCGCCCAGAAGGCAGACCAGCACCGCCTCGATCAGGAACTGGGTGATGATGTCGGCCCGCCGCGCGCCCACGGCGATGCGGACCCCGATTTCCTTCGTCCGCTCCGTCACCGAGACCAGCATGATGTTCATCACCCCCACCCCGCCCACGAACAACGAGATGACGGCGATCCCCGCGATCAGCATCGTCAGAGTGCGGGTGGTGGAGGTGATGGCCTCGCGGATCGTGTCGGTGTTGGTCAGGAAGAAGTCCTGCTTGCCGTGCCGCGTGGTCAGAAGCTGGGTGATCAGCGCCTCGGCCGTGTCCATGTCGAAATCGTCGGCCACGCGGACCGAGATGGAGTTGACGTAATCCTGCCCTGACAGGCGCGCCATCGCGGTGGTGTAGGGGATGAACAGGTTCAGCGCCGACTGGGGGCCGAAACTGGTGCCCGACGCCTCCACCACGC
Organism: Falsirhodobacter sp. 1013; assembly: GCF_051195255.1. NCBI lineage: Bacteria > Pseudomonadati > Pseudomonadota > Alphaproteobacteria > Rhodobacterales > Paracoccaceae > Falsirhodobacter > Falsirhodobacter sp. 1013. Next base: position 79,553 of record NZ_JBNJLK010000002.1, on the reverse strand, counting down.
CCAGGATCCGCACCGGCACGCGACCCATCATCACGACCTGCCCAACGGGGTCGGCCGCGCCGAACAGGGCGGTGGCGCCGTCTGTGTCGATCACCGCCTCTTGCGCGTAATGGGACACGGCGGTGGCGTCGAAGGTGGCCCCGCCCACCGTCTTGAAGGCGCGGGCGGCAAAATACTCCACCCCCACGCCCGTGACGCTCGCCGACAGTTCGGTGGCGCCGAACCGGATCGTGGCGCTGGCCGACACGGTGGGCGACACGCCGGCGGCGTAGGGCTGGACGGCCAGCGCCTCCGCATCCTCGGCCGTCAGGGCACGGATGCGGTTGGCGCTGCGGTCCCCGAAGCCCGACCCGTTGCGGATGTCGATCGTGTTCGACCCGATGTTGGAGATGTTGGCCAGAACCTGCTGCTGGCTGCCCGACCCCAGCGCCACCACCGACACGACGGACGCGATGCCGATGATGATGCCCAGCATGGTCAGGAAGCTGCGCATCCGGTGCGCGGCCATGGCCTTCACCGCCATGCCGAACGCTTCGCGCAGACGGTCGAGGCCGGGGGCCAGCGCGCGGCGCGACGGGGCGGCGGCGCGCGGGGCGGCCGTGGCGCCGGCCGCGCTGTCCGACACGATCACGCCGTCCCGCATCTCCACGATCCGGTCGCACTGGGCGGCGATGCCGGGATCATGGGTCACGATGACGATGGTGTGGCCTTCGGCGTGCAGTTCCTGCAACAGCCGCATCAGTTCCGCCCCCGAGACGGTGTCGAGCGCGCCCGTGGGTTCGTCGGCCAGGATCACCTCGCCCCCATTCATCAGGGCGCGGGCGACGGACACCCGCTGCTGCTGGCCGCCCGACAACTCACCGGGGCGGTGGTCCAGACGTTCGCCAAGGCCCAGCCGCGTCAGAAGCGCCCGCGCCCGTTCGCGGCGGGCGCCCCGCGCCACGCCCTTGTAGATGGCCGGAACCTCCACGTTGCCCACCGCGTCCAGATCGCCCAGAAGCTGGTAGCGCTGGAAGATGAAGCCGAAATGCTCGCGCCGCAGTTCGGCCAGATCATCGGGGGCCAGATCGCCGATCTCGCGCCCCCCGAACCGGTAGGTGCCGGCGTTCGGCCGGTCGAGGAAGCCGAGGATGTTCATCAGCGTCGACTTGCCGGAACCGGACTGGCCGACGATGGCCAGCATCTCTCCGGCGTGGATGTCCAGATCCACGTCCTTCAGAACGGCGATGCGCTGGTCGCCCGCCGCGTATTCGCGACGGATGCCGCGGATGCGGATCAACGGTTCCATCAGAAGCCCATCGGCCCGCGGCGCCCGCCGCCCGTGGCACGGGATAGCCCTTCCGCAGCACCCGAGGCGAGGATGCGGTCGCCTTCCTTCACGCCGTCCGTGATCTCGGCCGTGACGTTGTCGTTCAGGCCGACCTTCACCGGACGCGGAACAAAGCCCGTGCCGTCCTGCACCTGTACAGTGTAGGTGCCATCCGCACCCCGCCGGCCCAGCGCGGCCGATGGCAGGGTCAGCACGTCCTGCACGCCCTGAAGGGCGATCCGCACCTCGGCCGTCATGCCGATGCGCAGCACGCCGTCCGGGTTTTCGACGTCGAACAGCCCGTTGTAATAGATCGCCTCGTCCGAGGAGATGGTGTCGCTGTCCTCGATCCCCGCGGGGGCGGGTTCGATCTGGCGGACCGTGGCCTGGAACGTCCGGTCCGGCGCGCCGAGGATGGTGAAGCTCACCTCCTGCCCCGGCTCCACGCGGACCACGTCCGCTTCCGAGATCTCGGCGTTGACGACCATGTTCTCCAGATCGGCCAGCTTCACGATGGTGGGGGTGGACTGGTTGGCGTTCACCGTCTGGCCGGCCTTGGTGACCACGGCCACGACGGTGCCGTTCATGGGCGCGGTGATGCGGGTGCGTTCCAGCTCCACCTCGGCATCCGACACGGCGATGCTGGCGTCGTCGCGGCTGGCCTTCAACTGGTCCAGCGACGCCTTGGCGATGGCCAGATCGGCCGAGGCCTGTTCGAACGTTTCCACAGTCAGGCTGCCGCCACGCGACAGGCGGGCGCTGCGGTCATAGGTTTGCTGCGCCTGCACCAGCGTCGCTTCGGCCGAGGCGATCTGCGCCTCGATCCCGGCCAGCGTGGCCTTGGCGCGGGCGACGGCATTTTCCTGATCGCGGCTGTCGATGCGGGCGATCAGGTCGCCGGCCTGCACGGTCTGGCCCAAGGCGACGGCCAGTTCCTCCACCTCGCCCGACACGCGCGCGCCCACGCTGACGAGGGAGGAGCTTTCGATCTGCCCCGAGGCCAGCACGTTCACCGACACGTCCCCGCGCTTCACCGCATAGGTCGCGGGCGGGATGGCGGCCTCACCGGACCTGTCCTGCCAAAGATACGCCCCCACCCCCAGCGCAGCCGTCACCGCCAGCGCGGGCATCCACAACCTGCGTCGTGCCATTCGTCCATCCGTTCCATCTGTCGCGGCGAATATGGGGTGATACGGCGGCGCCCGCCATATCTGTCGCGGAACCCCCGCCTTTTTCGCGGATTGACCCGCAAAGGAATGCGGAGGTTTCCATGATCCTGAACATCGCCCAAGCCTTGGACATCCTGTCCGCCGCCGACCGGGGCACGTGGACGGCACCCGACGGCGCGCCGCAGGACGCATTGACGTCGGCCTTCGTGGTGCGGGCCTTGTCGGTGGCGCATCCGGATCGGGCGTGGGCCGAGCTGGAATCGCTTCTGGCCGCGCAATGGCCGGACGGGATGGTGCCGCATCTGGTCTATCACCAGCCGACGGAGGCGTTCCCCGCCAGCGGGCTGTGGGTGACGGGGCGGCCGGTCACCACCTCCGGCCTGACGGCGCTTCCGATCTGGGGCAGCGTGCTGCGGCGGCTGCACGAACGCGCGCCCGATGCGGCCCGCGCCCGTGCGGCGCTGACGGTGATCGACCGCTGGCACGGCTGGTTCGGCACGCATCGCGACCCGCAGGGCACCGGCCTGTTCGCGATCCTGCATCCGTGGGAGTCGGGGCGGCCGGACGCCCCGGAATGGCAGGTTCCCTTTTCCCGTGTCCCGACCGAAGGGGTGGCGTCCTACCTGCCCGCAGCCGCGCCGGCAGCGCAGGCCCGCAGCGTCTGGCTGATCGAACGCTTTCGCTCACTCGGTTGGGAAACGCCGGAACTGCACGACACCTCCCCCTTCCGCGTGGTGGATCCGGGTGCGAACGCCGTCCTGATCCGCAGTTGCGAGGATCTGGCCGCCTTGGCCGACGCGCTGGAGGAGCCGGAGATGGCCGAAGGCAACCGCCTGATCGCGCAGCGCGCACGCGTGGCCATGGACAGGCTGATGCAGGACGGACGGTATCTGCCGCTGGACCGCATCACCGGCCACAGGATCCAGACCGCCTCGGTCGGGACGGTTCTGCCGGCTTGGGCCGGCCTGCCGGTGGAGGCGCAGGTGGAAGGCGTGGTGGAGCCTTGGGCGGCGGCGTTGGTTGCTGATGCCCCCGCCGTCCGGATGGAGGCGCCCGTGCCCGCGGACGATGTTCTGGCGGCCGCCCTGTTCATCGAAAACGCGACGGCCGCATCGGCGCGTTGACACTTTGGTCGCGCTGGCCCACGCTTTGCGCATGCCCACACTTCTTTCCCTTGGTCACGGATATTCGGCGCAGGCGCTGGCCCGCAGGTTGCGGGCGCAAGGCTGGCGGGTCATCGGCACGACGCGCGATCCGCAAAAGGACCTGCCCGACGTGGAGCGGCTGGTCTGGCCCGCGCCCATTCCCGAAGGGGTGACGCATCTTCTCGCCTCAGCCGCGCCGGACGAAGGGGGCGATCCTTTTCTGGCCACCCATGCCGACGCCATTGCCGCCCTTCCGCTGGAATGGGCCGGGTATCTGTCCACCACGGGTGTCTATGGCGATCATGCCGGCGGCTGGGTGGACGAGGCAACGCCCCCCAGCCCCACGACCCGCCGCGGCGCGTGGCGGCTGAAGGCGGAACAGCAATGGCAGGCGTGCCGGCCGGTCCACATCTTCCGGCTGGCAGGGATCTACGGTCCCGGTCGCGGCCCGTTTGAAAAGGTGAAGGACGGCACGGCGCGGCGCATCATCAAGCCGGGCCAGGTGTTCAGCCGCATTCATGTGGAGGATATCGCGCAGGTGCTCGACGCCTCGATCCGGCAGCCCGCGCCGGGGATCTACAACGTTTGCGACGACGATCCGGCGCCGCCCGAGGATGTGATCGCCGAAGCGGCCCGCCTTCTGGGCCTTCCCGTGCCCCCCGCCATCCCGTTCGAGGAGGCCGAGCTGACACCGATGGCGCGCAGCTTCTATGCCGAATCGAAGCGCGTGCGGAACGACCGGATCAAGGCGCTGGGCGTGCGCCTTGCCTTTCCGGATTACCGGGCGGGTTTGGCCGACCTTCTGGCATCGGCCACGGTGACGGCGAAGCAGACGATCCCCGCCACGGACAACAGCGCGCCCACGTAACCCGAGGCCTGGAAGCCGTAGCCCGCCGAGATCGCCGCGGCCGCGACGGCCGGCCCGATCGCGTTGGCGATGTTGAAGGCCGAATGGTTCAGGGCGGCGGCCAGGGTCTGCGCCTCACCCGCGACGTCCATCAGGCGCGATTGCAGCGGAATGGACAGCGCACCCGACATGCCGATCAGGAAGACCAGCGGGATCAGCGTGACCAGCGAAGCGGTGGCGGGCCCGTAGCACAGCATCAAGAGGCCGGCGATGGTCATGATGGCAAAGGGCGCCAGCGTCGGGCGGCGGTCCGCCACCCAGCCCACGACCAGCGTGCCCACGACCATGCCGCCCCCCATCGCCGCCAGCACGAAGGGCACCGCCGCCTCTCCGGCTTGGGTTACGTTGATGACGGTGGAGGCGACATAGCTGTAGACCGCGAAGAAGCCACCAAAGCCCACGGCGCCGGTCAGCAGGGTCAGCAGCACCTGACGGTTGCCCAGCGCCGACAGTTCGGACAGGGGGGAGCCGCTGCGCGGCGCTTCATCCCGCGGGGCATAGATCCAGATCAGCGCGACGCACAGCAGCGCCAGCACGGCCACGATGCCGAAGCCCCACCGCCAGCCCACCGTCTGTCCCAGCACGTTGGCAAAGGGCACGCCCAGAACCGTGGCCACGGTCAGGCCGGTCATCACGCGCGCCACGGCCTTGGACCGGTCCTCGCGCGGGACGACGCTGGCGGCCATCAGCGCGGCCACCCCGAAATACGCCCCGTGCGGCAGGCCCGAGATGAAGCGGTAGGCCAGCATTCCGTGATAGTTTTGCGCGAAGGCCGAGGCGACATGGGCCAGCGCGTAGACGATCATCAGCGCGATCAGCAGCGTCCGGCGCGGCCAGCGGGCGCCCAGAACCGCCAGAACCGGCGCCCCGATCACCACGCCGAGCGCATAGGCCGAGATCACGTGGCTGGCCGTCGTTTCGGCAATGCCAAGCGAGGGTGAGAAATACGGGATGAGGGCCATGGCCGCGAATTCGGAGGTGCCAATGGCGAATCCCCCGACGGCCAGCGCGAAGTGGACAATGCCGGGGCGCGTTTCCGCCCGGCCAAGGCTGCGGGTGTCCGACAAGGTCGTCCTCATGTGTGATGGCAGGTTCACGCCCATGCGCCACAAAGCGCCCCGGATGCCAAGCCCCTGATCTTTCGAGGATACCAGCCATGCGTCCGCCGCATGGCTGAACGTCGCTCAGGCCCGTTTCTGAACGGAGGAAATCCCCAGCGCCTCCAGCGCCTTCGCCTCGATCTGGGGGGCGTCGAGGCCTGCGATGTGATACATGGCCGCCGGGCTTGCCTGATCGATGAACGTGTCGGGCAGCACCATCGAGCGGAACTTCAGCCCGCTGTCGAACACGCCTTCATCCGCCAGAAGCTGCGCCACGTGGGAGCCGAATCCGCCCACGGCGCCTTCTTCTAGCGTGATCAGCGCCTCATGATCCCGGGCCAGTTGCAGGATCAGGTCGCGGTCCAGCGGCTTGGCAAAGCGCGCGTCCGCGACGGTGGTGGAGATGCCGCGCGCTTCCAGCGCCTCGGCCGCCTTTTCCGCTTCGAACAGGCGGGTGCCGAAGGACAGAAGCGCCACGCGGCTGCCCTTGCACACGATACGGCCCTTGCCGATCTCCAGCGGGGTGCCATGCAGGGGCAAGGGCACGCCCGTCCCTTCGCCGCGCGGATAACGGAAAGCGATGGGGCCGTCGTCATGCGCGGCGGCGGTGGCGACCATATGAACCAGTTCCGCCTCATCCGCAGCGGCCATGACCACGAAACCGGGAAGGTTCGCGAGGAAGGCCACGTCGAACGAACCAGCGTGCGTCGCCCCATCGGCGCCGACCAGACCGGCGCGGTCGATCGCGAACCGCACCGGCAGGCGCTGGATCGCCACGTCGTGCACGACCTGGTCGTAGCCGCGTTGCAGGAAGGTGGAATAGATCGCGCAGAACGGCTTCATCCCGCCCGCCGCCATCCCGGCGGCAAAGGTGACGGCGTGCTGTTCGGCGATGCCCACGTCAAAACAGCGATCCGGGAAGCGGCCGTCGAACAGGTTCAGGCCGGTGCCGTCCGGCATGGCGGCCGTGACGGCGACGATCTTCGAATCCCGCTCCGCCTCGTCCACCAGCGCCTGGGCGAACACCTTGGTGTAACTGGGCAGGTTCGACGAGGCCTTGGCCTGCGCGAAGGTCTGCACGTCGAACTTCGACGTGGCGTGGCCCTTGTCGGCGGCGCGTTCGGCAGGGGCGTAGCCCTTGCCCTTCTTGGTGATCACGTGGATCAGGACGGGACCGGTGGCCTTGTCCTTCACCGTGCGCAGCACGGGCAGCAGCGCGTCCAGATCGTGCCCGTCCACGGGGCCGATATAGGAAAAGCCCAGCTCCTCGAACAGGGTGCCGCCGAAGGCCATGCCCTTCAGCATCTCCTTCGCGCGGCGGGCGCCTTCCTGAAGCGGTTCGGGCAAAAGGCTGACGGCGCCCTTGGCGGCCGATTTCAACTCGTGGAACTTCGCGTTGCCGTACAGGCGCGACAGATAGGCCGACAGGGCGCCGACGGGGGGCGCGATCGACATCTCGTTGTCGTTCAGGATCACGAACAGGCGCTTGTCCAGATGACCCGCGTTGTTCATCGCCTCGAACGCCATGCCGGCGGACATGGACCCGTCGCCAATCACCGCAATCGCGTCGCCCGGCTGGCCGCCCAGATCCCGCGCCGCCGCAAAGCCCAGCGCCGCGCTGATGGAGGTGGAGGAGTGTGCGGCACCGAAGGGGTCGTATTCACTCTCGCTGCGCTTGGTGAAGCCGGACAGGCCGTTTTCCATGCGCAGCGTGCGGATGCGGTCGCGCCGCCCGGTCAGGATCTTGTGGGGATAGCATTGGTGGCCCACGTCCCAGACCAGCTTGTCCTTGGGCGTGTCGAAGACGGCGTGCAGCGCGACGGTCAGTTCCACCACGCCCAGACCCGCGCCCAGATGCCCGCCCGTGACGGACACGGCTGAAATCGTCTCGGCCCGCAGCTCGTCGGCGAGCTGGCGCAGCTCTCGGTCCGACAGACGCTTCATGTCGGCGGGGATCGTCACGCGGTCCAGGATCGGGGTCTCGGGTCGTGTCATGTTCTTCTCAGCTTTCCCGCGAGATGACGAAGCGCGCGGCTTCGCACAGGATGGCGGCGTCGTCACCGTAAGGGGCAAGGGCGGCCTCTGCCTCCCCCACCAGTTCGGCGGCGCGGGTCTTGGCGCCTTGCAGGCCCAGAAGGCTGACAAAGGTGGCCTTGCCCGCCTCGGCGTCCTTGTTCAGCCGCTTGCCCGCCTTGGTCGCGTCGCCTTCCACGTCCAAGATGTCATCGGCGATCTGGAAGGCAAGGCCCAGCGCGCCGGCATAGGCACGCAGCGGCGCGGGATCGGCCCCCGCGATCAGCGCACCCGCCTCGGCGGAAAAGCCGATCAGGGCGCCGGTCTTGCCGGCCTGAAGGCGCGTGATCTGATCGAGAGTCAGCGGCGTGGCGGCGGTTTCGGCCGCGATGTCCAGCGCCTGTCCCAGCACCATCCCTTCGGCCCCTGAGGCCTTGGCCAAGGCCAGCACTAGCGCGATCCGGCGGTCCGACGCGCCGATGACGGGGTCGGCGAGACATTCGAAGGCCAGTGTCTGCAGGGCGTCACCCGCCAGAACCGCTGTCGCCTCGTCCCACTTCACGTGAACGGTGGGCTGACCGCGGCGCAGGTCGTCATCGTCCATGCAGGGCAGATCGTCATGCACCAGCGAGTAGGCGTGCAGCGCTTCCACCGCGGCGGCCACAGGCATGGCCCGGTCGGCCACCCCGTGCAGCCGCGCCGATTCCAGCACAAGGAAGGCGCGCAGCCGCTTGCCGCCCCGCAGGGCGTAGCGCATCGCCTCCACCACCGGGACATCGTCGCGCGCGGCAAGGGTAGCCATCAGGTGGTGTTCGGTGTCGCGGGCGGCGTTGGCCAGACGGTCGGAAAAGCTCACAGCCCCTCCGTCGGGGTGGTGCCTGTGGCACGGCCTTCCTGCGCGCGGATCATCTCCACCTTTTCCTCGGCGGCCTTCAGCTTCGTGGCGCAATGGGATTTCAGCGCCGCGCCCCGTTCGTACAGCGCGATGGACTGTTCCAGCGGCACGTCGCCCTTTTCCAGCGCGGCCACGACACGCTCCAGCTCGGCCATGGCGTCTTCAAAGCTCATCTCGGCGATCTGCATGGGGCCTTCCTTTCGTATGTCGCCGCGACCATAACCGGAGGCACCGCGCAAGGCCAGTCTAGTCGGGCGCGAGCATGTAGCCCGATCCGCGCACCGTCTGCAGATAGCGCGGCTGGCGGGGGTCGGATTCGATCTTGCGGCGCAGGCGCGTGATCTGCACGTCCACGGCGCGTTCCTGCGTGTCCGTCGCCTCCTCGGACAGATCGCCGATCAGGCGGTCGCGGCCCACGGGTTCATGCGGGGCGGCGGCGAAGACGCGCATCAGCGCGGCCTCCGTCGCGGTCAGGCGCACGAGGTCGGACCCGCGCCACAATTCCCCCCGCTCCATGTCATAGCGGACATCGCCCAGATGCAGCATCTTCGGGCCGGCCTGCGGCTTCACATGCGGCACGCGGCGCAGGATGGCGTTGATGCGCAGCAGAAGCTCCTTTGGCTCGAACGGTTTGGGCAGATAGTCGTCGGCACCCGCTTCCAACCCCTCGATCCGGCTTTGCGTCTCGCCGCGCGCGGTCAGCAGCAGGATCGGCGTCATCATGTGGTCGCGCAGGGAGCGGGTGAGCGACACGCCATCTTCGCCCGGCATCATCACGTCCAGGATCAGCATGTCGAATTCCAGCCCCGACAGCAGCTTGCGCGCCTGCGCGGCATCGCGGGCGGCGGACACCAGAAACCCGTTGCGGACCAGAAACTTCTTCAGCAGCCCCCGGATGCGTTCGTCGTCGTCCACGACCAGAAGATGCGGTGCGTCGTTCATCATCTCTTCTCCTTCAGGTCGTGATACTGGCGAAGAAGCTCGGGGTCCATCATCGCCTCCAGCACCTGGCGGAAGCCCTGCACGGCGGCGGGACCGGCGGCGCGGTAGGCCGCCCGCATCCGGGCGCGCTGCGCGTCGGACAGTTCGCGCTCCAGCGCCTCGCCCGTCTCGGTCAGGTGCAGCAGGCGTTCGCGCTTGTCCTTGCGGCCGACCCGCGCCTCCACCAGTCCGTCCTCCAGCAACACGCGCAGGATGCGGTTCAGGCTTTGCTTCGTGACGCCCAGAACGGTCAGAAGGCGCGTGACGGTGATTCCCGGCGCGCGGTGGATGAAGTGGATCGCGCGGTGATGGGCGCGGCCATAGCCGTAATCCTCAAGAATCCGGTCGGGATCGGCGGTGAACCCCCGATAGGCAAAGAACATCGCCTCGATGCCCTTGCGCACCTGTTCATCGGTCAAAAACAGCAGCTGTTCGCCGCCCACAGGTCCGCTTGCCATATCCGCCCCCTTGCTTCGATCACAATTTACGGCAGGGACGTTGACATTCCAATATGCAACCGTTAGCGAAAAGCCATGTTTGGCGCAATTTTATGTCCGAACAAGACAGATGAAAGCAATATCGCTAAGGAGAGCGAAAATGGCTGGGGCCTACGACGACCGCGACGGCAAGATCTGGATGGATGGCACGCTGGTGGACTGGCGCGACGCGAAGGTTCACGTCCTGACCCACGCGCTGCACTACGCATCCTCCGTCTTCGAAGGGGAGCGGTGCTACAACGGCAAGATCTTCAAGGGCCGTGAACATTCCGCCCGCCTTCTGAAATCGGGCGAGCTTCTGGACATGCCGATCCCCTACACGGTCGACCAGATCGAGGAAGCGAAATACGCCATGCTGAAGGCCAACGGCTGGATGGACGCCTATGTCCGCGCCGTGGCCTTCCGTGGCGCGGGCGAGGACATGGGCGTTTCGGCGGCACGCAACAAGGTGAAGCTGGTCGTGGCGGGCTGGGAATGGGGCGCCTATTACGGCGACGCCAAGATGCAGGGCGCCAAGCTCGGCATCTCCAAGTGGAAGCGCCCGTCCCCAGAAACGATCCCGAGCCAGGCGAAGGCCGCCGGCCTTTACATGATCTGCACCATGTCCAAGCATGACGCGGAGGCGAAGGGCTTTTCCGACGCGCTGATGATGGATTATCGCGGCTATGTGGCCGAAGCCACGGGCGCCAACATCTTCTTCGTCAAGAACGGCGAAGTGCACACGCCGCTGGCCGACTGCTTCCTGAACGGCCTGACGCGCCAGACCGTGATCGAAATGCTGAAGGAAAAGGGCATCACCGTTCACGAACGCCACATCATGCCGGAAGAGCTGGAAGGCTTCGAGCAGTGCTGGCTGACCGGCACGGCGGCCGAATGCACCCCCGTCAGCCAGATCGGGGACTACCGCTTCGAAGTGGGCCAGCTGACGAAGGACGTCACGAAGGCCTACGAGGCGCTGGTCCGCGCCTGACACGGAAAGGGGGCATAGGCCCCCTTTTTCACGTCTCGCGTCCGCGCTCGATGCGGGCGTAGTGCTCGGCGCGGCGGTTGTCGTCGCCGCGTTCCGCCGGCCGGCGATGCACGGCCACGGTAGAGGGGTGGCTTCCCTCCTCCCTTTGCGTCTTTTCGATCTGGGTATAGCGTTTCAGTCGGCTGTCGTCGCTCATGGCGCGGTCCTCCTTCGGCTGGGCCGCATATAGGACGCGGCCGCCGCAAGGAAAGCCTAGAAGTCCAGATCCGAGTAATGGCGCGCGGGCGACTGGCCGGGAATCTGGTCGGACAGGATGCCGCGGAAGGCCGGGCGCGACTTGATCTTGGCGTACCAGTCCTTCAGCACCGCGTGCCGGTTCCAGTCCACATCCGACACGTAGTCCAGCGCCGAGATGTGCGCGGCGGCCGCGAAATCCGCCAGCGTCAGGTTGTCGCCCGCCAGCCAGCGCCGCTGGTCCAGCAGCCACGCCATGTAATCCAGGTGGAACTTGATGCGCTGCGATCCGAACTTGATGTTCTTGGCCTCCGGCACGCGGCCGCCGATCTTCAAACGTTCGTAGACCAGCTTGGAGGTGACCTCCTCGTGAAACTTGCCGTCGAACCAGGCGCACAGGCGGCGCACCTCGTACCGGCCCTCCAGGTCGCGGGGCATCAGCGGCGGGGTCGGAACCGATTCCTCCAGCCATTCGCAGATGGCCTGGCTTTCGGACATGAAGCGCCCGTCCACCCGCAGGACCGGCACCTTTCCGGCCGGGTTCCGGCGCAGGAAGTCCGGGTTCTGTTCCCAGAAGCGTTCCTCGACCAGCTCCACCTCGATCCTCTTTTCGGCCAGCGTCAGGCGAACCTTGCGGCAGAAGGGCGACAGCGGAAAATGGTAAAGACGATTCATCGTGGCATCCGGTTTGGTGTGCCCCATGACATGCCGCGAAGGGACGGTTGATGCAACCCGATCAGCCCTCGAAACACTGCGAACGCCCATCTGCGCGGATCGTTGCCGCCCCCGACGCGGCCGCACGCGCACGGCCGTCGACGAATTTCGTGGGCCGGATGGGATCGCGCCGCTTCGGATCGGGCAGGATCGCGGCCAGACGCGCGGCCTGGCTGGGGGACAGATCGGCGGCGTCGACGCGAAAATAATGCTGCGCCGCCGCCTGCACGCCGAAGATGCCTTCCCCGAATTCCGCCACGTTCAGATAGACTTCCAGAAGGTGCCGCTTGGTCCAGACCAGTTCCACCGCCGGGGTCAACACCGCCTCCAACGCCTTGCGCACCCAGCTGCGGCCCTGCCAAAGGAACACGTTCTTCGCCACCTGCTGCGACAGGGTGGAGGCGCCGCGATTCGACCCCTCTGCCACGGCGGAGCGGATGGCCCGCATGTCGAAGCCCCAGTGGCGGCAGAAATTGGCATCCTCCGCCGCAACGACGCTGCGCGCCATGACGGGGGCGATGTCGTCCATGTCCACGGTCTGGTGCGAGATTTCGCCCAAGCGGGCGCGTTCGGCCAGCATGTAGGGGGTGATCGGCGGGGTGACGACGCTGTAGATCACGATCAGCAGGCCCAGCGCGGCCAGGATCCCAAGGCCGATCCGGCGTATCCAAGGACGCAGCTTTGGCAGCGCGTTGAAGCGGGATCGGGAAAGGGAACGCTTTTTCGCCATGCGGGCCTTTAGCCATGAAGCCCCCGCAGGGGTCAATGAAAAAGGCCCGCTTTCGCGGGCCTTTCCTTATTCGGCGGGCATCGCCTGCGGTTCTTCCGACAAGGGATGCTTCAGGTGGATCAGCATCTCCTTCGGGCAGACCTGAAGGAAGTTCGACCGCTCCGCCTCCCAGTGGCGCAGGATGCGGTTGGCCTTCTGGCTGCCGGTTTCCCGCGCATGCTGTTCGACCAGTCCGCGCAGTTGCGCCTCCCAGTGCGGATGCGACACGGCACAGGTCACAAGCGTTTCAAGGTTCATCATGTCCTCGGCCACGCCGTCGGGATCGTAAAGATAGGCCATCCCGCCCGTCATCCCGGCCCCGAAGTTCGCCCCGATGGACCCGAGGATCACCGCCACGCCGCCGGTCATGTATTCGCAACCGTTGGTGCCGCAGCCTTCGATCACCACCGTCGCGCCCGAGTTGCGGACCGCGAAGCGTTCACCCGCACGGCCGGCCGCGAACAGGAAGCCGTCCGTGGCGCCGTAAAGGACTGTGTTGCCGATGATCGTGTTGTTCTCGGCCACCAAGGGACTGCCCATCGCCGGACGCACCACGATGGTGCCGCCCGACAGGCCCTTGCCGACATAGTCGTTGGCGTCGCCCTGCACCTCGATCTTCAGCCCCCGCACGGCAAAGGCCCCCAGCGACTGCCCCGCGCTGCCCGACAGCTTCAGCGACAGGTGGTCGGCCTGAAGGCTGTTGCGCATCCCGAACTTCTTCACGATGTGGCTGGAGGCGCGCGTCCCGATGGTCCGCAGCGTGTTCCGCACGGCGTAGGAGAGCTGCATCTTCTCCCCTTCCTCGAAGAAGCGGGCGCCGTCCTTCACGATTTCCGCGTCCAGCGTGTCCATCGCGTGGTTGCGGGGTTTCGACCGGTCGTAGGTGATGCGGCTGGCCCCATCCACCGTGATCAGCAGCGGGTTCAGGTCCAGATCGTCCAGATGCGCCGAACCGCGGCTGACCTGGCTCAGCAGGTCGGCGCGCCCGATGATCTCGTCGATGGACCGCGCGCCGATGGAGGCGAGAATCTCCCGCACCTCCTGCGCGTAGAAGGTGATCAGGTTCACGACCTTGTCGGCCGTGCCCGTGAACTTCTTGCGCAGCGCCTCGTCCTGCGTGCAGACGCCCACCGGGCAGGTGTTCGACTGGCACTGGCGCACCATGATGCAGCCCATCGCGATCAGGGCGGCGGTGCCGATGCCGTATTCCTCGGCCCCCATCATCGCCGCCATGACCACGTCGCGGCCCGTCCGCAGGCCACCATCGGTCCGCAGCGTCACCCGCTCGCGCAGGTTGTTCATGGACAGGACCTGATGCGCCTCGGTCAGGCCCATTTCCCACGGCAGGCCCGCATACTTGATGGACGTGCCGGGGCTGGCCCCCGTGCCGCCGTTGTGGCCCGAGATCAGGATGATGTCGGCCTTGGCCTTCGCCACGCCGGCCGCGATCGTGCCCACGCCCGAGGACGACACCAGCTTCACCGTGACCTTGGCGCGCGGGTTGATCTGCTTCAGGTCGTAGATCAGCTGCGCGAGGTCTTCGATCGAATAGATGTCGTGATGCGGCGGGGGCGAGATCAGCGTCACGCCCTTCGTCGAATGCCGCAGCCGCGCGATCAGCTCGGTCACCTTCATGCCGGGAAGCTGGCCACCCTCGCCCGGTTTCGCACCTTGGGCGACCTTGATCTCCAGCTCCTCGCAGGCGTTCAGGTATTCGGCGGTGACGCCGAAGCGGCCCGATGCCACCTGCTTGATCTTCGCCGACGGGTTGTCGCCGTTCGCGTCGGGCAGGAAGTGCGCCGGGTCCTCGCCGCCCTCGCCCGAGTCGGACTTGGCGCCGATCCGGTTCATCGCGATGTTCAGCGTCTTGTGCGCTTCCGGCCCCAGGGCGCCCAGCGACATGCCCGGCGTGATGAAGCGCTTGCGGATGGAGGTGATGCTCTCCACCTCCTCGATCGGCACGGGCTTGCCCAGCGGCTTGATCGCCAGCAGGTCGCGCAGGTGGATCGGCGGGTTCGCCTGAAGGGCGGCAGAATACTGCTTCCAGATGTCGAAGCTGGCGCGGTCGCAGGCCGCCTGCAGCATGTGCATCGTCTGCGCTTCCCAAGCGTGCTTCTCCCCGGCGCGGCGCGCCTTGTAGAAGCCGCCGATGGGCAGGATGTCATGGCCCGTCAGCCAGCCGCGGGCGTGCACCTCTTCGACCTTGCGCTGCAGGCCGTGCAGACCGATGCCCGAAATGCGGGACTGCATGCCGGGGAAGAACTCGGCTACCAGCGCGCGGGACAGGCCTACCGCCTCAAAGTTGAGGCCGCCGCGATAGGAGGACACCACGGAGATGCCCATCTTCGCCATGATCTTCAGAAGGCCCGCGTCGATGGCGTCGCGGTAGCGGCGCATCGCATCCGTCAGGTTGCCGTCGATCAGGCCACGCTCGATCCGGTCGGCAATCGAATCCTGGGCCAGATAGGCGTTCACGGTGGTGGCGCCGCAGCCGATCAGTACCGCGAAATAGTGCGGGTCGATGCATTCCGCCGACCGCACGTTGACCGAGCAGAAGGTCCTGAGCCCCTTGCGCGTCAGCCAGGAATGCACGGCGCTGGTGGCCAGGATCATCGGCAGGGGCACGCGCGCGTCGGACTGGTGTTCGTCCGTCAGCACCAGGTGGCCCGCGCCCGATCGCACCGCGTCCTCGGCCTCGGCCCGGATGCGGGTCAGCGCCTCGGCCATGTCACCGCCCACGGGGAAGGTGCAGTCGATGACCGCGACCTGATCGCCGAACTGCTTCAGCATCACCTCGAACTCGGCGTTCGCGACGAAAGGCGATTCCAGAACCAGGATTTCGGTCTGGCCCGAATTTTCGTCCAGCACGTTCTTGAGGTTGCCGAAACGGGTCTTCAGGCTCATCACCCGCGCTTCGCGCAAGCTGTCGATGGGCGGGTTCGTGACTTGGCTGAACGCCTGCCGGAAGAAGTGCGACAGCGGACGGTAGACCGACGACAGAACGGCCGCAGGGGTGTCATCGCCCATCGAGGCGACCATTTCCTTGCCGTCCTCGGCCATTGGGGCCAGAACCTGCTCCAGCTCCTCCAGCGAATAGCCGGCAGCGATCTGGCGGCGGCGCAGTTCGGCGCCCGCAAAGCGCGGCGCTTCCGGCACGTCGTGCAGCAGGACGCTCAGGTCCACGACCTTCTCGATCCAGTCGCCGAAGGGGCGATCGGCGGCGAGTTTGTCCTTCAGCTCCTGATCGTGGTAAAGACGGCCTTCGGCCATGTCGACCGCGATCATCTGCCCCGGCCCGAGCGCGCCCTTTTCCCGGATCGTCGATTCGTCCACCGGGACCATGCCGGCCTCGGACCCCGCGATCAGCAGGCCGTCCCCCGTCACGACATAGCGCATGGGGCGCAAACCGTTGCGGTCCAGACCGCCGCACACCCAGCGGCCATCCGTCATCGCCAGCGCGGCGGGGCCGTCCCACGGCTCCATCACCGCGTTGCAATAGGCGTACATGTCCTGCCACGCCTTCGGCATCTCTCCGGTCTGCTTGGACCAGGCCTCGGGCACCAGCATCGTCTTGGTCATGGGGGCGTTGCGGCCGCCGCGCACCAGAACTTCAAACACCGCGTCCAGCGCGCCGGAATCGGACGTGCCCCCCGGGATGATCGGCTTGATGTCGCCCGCCGCGTCGCCAAAGGTCGAGGACGCCATGCGGATCTCATGGCTCTTCATCCAGTTGACGTTGCCCTTCAGCGTGTTGATCTCGCCGTTGTGGGCCAGCATGCGGAAGGGCTGGGCCAGCGACCATTGCGGGAAGGTGTTCGTGGAATAGCGCTGGTGATAGATGGCAAAGGCACTTTCGAACCGTTCGTCCATCAGGTCGGGATAGAAGACCGCCACCTGTTCGGCCAGCATCATCCCCTTGTAGATGAGCGAGCGGCACGACAGCGAGCAGATGTAGAGGGTGGTGATGTTGGCTTCCAGCGCCGCCTTCTCGATCCGACGGCGGATGATGTACAGCTCGCGCTCGAACTGCTCCTCGTCGATGTCCTTGTCGCAGCGGATCAGGATCTGCTCGATCTCGGGGCGGGTCGCGTTGGCCTTGTCGCCCAGGACGGAGATGTCCACCGGAACGTGCCGCCAGCCGTAGATGTAATGGCCCATGCGCAGGACTTCCGTTTCCACGATGGTCCGGCAGCGCTCCTGCGCGGCGAAATCCGTGCGCGGCAGGAAGACCTGCCCCACGGCGATGCGCTTGGAGGTGTCGGGCTCATGCCCCGTGCGGCGCACCTGGTCGTAGAAGAAGGGAACCGGGATCTGCACATGGATGCCCGCGCCGTCGCCGGTCTTGCCGTCGGCGTCGACCGCCCCGCGGTGCCAGATGGCCTTCAACGCGTCGATCCCCGCCTGCACCACCCGCCGCGCCGGCTGGCCGTTCAGCGACACGACCAGACCGACGCCGCAGGAGGACTTCTCGTCCTCGAAACGGAACAGGCCGTTGTCGTTCATGAACTGGCGCTTGGCTTCCTCGGCGGCAACCCAGTGTTCGTCATAGATGGTCATGGCTGGCCTCCTTCGGCGGGGCTTGCGGGACGGCTGGCCGGTTGCGGCACATGTCCCTTGCGTCGAAAATAATCCTGTTCGGTTTCGCGGGGATGATCCCCCGCCAGACCCCAGCCGTCCGGTTTGCGGTCGACAAAGATCTCATGCGTCAGGCGCAGGTGATCCGCATCGTCCAGCAACCCGACCGGAATCTCGTAACTGGGGCGGCCGTCGTCGCGGAACCACAGCGTCGATCCGCAGATCCGGCAGAACGACCGCGTGCTGATGTCCGAGGAACGGTAGCGGCTCACATGCTCCTCCCCCTCCACCGTCACCTGCGCGTCCGGAACCTCGATCGCGGCGAAGGCAAGGCCGGTCCACCGCTGGCACATCTTGCAATGGCAGATGCCGAAATCCCGCGGAAGGTCGGTGATCGTGACGCGCACGGCGCCACACAGACAATGTCCCGTCGTCATGGCCTTCCCCCTTACGAACTTACGGCGTCGCAGTCGAAGATCGGCTGGCCCGCCTCGAACCCCTTGTCGCCGGGGAAGGCAAAGGTCATCGGGCTGCCATCCGACGGCCGCCACGTGCCCGTCCCGTCCCCGTGTTCGGTCGGCCCAGCAAAGAAGCTGCCCCGTTCGCGGCTGACATATTCCTGCCCCCGCGCCTGTTGCAGAACCACGCCGTCCGCATCCGTTTCGGTGAAGGAGAAACGGGTCCGCGCCAGGCTTTGCCCGTCGATGACCGAGGTTTCGCCCGTCAGCTTGTCGCGGCCGGTGACATGGCTGCGGCTGCCGTCCTCCCGCTCCAGCCAGAAGTCGTAGCTGTCCTGCCCTGCTTCGAACAGGGTACGGATGGAGCCGTGATCCTGCACCTCGGCCAGATGCTGCGCGCCCGACGGGGCACCGTCATGGCTTTGCAGCCATTCCCCTTCGATGTTCGTCTGCGTCAGGAAGAACGGGCCTTCCTGATCGGCGTCCACCCGCCATTGCGTGCCCGCCGGATCGTTCTGGCAGGTGTAGTAGTTCGACACCCGGCATTGCTTGGACTGCACCGTCATCGTGGTGGTGCAGCCTTCGGGCGGGGAAAACCCCGCCGCCTGCGCCGACACGGGCAGCGCCAGGCACAGAAGCGCCGCGCGGATCATTCCGCCGCCACCGCCGCCGGCGCGGCGAGGTAGTCGAGGATGGCCCCCGCCGCCTCGCGCCCGTCGCGGATGGCCCAGACCACCAGCGACGCGCCGCGCACGATATCGCCCACGGCATAGACGCCGGGGATGTTCGTCGCATGGCTGCGGAAGTCGGCCTTCACGGTGCCCCAGCGGGTCGTACCCAGATCCGGCGCGCTCCAGTGGGACGGCAGGTCTTCCGGCTCGAAGCCGAGGGCAGTGATCACCAGATCGGCCGGCTCCACGTAGTCGCCGCCCTCGATGATCTCGGGCGCCTGACGGCCCGACACGTCGGGCGGCCCAAGGCGCATCTTCTGCACGATCACGCCTTCGACGTGGTCGGTGCCGACAAAGCCCTTGGGGGCGGTCAGCCAGTTGAACTCCACGCCTTCTTCCTCGGCGTTCTGGGTTTCGCGCTGCGACCCTGGCATGTTGGCGCGGTCGCGGCGGTACAGGCACTTGACGCTGGTGGCGCCCTGACGGATGGCGGTGCGCAGGCAGTCCATCGCGGTGTCGCCGCCGCCGATGACGACGACGCGCTTGCCGGCGGCGTTCAGGTTGCCGTTGTCATAGGCCTCGACCTCGTCCCCGAAGCTCTTGCGGTTCGACGCGGTCAGGTAGGCCAGCGCGGGAACGATGCCCTGCGCGCCGATGCCGTCGCCCGACAGGTCACGCGCCTTGTAGACGCCCGTCGCGATCAGGACGGCGTCATGCTGGCCGCGGATCGCGTCGAAGCTGATGTCGGTGCCGACGTTGCAGTTCAGCACGAACTGGACGCCCGCCTGCTCCAGCTGCTCCACCCGCCGCATCACGACGTGCTTTTCCAGCTTGAAGCCGGGGATGCCATAGGTCAGCAGCCCGCCCGCGCGGTCGTAACGGTCGTAGACCGTCACCTGGACGCCCTGGCGGCGCAGCATGTCGGCGGCCGACAGGCCCCCGGGTCCGGCGCCGATGATGCCGACCGATTCCGTCCGTTCCGCGATGGGCAGGCCGGGCTTGACCCAGCCCCGCTCCCACGCGGCGTCCGTGATGTACTTCTCGATCGAGCCGATGGTGACGGTGCCGTGGCCCGACTGTTCGATCACGCAGTTGCCTTCGCACAAACGGTCCTGAGGGCAGATGCGGCCGCAGATCTCGGGGAAGGTGTTGGTGGCTTGGGACAGGTTGTAGGCCTCTTCCAGCCGCCCTTCGGCGGTCATGCGCAGCCAGTCGGGGATGTTGTTGTGCAAGGGGCAGTGCGACTGGCAATAGGGAACGCCGCACTGGCTGCACCGGCTGGATTGCTCCGCCGCCTTGGCGTCCGCGAATTCACGGTAGATTTCGTCGAAATCCTGCGAACGCAGATCCGGAAGACGCTTCTCGGGCATCTCCCGCTCGGTCGTGACGAATTTCAGCATGCGCTGGGTGGCCATGGCAGGGCAATCCTTGCGAAGAGGCGGTCAAACGCTTTCTTGCACAAGACATTTGCCTATAAAAGTCAGCAATGCTGACCTTTAAGCGTTAATTTTGCATTACCATGTCCAAATTCGGCAGAAGGCAGCGTTGTTATAGGTAAGTATAACTTACCTAGACATGTTCAGCCCCAAAGGGTCAGGGCGATCAGGGCCAAGCTGCCCACGATGATTCGCCACCAGCCGAAGACGGCGTAGCCGTGCCGGGCCACGTAACCCAGCAGCCAGCGGACCACGCACAGGCCGGACAGGAAGGCCGCGACGAAGCCGATGGCGATCAGGCCCGCCTGCCCCGCGTCCAGCTGGTCGCGCGTCTTGTAAAGGTCGTAGGTGAAGGCCCCCAGCATCGTGGGCATGGACAGGAAGAACGAAAACTCCGCCGCCGCCTTCTTGCTGCAGCCCAGCGCCAGCGCCCCCACGATGGTCGCGCCCGAACGGGACACGCCGGGGATCATGGCCAGGCACTGGATGATCCCGATGCGCAGCGCCGTCCACAGCGGCAGACGCATGGCGTCGTCATGTTTGGGGGCCACGGCCATCCGGTCCACGAACAGCAACACCACGCCGCCCAGGATCAGCATCAGCGCGATCAGGCGGGGGGTTTCGAACAGAACGGTCTTGATCACGTCATGCGCCAGAACGCCGATCACCACCGCCGGCAGGAACGCGATCAGGACCGAGGCCACGAAGCGGCGGGCGGCGGGATCGTGCGGCGCGGCGCGCAGCACCTCCCACAGGCGGGCGGCATAGACGCTCAGCACCGCGAGGACGGCGCCCAGCTGGATCATCACGGCAAAGCTGTTGCCCGCGCTTTCGAAACCGATGAAGTGACCCGCCAGAAGAAGGTGACCGGTGGAGGAAACGGGGATGAACTCGGTCAGCCCCTCCACCACACCCAGGAAGAGGGCTTCGAGCGCGTCATGCATCGGAATTCAGACTTTCAAAGTTTGATGGAAGGGCGCAGACGGGCATATTGCCCCGTCGGACGGAAGGGCCACAGGTATTCCGGAATCACCGCCTCGAAGGCCTGCGGGGTGATGTCCAGCTCGGCAAAACCACGGGCACCTGCGGACACGACGTTGTCGCGGGCCAGAAGGCGCAGCTGGTCACGGGTCAACGTCTTGTTCGACACCAGCCCGCCCGTCAGCCTTTGGACGCCGTCCAATGTACCAGCCATGAGGCTGGCGAGCCCGACCGGCAGATCCACCAGCGGACGCTTGCGCATCACGATGGTCAGCATCTGGCGCATCAGGGTCCGGAACTCCTCGGGCACCGGACCACCCAGTTCGTAGACGCCGGGGGCCCCACGCTCGATCCCGGCGACGACGGCCTTGGCCACGTCGTCGACATAGACAGGTTGGAAGCGCGTCTTGCCATGCACCACCGGCAGCACCGGCCAGCGGCGCGACATGGCGGCGAATCGGTTGAAGAACTCGTCCTCCGGCCCGAAGATGACGGACGGGCGCAGGATCACGGCCGTGGGGAATGCGGCCTGAACGGCGGCTTCCCCCGCGGCCTTGGTGCGGGCATAGGCGCTGTCGCTGTTTGCATCCGCCCCGATGGCCGACAGGTGCACCAGCCGCGTGGCGCCCGCTTCGGCGGCCAGACGCGCGATGCGCCCCGCGCCCTCGGCCTGCACGGCTTCGAACGTGTTGCGGCCATCGGCCTTCAGGATGCCCACGCAGTTCACCACCGCGTCCGCCCCCTGCAGCACCTGCCGCACCGAAGCGTCGTCGCGGATGTTGCAGAAGACGGGTTCCACCTGCCCCACGGAACCATAGGGTTTCAGGAACAAGGCCTGGTTCGGGCGGCGGACAGCGATGCGGATGCGCCACCCTTCACGGGCCAGGCGCTGCACCACATAGCGCCCCACGAAACCAGACCCTCCGAAGACCGTGACCAGCTTGCTCATCCCCAATCCTCCCGGGCCTTGGCTTTACATTGCTCGAGATACGCTGGCAGAGGGGGTCGGGCAAGTCTTGTGACGTTCTTGCAAAAATCTTCCGATTGCCCGTTGACACCCCCCGCACAGGTCGGTAGATCACCGCTCACGACATCGGCCCAGATGGCGGAATTGGTAGACGCGCACGGTTCAGGTCCGTGTGCCGCAAGGCGTGGAGGTTCGAGTCCTCTTCTGGGCACCAAAGTCTTGGCGAAAGCCCCGCAGCTCCGGTTGCGGGGCTTTGTCTTTATGTTCTGTTGCTTTCTGCCGCGCGCAAAGAAAAATGCGCGAAGGACAAAGCCCCCGCGCATCAAGCAATCCATCACCTGCAAATGAATCAGTCGGCGGTCCAGTAGACCAGCGTGTGCGCCTCGCCGCGCTTCAGGCCGATCGCCGCGGCATGCTCGCGCGCCTCGGCCACCTCGGTCTTCTCTCCGGCATAGAAGACATAGCGGGGACCTTCGGGCAGGCGCAGGTCGCGGAAGGCGTCCATCAGGACGTCGCCCTTTTCACGGCACAACCAGCGCAGGGTGATGCCCTCCGGCACGTCCACCCGCTGGATGTCGGCCTCGGTGGGAACAAGAAGCACCGCCTCGCCCTGCGTGCCGTCGGGCGCGCCGCGAATCATGCGCAGGACGGCCGGAAGCGCCGTCTCGTCCCCGAACAGGCCCACCCAGGGGGCGGACACGTGGCCCGTGCCGCCGGGGCCGGTGATCCCGACCTCCTCGCCCATCTCCAGCGTGATGATCCAGTCGTTGGCGCGGCCGCCTTCATGACGGAAGACGTCGAAGTCGATCCAGCGCCCTTCGGGGCAGATGTCGCGCACGGTGTAGACGGGCCGATTCCACGCCGCCAGACCGCCCGGCCAAACCGTCCCGCCCGTGTCGTCGGTGGAGGGCCAGCCCAGTTCCTTCGGGCCCAGCAGCAGCCGGAAGTGGAAGCCCCCTTCCAGAAAGCGGGTGTAATCCCCCGCCAGCCGCACCCGCGTGAAGTTCGGAGAGATCTCGCTGACCCAGACCACATGCCCCAGCGCCAGATTCGCCGGGTTGGCCCCGGCCTTCATCTTGGCCCAGGTGATGCAATGCTTCAGCCCCACCTGGTCCAGATGCCAGGTCAGCGTGTCGCGCAGGTTCAAAAGCCGCGCCGCGTCCGAGGAGACGAGTTCCACCCGCGTGCGCGGGCCTGTGTCGATCACTTCCAGCGTGCCATAGTAAAGTTCGACCGCCTTGCCGCGCGGGGTGTCCGCAACCGCCATTTCCATTTCGGCGGCGCGCTGGATCAGGCCGGGAAGGAATGTTGCAGCGGGGATGTCCAGAAAAGCCGTCGTCCGTTCCAAGGCTGTCTCCTAACGCGGAAAAGCGACCGGTGCGCCGGTCGAAGGCTGAGTCACGATTTCCATACCAATTCCGTAAACTTTAGCCAAGCACAACTCTGTCATCAATTCGGAAGGCGTGCCCTGCATCACGATGTGCCCGCCGCGCAGGGCGATCACCTCGTCGCAGAAGCGGGCGGCCATGTTCACGTCGTGCAGCACGACGATCACGCCGCGTCCCTGTTCGCGGCACATGCGATGCACCAGCGACAGCACCTCCACCTGATGCGCGATGTCGAGGGCGCTGATCGGTTCGTCCAGCATCAGGCAGCCCGCTTCCTGCGCCACGGTCATGGCCAGCCAGGCCCGCTGGCGTTCGCCACCCGACAGGGTGTCCACCAGCCGGTCGGCAAAGGGGCCGATGGCGCATTCCTCGATCGCGGCCTCCACCACCTGGCGGTCATGCGGGGTGATGCGGCCCAAGGCGCCGTGCCAGGGATAGCGGCCCAGCGCCACAAGTTCGCGCACCGTCATCCCTTCGGCCGGGGGCGTGTGCTGCGGCAGATAGGCCAGACGCCGCGCCAGATCGCGCGCGGGCCGATCGGCCAGCGCCCGGCCTTCGAACGCCAGCTGCCCCGATTCGGGCCGCATCTGGCGGGCCAGCGTCTTCAGAAGCGTTGATTTGCCCGACCCGTTATGCCCGATCAGCGCCACCATCTTGCCGGCGGGCACGGTCAGGGACACGCCGTGCAGCAGAACGCGGCCCGGAACCGAAACCCGCAGGTCCCGCACGTCGAAAAGGGGGGTCATGCGTGCCTCCGCAGGATCAGCCAGACCAGATAGGGCGCGCCGATCAGCGACGCGAACAGGCCCAGCGGCAGTTCATATGGGAAGGTGGCCATGCGCGCGCCGAAATCCGACAGGATCATCAAGAGCGCGCCGATCACGGCCGATCCGGCCAGATGCCCCGCCGGACGGGCGAAACCGGACCGCCGCGCGATGTGCGGGGCCATCAGGCCGACAAAGGACAGCGGCCCCACCAGAAGCGTCGCCGCCCCGGTGCCCAGGCCCGCCAGAAGGATCAGCGCCAGACGCACCCGCCGCAAGGGCAGGCCCAGCGCCCCCGCCACCCCGTCGCCCAGCGGCATCACTGCCAGCCACCGCGTCATCACCAGCGCCAGCGCCAGTGCCACCGCCGCGAAAACGCACAGCGCAATCGCCCCCGCCGGCGTCACGGCCGACGACGATCCGCCCAGCCATTCCAGCACCTTCCAGGACCGCGCGTCCCCCAGGCTCATCATCGCCGACAGGACGGAGGAGGCGAGCGAGGACAGCGCGATGCCCGCCAGCAGGATGCGTTCGGGCGTGGCGGCGGCGCGCAGGGCCAGCGTGCCGACCACGGCCAGCACAACCGCCCCGCCCGCCATCGTGCCCGCCAGAAGGCCGGCCGCCGTGGGCTGGGCCGAAAGGAACACCACCAGCGCGAAGCCCAGCGCGGCGCCGCCCGACACGCCCAGCACCTCGGGCGAGGCGAGGGGGTTGGCCGTCATCCGCTGCAGGATCGCCCCCGACAGCGCCAGCACGGCCCCCGCCGTCCCCGCCGCCGCAAGGCGCGGCAGGCGGGTGGGCAGAAAGGCGGCAAAGCTTTGCGCGTCCAGCACGACCCAGCCGTCCGGAACCCGCCCGACCCAGATCAGCACGACGACCGCCACCGCCAGCGCGGTTGTCAGAAGCCCCAGCACCGGCAGCGGGCGGGCCAGACGCGGCACCGCGCCATCGCCGTCGGCCTGCGGCGGCACCGTCACGCGCATGCGCAGCGTCAGCCACAAAAGCAGCGGGCCGCCGATCAGGCCGGTGACCGCGCCGGTGGGAAACATCTCCCCCCCGGCGCCCGCAACCCACATCACCAGCCCATCGCAGATCGACAGCAGCAGCGCCCCGGCCAGCGGCGCCACCAGAAGCACCTGCCCGTGCCGCCGCGCGCCCGCCGCCCGTGCGATGGCAGGCGCAGCCAGACCGACAAAGACCACCAGCCCCACGGCCGCCGTGACGCTGGCCGCCAGCCAGACCGCCAGCGCGATCACCGCCAGCCGCACCCCCGCCACGTTCATGCCCAGCGCCGACGCGCCTTCACCCAGCGACAGCACCCGCAGCGGCCGGGCCAGAAGCGCCGCCCCCACGCCACAGATGGCCAGAACGGCCGCCAGCCCGCGGGCCGAGCTCCAATCCTGTTGCACCAGCGATCCGCTGTTCCACATGACCAGCGTCAGCAGATACTCCCCCTGCCCCAGCGTGATCGCGGTGGAGAGGGAGGCCGCCGTCAGCCCCACCAGCATCCCGGCGATGACCATCGTCACCGGCGCGAAATTTCGCCGCGCACCCAAGGCCACCACAAGCCCCGCCGCCAAAGCGGCCCCCGCCAGCGCCACGGGCCAGCGCCCGTGATCCAGCACCCCCGGCGCGAAGATCGTGGTCGCCACCACCGCCAGCTGCGCGCCCGAGGAGATGCCGAGCGTGGTCGGATCCGCCGCCGGATTGCGCAGAACCGCCTGCAACAGCGCGCCCGACAGGCCCAGCGCAGCACCCACCAGCAAGGCCACGACCCCGCGTGGCATCTGGCCGAAGGCCAGAAGGATCTGCGGCAGGCTCATCCCGGCCGGGTCAAAAGGCCAGGCGGGCCAGTCCGCCATCGGCAGAAGCGTCACCGCCGCGTGCCACCACAGCGCCAGCGCCACCCCGGCGGCCAGAAGAAAGGGAAAAGCACGGATCATGCCGCCTCCAGCGCGCGGACCAGTTCCATCGCAAAGCGACGCGCGGCCAGGACGCCGCCGAAAGGGCTGATCTCGGGCAGGCGGTGCAGCCGGCCTTCGGCCACGGCCGGAAGATGGTTCCACAGCACGGAACGATGCAACTCGGCCTCCACCTGCACGGGGGGTGCACCCACAACGACGATCCGCGCCTCGGGCCGCGCGGCCAGCGCCTCGATCGGAACCGAGGCGGTAAAGGCGAAACGCGTGCGGTCGGCCCAGGCGTTGGTCAGCCCGGCGCGTTCCAGAACGTTGCCGAACAGGCTGTCCGTCCCAAAGGCCCGGAAGTGCCGCGAATCCCCGATGTTCACCAGATAGACAGGCCGGTCCGCCACAGGGGCCAGCCGGTCGTGCGCCCGGGCAAAATCCCCCTCGGCGGCCTCCATGGCCGGCGCCGGATCGGCCCCGATCCGCGCGCCCAGTGCGGTCAGCGCGTCCATGACCTTTGGCAAGGGCCCCTCCCCCGGCACGAAGAAGGGCAGCGTGATCACCGGGGCGATGGGCTCCATCCGCGCAAGGTGACGCACGTAATACGGGGAGGACAGGATCAGGTCGGGCCGCACGATCTGCATCAGCTCGAAATTCGGCGCCCCCCGCAGGCCCAGATCGACCATGTCGGGGGGCAGCACGGGGGTCACGGCGTCGCGCCGGAAGCCCTTCACCTCGCACGCCGCGACGGGCGTGTTGCCAAGGGTGATGGCGGTTTCCAGCATGGCCCAGTCGATGGCGGCCAGCCGCAGGGGCGCGCCCCCGAACGCAAGCTGCGGCACCACGAAGGGCGCCGCAAGAAGCGACAGGACCTGCCGCCGTTTCACCACTTGTAGGCGACGTCCGCCACGACCGTGCGCCCGGCGCCATAGGTGCAGCCGAAGGTGCCGCAGTTTGCCAGATATTCTTCGTCCGTGAGGTTCTGGACCGTCAGGCGGGCCTCGAACGCGTCCTGTTCATAGCTGACGGAGGCGTCGAGCAGCGTCTCGTCCTCCATCTTGTAAAGGTTGCCGGCGTCGCCGTAGCGCTCGCCGATGTAGCGCAGGCCCCCGCCCACGTTCAGCCCGTCCAGGCGTGAACCTTCGGCGAAGTCATAGCCAAGCCACAGGCTCGCCACGTTTTCAGGCGTGTTCTCGGGCGTCAGGCCCGAATAGTTTCCGCTTTTGGTTTCGGCATCAGTGTAGCTGTACGAGGCGCGCATGGTCCAGTTGTCATCCAGTTCCGCAGTGCCTTCCAGTTCCACGCCCCGGGATTCGACCTCACCCCGCTGACGATTTGCAGGAATCCCGGTGTCGGGGTCCAGCACACGGACGCTGACATTCTCCTGGTTGATGTCGAACAGGGTGGCCGTGAAGAACCCCTTGAAGAACGTGGGTTCGTATTTCACGCCCAGCTCCCACTGTTTCGCGGTGGAGGGGGCCAGCACCTCACCCGTGACCTGATCCGTTTCCGTCAACGGATCGAAGGAGGTCGCATAGCTGAGGAACGGCGCCACGCCATTGGCAAAGACATAGGAGAGGCCCGCCCGGCCGGTCGTCTCGCTGCTGTCCTCATCGATGTCGGTTTCTCCGGCAAAGTTGGTGTAGGTCTCGCCCTCGCGGCTGGACCAGTCATGACGGAGCCCCAAGGTGGCGCGCCAGCCGCCGAAGCTCGCCTCATCCTGCGCGTAAACGCCGAACTGCTTGAAGGTCAGGTCGCTCGACGCGCTGTACCACCATTCCGGATCGATCTTGGACCCGTATTCGGGATCGGACATGGACAGCGGCGGCAATGTTCCGGTTTCGCCTTCCCGACCGAATTCCGTGCTCAGCTTCTCGTCGAACTTGCGCATGTCCAGACCGAAGAGGATCGTGTGGTCCACGGCGCCCGTCGTGACCTTGCCGGTCAATCGGGTGTCGGAGTTCAGGGTCGAGTTGTCTTCGGCCTGACGGATGGCGGCCCGGGCCACGGTGTTATCCGCACCAAAGGCGCTGAAATACAGCCACTGATAATCCCAGTCAAATTTCTGGTAGCGGAAGGACTGGTTCAGCGACCACTGGTCGTTGAAGCGGTGCTCCCACTCCAGCCCAAGGTTCGACTGCGTGCGGTCGGACCGGTTGAAGTCCTCCTCACCCAGATAGAAGTCGGGTCCTAGCGGATCATCGCCCGTGTCGAGGGTCGAGATGTCCGTGGCCGTCGGCTGTTCCGGATTGTCCCACTGGTAGCTTCCAAGGAAGGTCAGCGTGTCCTGATCGCTGATCTTCCAGGTCGCGCTGGGGGCCAGATAGACGCGGTCGTCGTTGATCTCCTCGGCATTGCCGTTCTGGTGACGCAGCACGCCGGTGAAGCGGTAGGCCACATCCTCGCCGATCGTGCGGTTCAGGTCGAAGAAGGTCTGGGCGCGCTGATTGGTGCCGAAGGACAGGCCCGCCTCGTTGAAATCCTCGAATTGCGGGCGCTTCTGGATCTGGTTGATCATGCCGCCCGGATTGCCCGCGCCATACAGGACGCCGGCGGGGCCGTGCAGCACCTCCACCCGCTCCAGCCCGTAGACCTCGAACGACGGCGTGGTGGAGGTCCGCAGCAGCTTCAGCCCGTTCAGGAACTGCGAGTTGCCGCCGTCGAAGCCGCGCAGGCGCGGGCTGTCGCCGCGCGCGTCCAGACCGAAAGGTTCGCCGAAGACGCCGGAGGAATAGTTCAGCGCCTGGCCCAGCGTGGTCGCGCCCTGCGCCTCGATCTGTTCGGCGGTGACGATGGAATCGCTTTGCTGGGTTTCCAGCCGCGGGGTGCCCGTCTTCGTGGCGCTGGCCTGCGAGGTGGCGACGAAACCGCCGGCCGGCGCGGTGGGATCCTCCACCCCTTCCACGATGATGGGGGCCAGGACCGTGGTGTCGGTCTGCGCCTGCGCCGGGCCCAGAAGGGCAAGCACGCTGGCACCCAAAAGAAGCGGATGGTGGAAACGCATGGAAACCCTCCCGAAATGCGGTGGAGGCCCCATATCAACAGTCCCGGCACCAAGCAACGAAATCCTACGGTTTTAGTATGATTTTGGGGCGGGTGTTGCGGGGAGCCCCTGTTGCACGATATTCAGACCCGAACCGCCGAAAAGGAAACCTTCGCCCATGCGCATGTCCGACGTCGTCTTCAAACCCATGCATCCCGAAGGGTGGCGTTTCGTCGGCATCTTCGCGGTGATCACGCTGATCCTGTTTTGGCTGTGGGAACCGCTGGGCTGGCTGGGCGTGATCCTGACGATCTGGTGCTATTACTTCTTCCGCGATCCGGTGCGCCACACGCCGGTGGCCGACGGGCTGGTGGTCAGCCCGGCTGATGGCCTGATCTCGCTGATGGAACGGGCGGTGCCGCCGCCGGAACTGGGCATGGATCCCGCGCCGCGGATGCGCATCTCCATCTTCATGTCGGTGTTCAACGTGCACGTGAACCGCGCGCCGGTGTCGGGGCTGCTGACCAAGATGGCCTACACGCCGGGCAAGTTCTTCAACGCCTCGCTCGACAAGGCGTCGATCCACAACGAACGCAACGCGCTGCTGATCCGCACGACCACCGGCCATGACATCGCTTGCGTGCAGATCGCGGGCCTTGTGGCGCGCCGCATCCTGCCCTTCGTCAAGGAAGGGGAACCGCTGGTCGTCGGCGAACGCTTCGGCCTGATCCGCTTCGGTTCGCGTCTTGACGTCTATCTGCCCGAGGGGGTGGAGCCGCTGGTCGCCCCCGGCCAGACCATGATCGCCGGGGAGACGGTTCTGGCGCGCCTGACCGGCGAACAGGCGGCCCTGCCCGCCCGCGCGACATGAGCCGCCCGCCCCGCCGCCTGAGCCTGGCGCAGCAGGTGCCCAACCTGATGACGCTGGGCGCCATCTGCGCCGGCCTGACCGCCATCCGCTTCGCGATCGAGGGGCGGCCCGACCAGGCGATCCTGCTGATCGTGCTGGCCGCCATCCTTGACGGGCTGGACGGACGGCTGGCGCGGATGCTGCAAAGCGAAAGCGCCATCGGGGCCGAGCTGGACAGCTTGGCCGACTTCCTGAACTTCGGCGCGGCGACGGGCCTTCTGGTCTATTTCACGCTGTTCGGGACCGGCGGTCTGGGCTGGGTGGCGGTGCTGGTTTACGTGATCTGCTGCGTCATGCGGCTGGCGCGCTTCAACGTTGGCACCAAGGCCCCCGAGGCGGACTCGATGCCGGGCTGGTTCACGGGCGTTCCGTCCCCCGCGGGCGCGATGCTGGCCCTGATGCCCATCGCAGTGGACCGCGCCTTCGGATCGCTGCCGCCGGCCGTGGTGGCGCTGTGGCTGGTCTTCGTGGGCTGGCTGCTGATCAGCCGCATCCGCACCCCGTCGTTGAAGCTGGTGCAGCTGGGCCCGCAGAACATGCGCTATGTCTTCGTAGGGGTGATCGCGCTGGGCGCGGTCCTGTTCACCTGGCCATGGGAAGGCCTTCTGGCGCTGGATCTGGTGTATCTTCTGGTGGTGCTGTGGTCCGTCCGCCGGCCCCGCCTGTGGCGCAAGAAGGCGACCCAAGACAACTGAGGCCGTTCAGCCCACCTTCACCCGGGGGGTTGCCACCCCCCGCACGGGCTGGCCGTTCATCATCATGCGGGCGTGGAAGGTCATGCCCGCCTGCGGCTGCCGCGCCCGCTCCTCCTCCGTCATGTTCTCCTGCCCCGTGGTGACGAACAGCACGTCCAGATCCGGTCCGCCAAAGGCGGGGCAGGTCGTCAGGGTGGCGGGCAGAGGCTCCGCCATCAGAAACTTGCCTTCCGGGCTGTAGCAGGCGATGCGGCCCGCGCCGAACTGGGCGGACCAGAACCGTCCCTCCGCATCGACCGTGCCGCCATCGGGGTTCAATCCTTCCTTCGACAGGTCAAGGAACACCTGCGGCTCACCCTTTGGCCAGCCGTCGGCGTCCAGCGTCCACATCCACACGATGTGATGCGGCGTGTCGCTGACATAGACCCGCTTGCGATCAGGATCGAAGGCCATTGCGTTGGGGGTGGTCATCGGCTTGCGGATCACCCGCAGTTCCCCGCGGTGCCAGCGGTAAAGGGCGCCGCGCCCCTCCTCGCCCTTCTTGCCCATGGTGCCCAGCCAGAAGCCACCCCAGGGATCCGCGCCGCCGTCGTTGCCGCGCGTGCCGGGATCGTCCGCCTCGATCGCGACCCGCCGGTCCCACGCGCCGTTTCGCAGGTCGAACCGCACCAGCCCGGTTTCCGAGGCGAGGAGAAGCCGGTCATGGTCGATCCAGCCGAGCGCCGACACCGTTTCCGGCAGGTCCCAGACCCTTGCCCCATCCTCGGTCCGGCTGTGCAGCCGCTTCGCCGGGATGTCGAGCCAGAAGATCTGTTCGCGTTCGGGATGCCACAGCAGCCCCTCGCCCAACTCGCAACGCGTCGAATCGAAAACCTGCATGCCGCCTCCTCTGTGTCAGGGGGATATGGGGCGGGGACGCAGGCCGGCCAGCAGCAACTCCTCCTCCGGCAGGGCGCGGGTCGGGACGCCTTGCGCTGACAGGGCGCGCAGCAGAAGGTCGGGAAGCGCACCTTCCCCCGTGACCAGAACCGACCGCCCCAGCCACCACGCCTTCGTGGCGGCGAGTTCCGCGCCGATCAGGGCCGCCGCCAGACGGGCGTCGTCCGCATCGGGAACGGCCAGTTGCGCGGCCAGCGTTTCGGGACGCGACAGGGTGGCGGGCAGCGCCGCGGCGAACCGTTCCGCGTCCACGGGCGCCCCGGTGGTCAGGCTGTCGAACAGGCGGCCGGTGAGCGTGCTGCGGGCGTCCGTCACCTCTCCCGCGCTGAGCGACGCCCAGACGGTCCGCGCGCCCACGACGACAAGGGTGCCGTCGAACTGGGGATGAACCGACAACAGCCCGGCGATCCGGGCCATGGCATCGCTCACCGCATCCGGCAGCGGGCGGTCCTGCGTCAGGCCCGGAAGAAGGTGCAGCCCGTCGCGCAGAACCGGCACGGGCACCGCGGCCGGCATGGTGGACCAAAGATCCCACAGGTCCGCCGCGCCGGACACCACCACCGGTCCATCCTGCTTGGGCAAGGCGGCCAGCAGCGCCTCCCGCGTGAGGGGCCGTGGCGCCTCGGCCCGGCCGATCACCTTGTCCCCGGTCATCTTCCACAAGCGCAGGCGTGCGCCACGATCCACCGCGATCCAGTCCATCTGCGGCACATGGGCGATTGGAAGGTCAAGATCAATGGTCAGCGGCCTTGGTGACCCCCAAGCGGGTTTGTTCCCGGAAAAGTGGAACAATGGGCAAGATTTCGCGCAGGTCACGGATCCCCGCGCTCAAGAGGTTGCTTCGGGGACAAGGTTTCGCGGAAAGAAGATTGGCGACATGACGTCTGTATGGGGCAGGCGCGGCAGGTCCAGCACCTGCGGATTGGGGATATTGCGGACAATGCGGATGGCCGGATTTTTCGGACGGGTTCTTCTTGTGCTTTCCTTGGCCCTGCCGGGCGCGGCCTTTGCCGACGAAGGCGCGCGTCAGGTGTACGTGGAACAGATGACCCGCGACGATCTTCGGGTGGCCGTGCACGACGCCACGCAGGACATGCGCCACCTGCGCCGGATCTGGTGCGTCCCCTTCGCCCGTGCCGTGTCGGGGATCGAGATCAAGGGCAACGCCTGGACGTGGTGGGAAGGTGCCGGCCGCGATTATCCGAAGGGCCGCATGCCGGTGGCGGGGTCGGTTCTGACGTTCCGCAAGACGAACAAGATGCCAATGGGCCATGTCGCCGTGGTGTCGCATGTGGTGGATTCGCGGCGCATCCTGGTCGATCAGGCGAACTGGGAGCGCAACCGCATCACCACCGACACGATGGTGATCGACGTGTCCGAAAAGAACGACTGGTCGCAGGTGCGCGTGCAGAACCGCTACAACAGCTTCGGCGCCGTCTATCCGACCTACGGCTTCATCTACCGCGCGGCCAGCCTGTCTTGAACGGGGATGCGCCGGCAAGGCTCCGGCGCTAGGGTGCGCGCGAACGACGCATCCTCCCCGAGGCTTCCATGACCGATCCTTCCCGCCCGCTGTCCCGCGGGCTTGTCTTTCTGTTCGCCGCCGCCTGCGGGCTGATCGTGGCGAACCTGTATTATCCGCAACCGCTGGCCGGACCCATCGCACGCGATCTGGGCCTGTCGCCCGGCGCGGCGGGCCTGACCGTGACACTGACGCAGATCGGCTACGGGCTTGGGTTGCTGTTTCTGGTGCCCTTGGGGGATCTGGTGGAAAACCGCCGCCTGGTTCTTGCACTTATGGGGGGCTTGACGGTGGCGCTGGTGGTCGCGGGGCTGGCCGGGTCGGCGGCTGTGTTCCTCACGGCAGGACTGGCCATCGGTCTGGGTGCGGTGGCCGTGCAGGTGCTGGTGCCCTTCGCCGCCGCCCTTGCCGACGACGCCACGCGCGGCCGCACCGTCGGCAATGTCATGAGCGGTCTGATGCTGGGCATCATGCTGGCGCGGCCCGTGTCGGCCCTGATCGCCGATGTGGCGGGGTGGCACATGGTGTATGCGCTGTCGGGGGCCGCCATGGTGGGGTTGGCCGCGGCCCTGCGCCTGCGCCTTCCGCAACGCGTGCCGCAGGGCGGGATGAGCTATGGGGCCCTCCTCCATTCGATGATGGGGCTGGTGCGGGACACGCCAGTGCTGCGGCGCCGGGCCCTGTATCACACGGCGCTGTTTTCGGTGTTCAGCCTGTTCTGGACCGTGACGCCGCTGCTGCTGGCCGAACGCTACGGGCTGGACCAGCGGGGCATCGCCCTCTTTGCACTGGCGGGGGTGGCAGGCGCGCTGATCGCGCCGGTCGCGGGCCGGCTGGCCGATGCGGGCCACACGCGGATGGCGACGCTGTCGGCCCTGCTGCTGGCCATCGCCGCCTTTGCCCTGTCGCTGGCGCCGGGGGTGATCGCGCTGACCGTGGCGGCGATCGCGCTGGACGCGGCGATCAGCCTGAACCTCGTCCTCAGCCAACGGGAGATCTTCACGCTGGGCGCCGCGACGCGCAACCGGCTGAACGGGCTGTTCATGGCCGCGTTCTTCGTGGGCGGCGCCGCCGGTTCGGCCTTTGGCGCCTTCGCCTATGACCAAGGCGGCTGGCTGGCGGCCGCGCTGGTCGGGATGGCGGCGCCCACATTGGCGCTTGCCGCGTTTCTGGCTTTGGAACGGCGGGCCTAGCGGCCCGACGCCTCGTCCATGGGCAGGACGACCCGGTCGGCGCGGCGCAGGCCCAGAAGCTGATAAAGCACGATGGCCGCGACCGTCGCCGTGCCGATCCCTTCGACGGTGAAGCCGCCCAGGGTGATGCCGAAATTGCCCGCCCCGAAGACCAGCGTGACCCCCACTGTGATCAGGTTGCGCGGGTCGGAAAAGTCGACGCGGTTGTCCACCCACAGCCGCACCATGGCGGCGGCGATCAGGCCGAACACCACGACCGACAATCCGCCCAGTACGGGCGCCGGGATCGTGCCCAGCAGCGCCCCGAACTTAGGCGAGAAGCCGAGGAAGATCGCCACCACCGCCGCCACCACGAAGACGAGCGTGGAGAAGACGCGCGTGACGGCCATGACGCCCATGTTTTCGGCATAGGTGGTGACGCCGGTGCCGCCGCCGGCGCCCGACACCATCGTGGCGATCCCGTCGCCGATGAAGCCGGGTCCGATCCAGCGGTCCATGGGGCGGCCCGTCATCGCGCCGATGGCCTTGATGTGGCCCAGATTCTCGGCCACCAGGATGACGGCGACGGGGGCGATCAGCCAGATCGCGCGGCTGTCGAACACCGGCGCGTGGAAGGTGGGCCAGCCGAACCACGGCGCGGTGGCCAGCGCCCTGAAATCGACCCCAGGCAGAAGGCCAAGGCCGTTGCCCAGGATCAGCACGGCGGCGTAGCCCATAAGGATGCCCGCAAGGATCGACACGCGGCGAATGGCGGGCGGGGCGTAGACCGCGACCAGCCCGACCGCCAGCACCGTCAGCAGCGCCACCAGCATGTGCGGGCCGGTCCCCTCGATCCCTTGCGTGGCGACGGGGGCGAGGTTCAGGCCGATGGCCGCGCCCACGGCCCCCGTGACGGTCGGTGGCATCAGCTTTTCGACCCAAGCCGTGCCCGTGGCCATCACCAGCGCGCCGATCAGCGCATAGAGGAGCCCGCAGGCGATGATCCCGCCCAGCGCCACGCCGATGTTCGCGTTCGCCCCCTGCCCCGCATAGCCCGTCGCCGCGATGACCACGGCAATGAACGCGAAGGAGGAGCCGAGGTAGCTCGGCACCCGGCCGCGCGTGACGACAAAGAAGATCAGCGTGCCGATGCCCGAAAACAGGATGGCGAGGTTCGGATCGAACCCCATCAAAAGCGGCGCGAGGATGGTCGAGCCCGACATCGCCACAAGATGTTGCAGGCCAAGGGGAACCGTGGCGCCCCAGCCCAGCCGTTCGTCCGGCTGCACCAGGGGGCCCGTGGCGGGCGTCCAGCGGGGAAAGAAACTCACATGCACCTCCGTCGGCCCGGTCTTTGGGTGGTGCGGCCTCCGGGCACGGCGCGCGACCTGGGAATCGGCTTACATCCAGCCTTCCGGCGGCGCACGGTCTTTCTTCACGGGTCCGTGGCCTTGCATTGGCGCGCCGTCCGGAAAAAGGTGGTCCCACAAAGGAGCATGCCCATGACGTTCGACATGACCACCATCCTCTCCCACCCCTCGTTCACGACAGCGACCGACGCGCTGCGGGCTGGGCACGACCGCTTCGTGGAGGAGATCGTCACTCTGACGGAAATCCCCGCCCCGCCCTTCAAGGAGGAACGGCGCGCGGCCGCCTATGCCGACCTGTTCCGCGCGCACGGGCTGGAGGATGTGACCACCGACGCCATCGGCAACGTGACGGGCCTGCGGCGTGGGCGGGGCAACGGGTCGCTGGTCGTCGTGTCGGCCCATCTGGACACGGTGTTTCCCGAAGGCACGGACGTGACCGTGCGGCGCGAGGGCACGAAGCTGTTCGCCCCCGGCGTGGGCGACGACACGCGCGGGCTGGCGGCGCTTCTGGCCTTTGTCCGCGCGCTGGACGCCGCGAACATCCGGACCGAGCATGACCTCCTTTTCATGGGCGACGTGGGGGAAGAAGGCAAAGGCGACCTGCGCGGCGTGCGCCACTTCTTCACCGAAGGGGATTACCGCGACAAGGTGGCCGCCTTCTTCACCATCGACGGGATCGAGACGCCGGATCTGGTCACGGGGGCCGTGGGGTCGAACCGCTACCGCGTGACGTTCCGAGGGCCGGGCGGGCACAGCCTTGGTGCCTTCGGCACCGTCAACCCCGCCTATGCCATGGGGGAGATGCTGGTCGGCCTGT
Source organism: Falsirhodobacter sp. 1013 (assembly GCF_051195255.1). Lineage (NCBI taxonomy): Bacteria > Pseudomonadati > Pseudomonadota > Alphaproteobacteria > Rhodobacterales > Paracoccaceae > Falsirhodobacter > Falsirhodobacter sp. 1013. Next base: position 43,295 of record NZ_JBNJLK010000002.1, on the reverse strand, counting down.
CGAAGATGGAGGTGCCGGCCGATCCCCGCACCTCCTATTGCGCAAGCGTGTTCGGGGGCGGCACCTCCATCAACGCTATCCCCGAGGAGGTGTGGGTGGAAGTGGACCTGCGCTCCACCTCACCCGCCGAGCTGGCGCGGATCGACGCCGAGATGCACCGCCTGATCGCCACGGCGGTGGAGAACGAGAACGCGCGCGGCGACACTGCGAACGGTCCCGTCCGGGCCGAGGCGGCGCAGATCGGCGCGCGTCCCGCGGGCGGCACGGCGCATGACCAGCGCATCGTCACCGCGTCCATGGAGGCGATCCGCGCCTTCGGCTTCACGCCGGTGCTCTCCGCCTCTTCCACCGACGCGAACATCCCGATGAGCCTGGGGATCCCGGCGGTGAAGTTCGGCAGCGGCGGCGCGGGCGGGCGCGCCCATACGCTGGAGGAATGGATCGACGTGGAGCCGGAGTTGTCCCTGCGCGGGCTGAACGCCGCGCTGGCCGCCATTCTTGGCACGGCGGGGATGGAGGTCTAGCGAGCGAAGCGCCCCGGACCGCTGGCGGCCAGGACCAGAAGGCCGCCAGCAATGGCCCAGTTCTTCACGAAGATCGTGACCTGCCACGGATCGGCCCGAAGCTGCCAATGGAACCAGCTGGTGAGGAGGCAATAGGCCGCCATCACCAGCGCCACCTGCCGCACGCGCGGGCCCGTCACCAGAAGCACGGCCGCGATCCCGTCGAACAGCCCCACGGGCCAGACCAGGACAGTCGGCAGGCCGAGGCTTGCGATCATGCCCTGCACCGGACCGGGATCGGCCAACTTCTGGACCGCTCCGCCCAGAAACAGCAGGGCGATCAGCACCCGGCCCGTCAGGTTCAGGATGTTGTCCATCCTAGACCACCGCCAACGCGGACAGGCCGATCACCGCGCCCCCCGCGGCCACCTGAAGCAGGCCGGCCGTGCGCAGCGCCCCTATGCCCGACATGCGGGCGCCCAGACCGGCCACCCGCCGCGCGGCCAGTCCCCCGCCGATGGCAAGGCTGTTCAGAAACGCGGTCCCGAAGCCCATGGCCAACACGCCGCAGATCCCCGCGACCGGAATGCCCAGATGCCAGGTGATCACCAGCAGGAAGATGGCCCCCGTGCAAGGGCGCGCGGCCACGCTCAGGATCAGGGCGGCGATGTCGCGGGGGGTGCCAAGGGCAACCACGTCCTGCGCCGTCGGGCTGTGGGCGTGGCCGCATCCGCAATGGGCGTGATGCCGGTGGCCCGCCTGCCGCAACGCCTTCACGCCCCGCCACACCAGAACGCCCCCGATGACGAGGATGGCGATGCGGCTGACGGCGGACATCGCCCCTTCGGCCACCGCCGACGCCTGCTGCGAGGTGAGGGACAGGAGGTTCACCGTCACCAGCACCAGAAGGATCGCACTCAGCGCCTGCGCAAGGCTGGCGGCCGCCCCGACCGCGAACATTCGCAGGGGCCGGATGGCCGATCCGATCGCCGAGCCGCCCAGCAGCACCTTGCCGTGGCCCGGGCCCAGCGCGTGCAGGAAGCCGTAGCTCCCGCTCAGCATGATCAGGGTCCAGAAGGCGGCGGGTTCGCCGGCCTTGATGGCCCGGATCACGGCCGCCATGTCGCTCTGCACGCGGAACTTGAACTGCGACGCCCAGCCGCTGGCCGCCAGCACGTAATGATCGCCCAGCAGCACCAGACCCGCCGCCAGAACCAGCGCCGCCAGCAGGCTGAGGGTCAGTCGCATGCCAGACGGACCTCCTCGGCGAAGTTGGCGCCTATGTTGGGATCGTCCGGCATCTCCTCGGTGCCGAGGCGGGCCAGTTCGGCCTGAAGGCGGCGGCTGACGCTGTCGGGAACGAAGGGCACAATCCGGCTGCGGCATCCGGCAGGCGTGTCCAGAACCTCCTTCGCGGTGTAGGCGTAGTAGTAGTCGGGGGCGTACATCTTCAACACCACCTCCTGCCCCGCGATGGACAAGGGATCGGCCAACGGAAGGTCGAACGTCACCTCGGCCCGGTCGCCCACCATGCGGGCGGTGCCGTGTTCGGGGCGGCCCAGCGCCACCTTGGCGTCTCCCTTGAACAGGTAGGTATCGCCCTCGTAATCCTCGGCCCATTCGGTTTCGCCGGCCGCGATCTTGGCCAGATCCCCGGCGTCCAGTTGGCCATCGCCATCTTCGTCCAGCCAAAGCTGGTCATACAGAACAAGAGTGGAAAAGGCGTCATACAGCCAGACGATCCGCAGCCCCGTCAGCGTGCCCTGTTCGACCCGAAAGCCAGCGGACACGTCGACGAACACATGCGGATGCGCCCCGACGGGCGAGGCGGCAAGAAGGGCGAAGGCAAGGGCGCGGCGGAACATGCCCATGGGTTATCCTGCCCGCGCCCCGGACGCAATTTCCCTTAGCCGCGTCCGCGATAGGGCGGCACGCCCTGTTCGGGGATCCACACGCCTTTCGGCGGTTCCCCCGTCTGCCAGAAGACGTCGATCGGGATGCCGCCGCGCGGATACCAGTAGGCGCCGATGCGCAGCCATTGCGGATCCAGAAACTCCACCAACCGCCGCGCGATCATGACGGAGCAATCCTCGTGGAATGCGCCGTGATTCCGGAAGGCGCCCAGGAACAGCTTCAGCGACTTCGATTCCACCAGCCAGTCGCCGGGAACGTAATCGATCATCAGATGCGCGAAGTCGGGCTGCCCCGTCATGGGGCAGAGCGAGGTGAACTCCGGCGCGGTGAAGCGCACCAGATAGGACACGTCCTGCGGGTTCCTCACCCGCTCCAGCACGGCCTCCTCCGGCGAGGCGGGCATGACGGTCGCGCCGCCCAGTTGCTTCAGCCCGGAATAGATATTCTCTTCCATCATACGCCCCTCTTGTTGCCCCAAAGGATGACATGCAGTTGCGGCAGGATGCGCGGGTTGAACCAGCCATCCGCCACGGTCTTGTCGATCAGCCACAGCATCCGGTCCACGAGGCTGTTCTGGTCGACGGCCGCCGTTTCGTCCACCACCGGGTTGCCCGGTTGCAGATACAGCGGCAGTTGCGGGAAGCGGGCCGCCGCGTCCCGCGCGAAGTCGTAATCGGCGTCGTCGAAGATCACGATCTTCATCACGGTCTCCGGCCCCGGCAGAAGGCAGCGCGCGAAGGCGTCCCAATCGGTCACCTGTCCACTGCTGGGAGGCTTCGGCGACAGGACCAGCGTGTCCAGCCGCACGAACCACGGCTGGCTGATGGACCCCTGGGTTTCCAGCGCGAAGCGATACCCCTTGTCCTGCCCCGCCGCGATCAGCGGGCCGAAGGGCTGGATCGCAGGGTTGCCACCGGACAGGGACACGGTCAGCGGCCGGCCGCCCGACAACTCCTCGATCCGGCTCAGGATCGCTTCGGCGGTCATGGGGGTCCAGGTGTCGCGGAAGGCGCTGTCCACCGCGTGCAGGCTGTCGCACCAGCTGCACCGGTAGTCGCACCCGCCCGAGCGGACAAAGACGGTGGGCAGGCCGATCAGCACGCCTTCCCCCTGGATGGTCGGGCCGAAGATTTCGGAGATGCGGATCATGGCCGGTATTCCGCCCAGGTCTTCGGCGTTTCCGACACGCGCACGGCCGTCACCTCGGGCCACAGGACCGAGCACCAGTCGTGGAAGTGCTTGGCCAGCTTTTCGGCCGTCACCAGATCGTCGTCCATCACCTCGTTCAGGTGGCGATGGTCAAAGGTGGTGTCGATGTAGTCCTTCAGCGGCTTCAGCTCTCCGTAGTCCCGCACGAAGCCGTGGGCGTTCAGGGTGGCGGAGGCCAGTTCGACCACGATGATGTAGTTGTGGCCGTGCAGGCGGCCGCACTGGTGCCCGTCCGGCAGGCCGAACAACTGGTGGGAGGCGCAGAAGGCGAATTCCTTGGTGATCCGGTACATCAGGCGCGCCCCTCCACCGCGTGCCGCCAGAAGTCGGGATCGGCGTATTCGGTGGGATCGGGAACGCCCGCCAGATCGAATGCCTCGCGCCGTTCGACGCAGGTGCCGCAGCGGCCGCAATGGATGTCGCCGCCCTTGTAGCAGGACCAGGTTTCGGCGAAGGGCGTGCCGACGCGCGCGCCGTCGGCCACAATGTCGCCCTTGCTGCGATGCACGTAGGGCGTCAGCAGCCGCACGTTCGCGTATCCGTCCAAGGCCGCGTCCTGCATCACCTGGAACGCGTCGGTGAAGGCGGGGCGGCAGTCGGGATAGATGAAATGGTCGCCGCCATGCACGGCCGTGGCCACGGCCTCCGCCCCCTGCGCGGCCGCGACGCCAAAGGCGGTGGTCAGCATGATGGCGTTGCGGTTGGGAACGACGGTGATGCGCATCGTGTCTTCGGCGTAGTGGCCGTCGGGCACGTCGAGGTCGTCGGTCAGGGCCGACCCGGTCAGCGCGGCGCCGACGCCGCGCATGTCGATCAGGTGGAACGGCACGCCCAACCGGGTGGCGGCGCGGGCGGCGAAGTCCAGTTCCTTGCGGTGACGCTGGCCGTAGTCAAAGGACACCAGTGCCGCAAGCTGCCCTTCGGCGGCCAGCACATGCGCGAGCGACACGGAGTCCAGCCCGCCGGAGCAGATGACGATCGTCTTCATTTTTATAACCCTTGTTTTGATCACCCGGGTAGGCTGCGACCGGGGCGGGGCGCGTGTACGGCGAAACCCGCAGGGAACGCAAGCAACGAAATCTTGAGGAGGAACGAAAATGATCCTTGATCTGCACCACATCCAGCTGGTCATGCCCGTGGGCGGCAATGACGAGGCGCGGCGGTTCTACGCCCTTCTGGGGTTCGAGGAGGAGCCGCAGCCCGAGGTACTGCGCGGCCGCGGCGGCGTCTGGTTCCGCGCGGGTCATGTCAGCCTGCACATGGGGGTGGAGGAGGCGTTCCACCCGGCCCGCAAGGCGCATCCGGCCTTCCGCGTCGCCTCGCTGGAGGTGGCCCTGGAAAGGCTGAGGGCGGCGGGCATCGCCTACCGCCCCGATGTGGACCTGCCGGGGATCCGGCGGGTCCATCTGAACGATCCGTTTGGAAACCGTATCGAGCTGCTGGAGCAGGTGTAACCCTCACTCCACCCGGCCGATGGAGAAGAACAGCGTTTCGCCCGAGCTGTCGTCCACGCCGTCGTTGTCCGTCACGACCCAGCCTTCGCCGTCCGCCGTGATGGCGAAGCCTTCGACCTTGTCGACGACATAGCCGTGGGTGCGCTTCAGGTCGGGGATCAGGTCGCGGACCTCTTCCTTCGTGACGACGGGCATGTCGGTCATCGACGGTTGCATCTGGTCCAGCGCCACGCGGAAGATCTTCTTCACCTTGGCGGCCTCGCCGATCAGGTTGTCACGTTCCACGACATAAGCGTGATCGCCGTGCACGGTGATCTCGGACAGGCCCATCCAGCCGTCGCCCTTCTCCTCCAGCGGATAGGAAACGCCGCCCAGCCATTCCTTCTTGGCCGAGTCGTAGGCCAGCAGCTTCACATGGCCGGCCTCGTCGTTCCATTCGCGCTGGACGGCCACCCACAGGACGTCGCCCACCTTGGCGATGCCTTCGAAGCCGAACCGCTTTTCGCCGTCCCGCAAAGCTTCGGGCAGCGTCAACTCCTCGGTGATGGCACCATCGGCGCCGACATGCAGGATGGCGTTCTGAAGCTCCTCCTCGGCGTCGCCTTCGGACGCGACCCAGAACCCGCCGTTCCCGTCCAGCGTGATGCCTTCCAGATCCAGCTTTTCGGCCGGCTGACCGTCGCGTGTCACGATCGTCTTCGCCGTGATCCGCGCCGGCGTCTGCGCGGCGTCGATGGTGTAGATCGCGGGTTGCGCGTCATAGGCGCTGTCGGACACGGCAAACAGGGTGCCCGCCTCGCCGGCGACCAGGCCGGACATCGCGCCCCAGCCGATCAGCGGGTCGGAGCCTTCGGAGGTCAGCATGGGATAGGCGGCCGCATCGGTGCCGGCCTCGAACACCATGGCATGGGCGCGTGCGCCGCCATCCTCGCCCAGATCGGCCTCGTTCGCCGACACCAGAAGGTTGCGGGCCGGAATGGCGACCAGACCTTCGGGGCTGACGCCCGAGGGGATCATCTGGGTCAGCACGGGCTTCGTCGGATCGGTCACGTCATAGACGCCGATGACCGAGGCGCGTTCGGATACGACGAAGACATAGGTGGTGGCGTTGAAGGTGCCGATCTCGATCGACTCCGGCTCCGCCCCCTTCGAATCCGAGCGTTTGTCGGGATAATGGCCGATGGCCGCGACCGCCTGTTCGAAGCTGTTGCCGGCGTCATAGACGATCTTGCCGTCGCGTCCGAAGATGGTCCAGCCGCGCGAGCCGCCGTTCCAGTCGCCTTCGTTCGCGGTCACGATGTGGTCGGTGCCCAGCCATTTCACGCCATCGGGTTCGCGCGGAATGTCCGACTGGCTTCCGGTGAAGGACAGCGCGCCGTCATCTTCCGTGTCGATGCCCGTCAGGGACACGTTTCCCGCCGGAAAGTCCGAGGCGACCTTGCCATCCGCGCCGATGATGACAATGTGGTTGTTTTCCTGAAGCGTGACCACGATCTCACCCGCGTCGTTGATGTCCACGTATTCCGGCTCGGGGTCTTCCGGCGCGATGTCGGCAAGGCCCGTCATGTCGATGACCTGCATCGCGCCGCAATCGATCGCGCCGTCCACCACCGGAAGCTTCACGACGAAGCCTGCCGGCATCTGCGGCAGGGCGCCGTCGTTCACATCCTCGTCGCGCTGGTTCTCGATCGCGACGGCCAGGAAGCTGCCATCCTTGGCCTTGGCGACCGAATCCGGCTGCCCGCCCAGATCGCAGGATTCCAGCACCTCTTCGGTTTCCAGGTCCAGCATCCGCAGCTGGCCCGAGGGTTCGGTGAAGCTGTCGGAGGTGTCGACCCCCACGAAGGCGCGGTTGCCGATGATGACGGCGGTCGTGGGCTCGCCCTCCATCTCCACATTGCCCAGGGGTTTGGGCTGGGACGGTTCGGTGATGTCCACGAAGCCCAGGACGCCGTGCGGGCTGTCGGAATACACCAGCGTCATCCCGTCCTCGGAGACCGAGATGATCTCGGCCGAGGTCGGCTGCGCGCGATCCTCGCCTTCGGCCATGTTTTCGGTCGTGGCGAAGGAGGCGATGCGGTTGAAGGTCGTTTCGGCCGCCGCGGGCATGGCCGCCGCCAGTGCCAGCATCGAGGAAAGCGCGTATCTGTTCATGTGGGTCCCCATGTTCGTTGCCGCGACACCTGACGCGGCAACGTGACAGGCGCGTCACAGCGGTGTGACAGTTGCGTGAACCCGTCACGAGCCCTATCTGGGGCTTGACGCGGGTGTCCCGCTTTGGCCCAACGGTGTTATGGAAAAGATCAGCCTCACCCCCCGCGCGGACCAGCGCGAAGCCGAGACCGGGTTCACCTTTGCCGAGATGCATGGCGAACCCTATTGGGACGAAACCTCGGCCTATCGATTCACGCTGGAGGAGATCGAGACGCGGATCGAGGATCCCGCGACCGAACTGCACGGCATGTGCCGCGAGGCGGTGGACCGGATCGTGAAGGACGAACGGCTGATGGACCGCATGGGCATCCCGCCGGGCTTCCGCGACCTTGTGGCGAGCAGCTGGAAATCCTTTGCGCCCGAGGTGTATGGCCGGATGGATCTGGCCTATGACGGGGGCGACGCGAAGCTTCTGGAATACAACGCCGACACGCCGACCTCGCTTTATGAAACGGCGTCGTTCCAGTGGCAGTGGCTGGAGGACCAGATCAAGGCGGGCGTGCTGCCCGAAGGGGCCGACCAGTTCAACGGCCTGCACGAGGCATTGGCCGAACGCTTCCGCGAGCTGTTCCCGGCCAACACCGACATCCATTTCGCCGCCGCCGCCGGCAATGCCGAGGATTACGCGACGGTGGAGGCGATGGCCTGGGCCGCGCGCGAAGGCGGCATGGGCGCGCATTATACCGACCTGGAAAAGATCGGGCTGAGCGGGGAAGGCCAGTTCCTGGACGCCGAGGACCGGGTCATCGGCACGCTGTTCAAGCTTTATCCGTGGGAAGACATCTTCCGGGACGAGTTCGGCGCGGCTATCGTCCCGTCGGGGTGCCGCTTCATCGAGCCGCCGTGGAAGGCGCTGGTGTCGAACAAGGCGATCCTGCCGGTGTTGTGGGAGATGTTCGAAGGCCATCCGAACCTTTTGCCCGCCTTCTTCCTGGAAGATGTGGCCGGCCCGATGCGTGACGGCACGGGCGGATCGCCCCTGTTCGGCCGGGCGCGGGACATCCTGAAGGCCGGCCATGTGGTGAAGCCGATCTTTTCCCGCGAAGGCTCCTCGATCGACATTCTGGAAAACGGCCGCCCGCTGGAAACCGCTTCGAATCGGGGCTATGATGATCATCCGAAGGTTGTGCAGGCCTATGTCCCGCTGCCGGTCTTCGACGGATTCCGCCCTGTTCTGGGGGCATGGATCGTGGGGGAAACCTGTGTCGGCCTTGGCATCCGCGAAGATCGGGCCCGGATCACGCAGGACCTGTCACGCTTCAAGCCCCACTTCCTCCAAGGATGACGCCCATGCGCAAACGTTCCGCCACCGTGGCCCTGACGCTGATGGGCGCCGCCTTTGTTCTGTCCGGCTGCAAGGAGGATGAAACCCAGGCCTCCTCGTTCCCCGATGCGGCGGCCTGCAAGGCGCAGGTGGCGCAAGGCAGCCTTGCCTTCACCGCCGAGGATTGCGACGCGGCCTTCGCCCAGGCGCAGGCCGACCACGAGGCGACTGCCCCCCGCTATGACGCGCTGGCGGTGTGCGAGGAGCAGCACGGCGCCGGCAACTGCGAACAGCAGGCGCAGCCGGGCGGCGGTTTTTCCTTCATGCCGCTGCTGGCGGGCATGCTGATCGGGCAGATGCTGGGCGGACGCGGCGGCTTCATGAGCCAGCCGCTGTCTCGCACAGCCAATGGCCGTTTCACCACCCCCGGCGGCACGCAGGTCGCCACCAACACCGGCAAGGGCCCGATGAGCGCGACGGCCTTCAACAAGGCCCCCACCACCGTGGGCAAACCCCCGATGACACAGGCCGATGCCATGCGGCGAGGCGGCTTCGGGTCCAGCGGCGCGGCGCGGTCCACCATGGGCGGATAAGGCTGCATCTGCGCCCCGCCTGTGCCAATTTGGGGTGGCACGGTGGATTTCGGGCGAGTCTTCGCCTATAACAAGGCGCATATGCAAAACGAGACACAGACACACCCGCCACACACCGGGTCGCAACCTGTCGCGACTGTTACCCGTCCCTTTGACCGCATCGCCGTGATCGGCGGCGGGGCCTGGGGGACCGCCTTGGCCACCGTGGCCGCCCGCGCCGGGCGTGAAACCCGGCTGTGGATGCGGGACGAGGCGCTGGCCACCATCGTGGCCGAAACCCACCGCAATCCGCGTTATCTGGGCGACATCCCGCTTCCCCACAGCATCCGGCCCACGACCGATCTGGCGCTGGCGCTGAAGGGGGCGGAGGCCGTGCTGCTGGTGACCCCCTCGCTGACCGTGCGCGAGATGGCGGGCCGCGTCGGCGCGCTGGCCGATCCCGGCATTCCCATCTTCGTCTGCGCCAAGGGGATCGAGGCCGACACCGGCCTTCTGATGTCCGCCCTGGTGGAGGAGGTGGCCCCCGGCCGCCCCATTGGCACTGTCACCGGGCCGACCTTCGCCAAGGAAACCGCCGCCGGCCATCCCACCGCCGTCACCGTGGCCTGCACCACCCAGCCGGACGTGGCGCCCGCGGACCGGGCGGCCGTGCGCATGGCCCTGTCGCTGACCACCGGCAGCTTCCGCCCCTACGTCTCGGACGACATGGCGGGGGTCGAGGTGGGGGGCGCCGTCAAGAACGTCATCGCCATCGCCTGCGGCATCCTGGCCGGGGCGGGTTTTGGCGACAATTCCCGCGCCGCGATCATCACCCGCGGCCTGGACGAGATGAAGGAGCTGGCCGTGCATCTGGGCGGCCGGCGCGAAACGGTGACGGGTCTGGGCGGTCTGGGCGACCTGATCCTGACCTGTTCGTCGCGCCAGTCGCGCAACTTCTCCTACGGGTTCCAGCGGGGGCAGGGCATTCCCGACGCCGCGGTGTTCGAAGGCAAGCCCGTGGTGGTCGAGGGCCGCCACAACGCGATCACCGTGACCGATCTGGCCCGGAAGCTGGGCCTGAACATGCCGATCTGCGAGATGGTCCGCGCCATCACCGCCGAGGGCCAGCCCATCGCGATCGCCTTCGCGAATTACTGGGCCGCGCCCATCAGCGCCGAACCGCGCGCGATGAACCTGCAGATGGATCACCCGGCGGTCGATGCCGTCACCCGCCATTTCGAGGACAAGTTTCAATGACCCAACCCCGAGACCCGAAAAACTGGCGCTTCGTGCTGGCCACCGATCTGGACGGCACCTTCCTGGGCGGCACCGACGCCATGCGCCGAAACCTCTATGACTGGATTGAGGCGCGCCGCGAGGATGTCGGCCTGATCTTCGTGACCGGCCGCGATCCGGCCTTCATCGCGCAGATGTGCGGCGACGGCATCATGCCTTGGCCCGATTACGTCGTGGGTGATGTGGGCACCACCATTGCCGGTCTTGAAAACGGCACCGTGACGCCGATCGACGCACTGGAAGCCCATATCCGCGAGGTATGGGGCGACCGCGGCGATCTGGTGCGCCAGACGCTGAAGGGCGCGCCGGGACTGGTGGAGCAGGACACGCCCTTCCGCCACCGCGTCAGCTATCACTGGGACCCCGAAACCTATGACCCGGCCAGCGTGGCGCCGCTGGAGGAGGCGGGCTTCGACATCCTGATCTCGCATGGGTGCTATCTGGACGTGCTGCCGGGGGGCGTGTCGAAGGGGCCGTCCCTTCTGCGCCTGCTGGACCAGCTGGGGATCGATCCCGAACGCGTGCTGGTCGCGGGCGACACTCTGAACGACCTGTCGATGTTCCAGACCGGGCTGCACGGCGCGGTCGTGGGGGAAAGCGAACAGGGCCTTCTGGACGCCACGCGCGACCTGCCCCGTGCACGCCATTGCACCCTGCCCGGCACCGGCGGCATTGCCGAGGCGATCCGCGCCTTCCAGCTACATCCCGAAGCCCCGGACGAGGTGACCGCATGAGCGTGAAATCCGATCTTGTCGTCGTCTATCACCGCCAGCCCTACGAGGAGGTGGAGCACGAGGACGGCACCGTGGAACTGCGCGAGAACCGGTCGCCCAACGGCATCGTCCCCACGCTGAAAGGCGTGATGGGCCGCATGGGCAACGGTGCCTGGGTTGCGTGGAAGCACGCCGAGGATCCGGCGAACCCCGCGTTCGAACGGGTGATCGACATCGACGATTCCTACGGCAAGTACAAGGTCAGCCGCCTGCCCCTGACCAAGGAACAGGTGTCGAGCTTCTACCACGTCACCTCGAAGGAAGCGTTCTGGCCGATCCTTCACGGCTTCAAGGAAAAGTACAACTACGACCCCGTGGACTGGTCGACCTTCCGCGAGGTGAACTGGGCCTTCGCCGAGGCCGCCGCGAACGAGGTGTCGGACAATGGCGTCGTCTGGGTGCACGACTACAACCTGTGGCTCGTGCCCGGCTATCTGCGCCAGATCAAGCCGGACGTGAAGATCGCCTTCTTCCACCACACGCCCTTCCCCTCGGCCGACATGTTCAACGTCCTGCCGTGGCGAGAGGAGATCATCCGTTCGCTTCTGTCCTGCGACAGCGTGGGCTTTCACATTCCGCGCTATGCCCAGAACTTCGCCTCGGTTGCGCATTCGCTGACGCGGGCGCGGACGGTTTCGGACGAATACACCGCTGACACGATGACGCCGCGCGGGGCCGCGCTGTCAGAACGGTTCACGCCCACCCTGATGGAACATCGCGGCCGCAAGATCCGGATCGAGGTGAATCCTGTCGGTGTCAACGTCGACTACCTGTCCGATCTGGCCGAGGCGCCGGAGGTGGAGGAAAAAGTCCGCGCCATCCGCGACTGGATGGGCGAGGGCCAGCTGATCGTGTCGGTGTCGCGCACCGATTACACCAAGGGCAACATCGAACAGCTGGAAACGTTCGAGCGGCTGCTGCACCGTCGCCCTGAACTGCACGGCAAGGTGCGGCTGATGCTGGTGTCGGTGGGCGCCAACCGCAACATGACCGCCTATGAAGAGGTTCAGCAGAAGATCGAGGAGCTGACCGGCCGCATCAACGGCACGCACGGCACCTTCGAATGGCAACCGGTGTCGCTGATTTCCACCGCGATCCCGCTGGCGGAACTCGTGGCCTATTACCGCGCGGCCGACGTGGCCTCCATCACGCCGCTGGCGGATGGGCTGAACCTCGTGGCGGCGGAATATTGTCTGGCCAAGGCGACGGGCGATCAGGGCGCGCTGATCCTGTCGGAATTCGCAGGCTGCGCGGTGCTGCTGACCGGCGCGATCCCTGTGAATCCATTCTCCCACGCTTCCATGGACCGGGCGCTGGATCAGGCGCTGGCCATGGGGCCGGAGGAACGGGCCTCGCGCATGGTGGAACTGCGCCAGTCCGCCAAGCGGTGGAGCATTGCCGCCTGGTCGGACCGGATGACCCGCCACTTCCACGAGCTTCTGAACCCGCAGCCGGACACTCTCTCCTGAACCTCCGGGATGATCGGCGGGACCGGATGGACCCGCCCCTCCCCTTCATTTTGGCCTTAAGGCAACAGGGGTGAAACAGCTGCGGGCCCCTGATTGTCTTACAGGCTCAAGGGGTGTTTACTCATCTTTGAAGCCAGCGTAAGACCAGTCGAAAGTATACGAACAAACGTTCCGTTTCGACGCGACGCGGGTCGGACTTCCCGGAAAACGAGGAACGGGCTCCTCATGCCCGTCAGAGATGAGATCGATGTGATGAGCGAGACGCCCTCCCCCCTTCTTCGCAACGTGCGCAACACCACCGCGCTGGCCTTGGCCGCCTGGGTGCTGGCGGGCTGCACCATGAACTACCGTGCCCCCACGCCCGACCTGCCGGCCACCTTCAGCGCCCCGGCGCCGGAGCGGGACGTGACGCGTGGTCAGCAGTGGTGGGCGTCGTTCAACGACACTCGCCTGAACCAGTTGTTGACGGCGGGTCTGGCGCGTAACCTTGACGTGGCGCAGGCGATCGAGGCGATCAACGAGGCCCGGGCGAACACGCGGCTGACGGGCGCCAACGACCTTCCCGAGGTGTCGGTGACGGGCTCGGCCTCGCGCGGGCGGCCCGAGGCGGCGAGCCCGGTGGTGGAATCCTCGGCGGTGAGCGGCAACGTGTCTTGGACGCTGGATCTGTTCGGGCGCAACCGCAACGCGCGCGCGGCGGCCTCGGCCCAGCTGGACGCGGCATACCTGTCGGTGGACGTGGCGCGGCTGACGATGATGTCGGCGATCGCCCAGTCCTACATCACCGCCCGCTATTACCAGGAAGCCATTGCCCTGACGCGGCAAAGCATCGCCAGCCGGCGGGAGTCGCTGGAACTGACGCAGACCAAGGTGGAATACGGCAGCGCCCCGCGTCTGGATCTGGTGCAGGCGCAGCAGCTGGTGGCGCAGGCCGAAGCGCAGCTTCCGTCGCTGGAGGTCGGTTTCGACCAATCCGTGAACAGCCTTGGCACGTTGACGAACCAGCGCATCTCCACCCTGAAGGCCATGCTGCAACCGGGTGGTCCGCAGCCGCGGCCGCGTTACCGTGCCAGCGTCGGCGTGCCGGCGGAGGCGATCCGGAACCGTCCGGACGTTCTGGCGGCGGAACGTCAGTATGCCTCCAGCGTCTTCAACGTGGGTGTGGCGCGCGCGGCATTTTATCCTTCGCTGTCGCTGACGGGCACGGTGACGCCGACGCATCTTGCGGGAGCGGGCAGCGTCAAGACATGGAGCTTTGGGCCGCAGCTGAACCTTCCTATCTTCAACGCCGCCAACAACGCGAACCTGACGATCGCGGAGTCGCAGGCCGTTCAGCAACGTCTGGCGTACCAGGCCACGGTTCTGGACGCGGTGGAAGAAGTGGAGAACGCGCTGGCCGCCTATAACCGCGACGCCCGCAACATCGAGGCCCAGCGTCGTCTGGTCGACGCCGCCCAAGAGGCGGTGGATCTGGCCCGCACCAGCTTCGATATCGGCGACACGGAGTTCTTCACGGTGCTGGACGCGGAACGGTCGCTTCTGGACGCGCGCAACTCGCTGGCGCAAGCCATTCAGCAGCAGGCACTGAACTACGTGACATTGTCGGTTGCCACGGCCGGCGCGGGGATCGGCCCGCGTGCGGCGGCACCGGCACAGGTGGCCACGGCACAGGTCGCCGCGAACTGAGCCTTGTGCTCGGCCTTCCTGTCTTGCGCGGGAAGGCCGGTACTCCGCAGGTAAAACATTCTCACCTTGATCCAGATCGCCGAACTGGAGACAATCCTTCTTCTGCTGCGGGAGACGACTGAGGAAGGCACAGTGTCTGGCGGTCCACCTTGTCAGGCCTTCTGAGGCTCGCAGCGGGCCTTCCGAGTGATGTCGCACCCTCAACGGCTAGAACTTTCACGCCGAACATTATCGGAACAACAAAAAGCCCCGCGAGTTGCGGGGCGTGGTGTGGGCTATGAAGCCAGTCTGCAAGTTAGAGTGGTTGCGGGAGCTCGCTTCCAGAAATTCTTACCCATCATGCAGACCAACTGCCGTCCTGTTACTTCCGATAGCCCGTAACCCGTTACGGTTGCGATGGGCGGAAAGCCGTCTGACGGCGGCGCGGCATGGCATCCGCAGCAAACATAAGGAAGCTGCCATCCGGGCGCAGGGTAGCGACGAACGCGTCACGCGCCCCGATCGGGCGGAAAGCGGCCTGACAGCAGTGCGGCGCGGCAGCCGCAGAAAGCTCGTGAAAGCGGCCATCCCTGCGCGGTGTAGCGACGAGCAAGGCAACGCACGACGACCAGAATTCGAACTACTGGTGCCTGAGGTAAAATAGGAGTGCATCTCCATACTTCTACAACGACATCCCGAAAGCCACCGTTAGCTTCCCGACGGGAAAAGCGTATGACTCGTCAAAGAATGGCTCGGCAACAGCTTGTTGCCGTCGATTAAGATCTTGGCACAATTGGTCGAGGGACATTAGCGAACCAGAAGAAAACGATTGGAGAAAAGTCGCCCAGTCCGTCCAGCAGGCTCTTTGATCTAAGCCGTTGGTTGACAAGAGCGGACCGGTGTAGCGACCTACTACGATTAGATGGATGCTTGTCTCTGAATTTAGGCGAGCTTCTATTCGAGTGCCGAGTTCTTCACAACCATATATTTCCAACCATCTGCTAGTAGCCTCTACCCACCTATTGCCCTCTCGTTCAAAATTGCGTGCCGCACTAAATTTAGCTTTGTCGTCCAAGCCGACCGGATCTTGCCACTTCAGCTGGAATAATAACGCAGCGTTTTTCTGCTCATCAAATGCAAGAAAGTCGATGTCGGTGAGAACGCGCCCGCCGTGCTTGAGATTTACTCCCCTATCTACAACCCTCCATCGCCCTGAGCTAAATACATCTTTGAGTTCGGATTGCCAGCGTCTCTCTCGACGATTTGCAGCGGAAAACCAGTCGCTTGCGTACCTTGCCTTCAGGTCGCGAAGCAAGAATCTAAACGGCGAGTGCTCCAACCCAAAAAGGGGTAGGATGATATGTGATTGAGAAGATCTAATCAGTGGCGCCCAGGCCGTATCACCAGAAGCGGTATGGGTGATCTTGTTGAAGGGTGACAGCGTCAGTGACTCGCATATTTGCTGAACTTGAAGCTGATCGGCGTCGAGATGTTTTGCCAAAGAATAAAGGAATTCGTCATGTGGCGCGAATGTGGTCAGCAAATTTCTGTGATCTAACTCCGGGTGGCGCCTACTTAGGATCGAAGCATAACATAAGTGTTTTTGAGCTCTTCCGGCTAGCCCGACGAGTACTCCAAGGTATTCATTATATTGGCTAGGTCCAATGCGATCACCGAGGCCGATCAGATCCTGCCCCCACATCCGCCGCAAATATAATCGCCCCCATTCTAGGAAATAGTCGTCGATTTCTCGAGAGGTTTGGTAGGCTATGCCCCAGTCCTGGTATTTTTGTACGTTCTTAATTAACTCTGGCAGAACGGCGTAATGTTCTTTTTCCAAAGCCTCTTCCATCGGCCTGTCAGCCTCGTACTGCAGATCTTGCAGCCACTCCCTGCTGCGGTATGCGATATGCTCAGATCTATAATCGGCGCTCTTTGGGTGGAGTTCCAAGAGGATCCCGATCGCTTTGTCTCGCTGGTTCTTGAAATTTCGAAGTGTTGGATCTAGCAGGCCATGAAACAACTCGTGGCGGCACTTGCGTGCTCTCTGGAGTATGCCGCAATGAAAAAGAAGATTATCGGCCTGGCTTTGAATTTGCGGCCGGCTTGGGAAAAGCGTGAAATTCTCTAGGCGCAATTCGTCTGGAACCATCATAGCCAAGGCCGCATTTGCTCCAAAACTCCGAATGGTTCGCGTTGCAGTCTCGGAGAGGTCAATAGACGGTGGCTCCATCATATCGCCTACAAACAGATTATCGAGAGCGCGCACCAACTCGAACAAGAGTGGTGACTTGGGCTGATTCCAGCGATCAACGAGTGAACGTTGTTGCCGAATGGATCTGTCAAGCAAGCCTAAAGCGATGGCGTGAGTATCGTTCATTCGGTGAAGCCTGAAAAGCTATAAGTGTGTTTTATAAATTATCGTCGGATCAAAGAAGGAAACCCGAATGCGCCGAAATAACCATGCTTTAGCGCTAAATTCCGTGCGCGATCGTGCTGACCGGTCAATGGCTGTTAACCAAATCCCCTCAGGTAGCCTGACCGCTCCGCCACGGGCAACGTTGACATGCGGGCAGGCTCTGTCTATCGTGGTGTGGCCAAGTAAAAAACTAAACGATCTGCAGGTTGCCAGCCTTTTCGTCGAACTGACTCATGCCGCACGCTTTAGCGAGCACGGTATGAATCAGTTAAAACTCTATCTATGTGCACCAGTTGCGCAAGGTGTGATCATGCTTGCCTGTCGACGGGTGCTCACTCAGGTGAGGTTAGCTCAATCAAAAACACTCAAGTCCACCACTGAACCAAGTAAGACGCCTAGTTGTACTTGCCCCTTCCCGCTTCTGGAGTCCTGCCGACAAGGAGTCACACCTGATCTGATGCTGACGCAAAATCATCTACCCATATCATGTGCGGTGCCGCTTCATTTTCTTGCAACATTCGTGTGATGCGTGTAGAGTGAAGAAAATGGATGATTAGACGTAAGCACATGAAATTCGTAGATTTATTTGCGGGGCTAGGTGGCTTCCATCAAGCTCTCAGCCTGCGCGGCGGAGAGTGCGTCTTTGCGTCCGAACTCAACATGCATCTCGCTGGGCTGTACGAAAAGAATTTTGGGCTTCGTCCAGATGGTGATATTCGGGCCGTCGATCTGGATGGTATACCTGATCATGATGTTCTTTGCGCGGGGTTTCCCTGCCAGCCGTTCTCAAAAGCCGGCGATCAAAAAGGCCTAGAGTGCCCTGAGTGGGGCAACCTTTTTGACTATGTGGCAGGCATTCTTGAGAAGAAGCAGCCCCGCTACTTCATTGTCGAGAACGTTCCCAACCTTATGCGGCACCGTGGCGGCGAGACGTGGGATATTATCTGCAACCAGCTTAGAAATTTGGGCTACGACATTTCTTTCGAGCGGCTATCTCCCCATATGTTCGGCATCCCGCAGAAGCGGGAGCGCGCCTTCATCGTCGGAGACCGGCAGGGGCTGGACGGCTTCAACTGGCGGAAGCCGAAAGATTTGCCTGAGATTTCGATTCATTCGATCCTCGATCGCGATCCACCCGACGCTCACGCTCTGAACGAAAACCACGTCAAGTACATCGAAGCCTGGCAGGAATTCGTCGCGGCTTTCCCGAAAGAAGAGGACCTGCCGTCTTTTCCCATCTGGGCAATGGAATTTGGCGCCGACTACCCTCTGGACGGAGCGACGCCTCATAAGCGCGGCTACAAGCGAATGGGTGGCTTCAAGGGCGCCTTCGGCCAGCCGCTTGACGGAATCTCCGCCGATGAGGTCAAAGAGATGCTGCCCAACTATGCACGGACCGAATTGGACGCATTCCCGGACTGGAAGATCGACTTCATCCAGAAAAACCGAGATTTCTACGACCAGCACAAAACGCTGATTGATGGGTGGATTGAGAAGATTAAGGGCTTCCCGCCTAGCTTTCAAAAACTGGAGTGGAACTGCAAAGGCTCCGAGCGTAACATCTGGAACCACATTCTTCAGTTCCGGGCTAGCGGCATTCGTGTCAAAAAAGCTGACACTGCGCCCTCGCTCATTGCCATGACAACTAGTCAGGTGCCTATTATCGCCTGGCGCAAGCGCTACATGACCCCCCGCGAGTGCAGCCGGTTGCAGAGCATGGGCGCACTTGAGCATCTGCCTGATTCAAAGGGCGGTGCCTACAAGGCATTTGGAAATGCGGTCAACGTTGATGTCGTCGGGCACATTTTCGATTGTCTCATGAACCGCACGCCTTCCGAAGAAGCAGATAATTTGGCGGTCGCGGCGGAATAATGGTGCAAGTAAGTTCGGTAAATATTCGCCCAGGAGTTAACGTTCTCTCCGTCCTTCCACACCTGAACTATAAGTCATGGTTCGCTCTCGCTGAGTTTGTAGACAACTCAATTCAGAGCAGTATCGACAACAAACGGGCTCTCAAGGCTGTCGGTGGATCCCAGTATAAGCTCCGCGTTGACATAGCCTTTGACGTGGCCGGCAATATGATTGCCATAAAGGATAACGCCGGCGGTATTGCGTCTGCGGACTATCAAAGAGCCTTCCGTCCGGCAGAAATTCCCCCGAACGCCGCGGGCCTTTCCGAGTTCGGCATGGGGATGAAAAGCGCCGCGTGCTGGTTCGCGCCCAATTGGAGCGTTCGGTCCAGCGCATTGGGTGAGAACATCGAGCGCACGGTCATCTTTGATATCGACGAAATCGTGCATGACAGGATCGAGGAACTCAACGTTCTCTCGACGCGCGTAGCCGAAGAAAAGCACTATACCGAAGTCCGCCTAGAGAATATTCGCCGCTTCCCGCGCGGGAAGACGATTCACAAGATCAAGGAACACCTGTCCAGCATCTACCGCGGCTATATCCGCGAAGGGTCTTTAGCGCTCTTCGTTGATGGCGAGCAACTAGTCTACGATGAACCGGCCATACTGACCGCGCCAAGCTACCGCGATCCAAGCGGTGATCCCGTTGTATGGAAGAGGGAAATCGATTTTGACTTGGGTGATGGTAAGTCGGCTAGCGGCTTTGTTGCCATCCGCGAGACCGCCAGTACAAGGCTGGCGGGGCTTGCGCTCTTCCGGCGCAAACGCCTGATCATGGGTAGTGCCGACGAGGCCTACCGGCCGGAAGACATATTCGGCAGGTCGAACACCTATCCCTACCAGAGGATATTTGGTGAAATTCATCTGAAAGGCTTCTTCGTTTCCCATACCAAGGACGGCATCAAATGGGAGGAAAGCGAAGACGAGTTCCTGCGCAAACTGCGTAAGGTATTGTCAGAAGAGGGTTTCCCTCTGTTGCAGCAGGCGCGCGAACATCGGACGAAGGCTAGCGTAAAGGGGGTGCGCAAGGATGCCGCCGCTGCGCTGAACGCCACGGCAGCCAATCTCAATGATGCGACGCTGTCTGCGCCTGGCGTGGATGCCGATGCACCCATCCCGCCGCAAGATGTTCCCACCCCTCCGCCGCCAGAGGATGAGGCGCTCCCTGACCTCGAAAGCGGGGACATGGAGCAGGCCGAGTTCAAGCTACGGTTTCGGAGCGAGAGTTGGATCGTCGGTATGGAACTGTCTTACGCTGACGATGATGCTGATTGGCTGACCATCCAAGACCGTCCTTCGATTACAGACCCCGAGCCGCGCAGGGTGACAGTCCGGGTGGCGATGCTGCACCCGTTCATGGTGCAGTTTCCGACGATGGACACGGACAGCTTTACCGCAATCCTCAACATCGCAGCGGCCATGGCGCTGGCCGAAGTCGTCGCTGCCGAACTGGCGGACAAAAAGCCGACCGCAATCCGACGCTACACCAACGAGATATTACGGAACCAGATGTCGAAGGGAGCGATGGGTGAGTGAGAGCAAAAGCATGATCACGGTCGCCTCATCCGCGGCAGTTGCCAACGGCAAATGGTCCCCCGTCCAGCGCAGCGCTTTCAGCGATATGCTGGGTGCAAACACGTCTCTTTCCCAGGAAGAGAAGGATCGGCTGTCGGAAGAGACAACCACGATCCTCGCCCAATGTGTTGATCCGGCCAAAACGGGAGACGTCAACACGGGCCTCGTCATCGGCTACGTGCAGAGTGGCAAGACTCTCTCGTTCACAGGGCTAGCGGCGCTAGCTAGAGACAATCAGTATAGGTTGGTTATCCTGCTCGCGGGGACAACGAATAACCTTGTTGAGCAGTCGCATTCCCGCTTGAAGGACGATCTGGACATTGATGCTACGCGGGAATGGAAGCTGTTCTCCACCCAGCAAAAGGGCTTCCAGCAGAGCGAACTCGACCGCGTCAACATGGAACTCGCCAGGTGGCGGCGCGGCAACCCACGCGCGCGAACGATCCTTATCGTCTCCATGAAGCAGCACCAGCACCTCGACAGCCTTTCGAAGCTCCTTTCCGCTTCTGATCTCAGTGATGTGCCGACGCTCATCATTGACGATGAAGGCGATCAGGCAGGCATCAACACGCGCGCCAAGCAGAACGAAGAGAGCACCACCTATTCCCGAATCCTAGAGCTTCGGAAGCTCTTCCCGCATCACAGCTACTTGGCCTACACAGCAACGCCGCAGGCTCCGCTCCTGATCAGTCGCATTGATACACTGTCCCCCGATTTCGGGTGCGTCCTGACGCCGGGCAGCAAATACGTGGGCGGCCAAGAGTTTTTCATAGAAGGTGCCAGCAAGTATATTGAGCCGATCCCCGCCGGTGACGTGCCCGACAAGAATGATCCGCCCACGGAGCCGCCCAGCAGCTTGCTTGCAGCGCTGCGACATTACTTTGTCGGCGTGGCCATCGGCCTACTTGAAGAAGAGGATCAGAAGGGACGCAATCGCTCCATGATGATTCACCCGGCCGTACCGAAAGACGAGCATCTGATGTTCGCGCGCTGGATAAAGCAGACCAAGGAGAACTGGTCGATCATCGTTCAGGACGAGGAACACGAAGACTATGGTGATCTGATCGCGGCGTTCGAGCTTTCCACGAAAGAGTTGCTGGATACCTATAACACCCCCTTTACATTCGCTGATGTGCTTTCGGTGCTGTTCGATGCCATCGAAGAGACCGCCGTCGTCGAACTGAACACCCGCGAGAAGAACCGCATTCCGAGTGTGGATTGGAAAGGCGAGTACAGCTGGATTCTTGTAGGCGGCATCGGCCTCGACAGGGGATTTACCGTCGAAGGTCTGACCGTCAGCTACATGCCGCGCTCTACAGGCGTAGGGAACGCAGACAACATCCAGCAAAGGGCGCGTTTCTTCGGCTATAAGAAAGCTTATCTGGGGCTATGCCGGATATACCTGACAGCTGAAAACATCGAGGCCTTCACCGACTATGTGAAGCATGAGGAGTCTATCCGCGGCTCGATCAGGCGCCACCTACAACAGGGTAAGACCCTGAAAGATTGGCGGCGAACCTACTTCCTAGACCAAAGCCTCAAACCGACGCGAAGCTCGGTCATCCTACTTGAAATGTATCAGTCTAAGGGGAGCGGCGGCTGGGTGATCCCCGACCATCCCTTCGATGACTCAGAGATTGTCGCCGAGAACCGAGAAGTGGTGGACGACATCATTTCCGACTTTGATTTCCAAAACTACGCCGAGGTGGGCTGGAACGAAAAGCAAAAGGTGCCGGCTTTCAGCGACACGATCAGACTCGCTGATCTACTGCCACGGATCGGACAACTGCGCTATAAGTGGCCGGATGACAACCTGCAGCATTCCGCGCTCCTATTGGGACTTGAGCGCTTGGCGAACGAAGAGCCCGACATGCGGTGCAGCTTCTATGCGCTCTCTGGGCCATGGTCGGGGGTAGAGGCTGTCCGTTCACTAGGTGATACCAGCCCGCCCAAGATCAAGAACCTCTTCCAAGGTAAGAACGACCCCACCAATTACCCCGGCGCTAGAGCACTCGTCTCTGCGGAAATAATCACCTTCCAACTGCACCGCTACGATATTCAGACATCCGACAAGAAACGGACGATACGAGACGTGCCGATCCTCGCCGTTCATATCCCTGATCATCTGATGCAGCGCGTTTGGATCGAAAGGTAGGATCGCGTGCTCTTCGAAACCTACGCGAAACTGCTTGGTGACTTCCCAGAGGGGTGCGACCAACTTTTCGGCGAGCCCTTGAGTGCAGATGGATCGCTCTGGCTTTCGGTCGACGGTGACGGCTATCCGTCCTTGCTCTTCCGTTCACGGCGGCAAGACCTCAGGAGCGACATCGAACTGCGCTCCGTCTCCGCCCGGTTCTCAAGGGATTGCGTCATTGAGGCTCCCGGCGGGCTAAGCACATCGGGCGTGTACAGCGTCATACGGCTGAACGATAACGACCCCGACATCGTGCAGATATTGCTCAGGCTTCTTGAGGAGACCTTTCCCGAGGACAATGCACCTTACGCGAATAAAGACATTGCCACGCAAGTATTAGAGCTTGCCAGCCTATTCAAGCAGATAGCCAGTTCCGATACGGACATCATCGGCTTGTGGGGCGAACTCTATATCCTCTCGCAAGCATCAAACACCGCTCATGCGGTTCGGTGCTGGTGCGGGCACAAAATGGCGAAATATGATTTCGTGACTAGCGCCTTCGTTCTGGAAGCCAAGACGACACTTCGAAGCCGCCGTAAGCACAGCTTCTCACTGGATCAACTGCGGCCCAATAGTGACTTCGCAGTCTACGTTGCTTCGCTAGCAGTCGTAGAACTCAACTCCGGTCGCACAGCTGCGGAGCTTATGGACTTTCTGCATTCGCGCTTTGAAAATAACGAACTGCGCGTTTCGTTCTTGAAGCAATGCATTTTGAAGGGCGGTCGGGATCTATACCGCAACACGCTCAAGCTGGGCGTATTTCCTGACGGTACTTCGCTGGCAGTATTCGATGCATCTGCTCTACCAGTACCACGGGTCGGTGAAGGTGATCCGATCGAGAACGTCCGATTCGACCTCGACCTATCCGATCTATCCCGGCTGTCGTCCAGCGATGCAGCTTCACGTCTTTCATTCTATGAGGGATAAGGCCGTGACCGAGGCCAGTTGGCTGCGCGGCATAGTCTTCCGGGCGTCGGACCCCGCCGAGGTTCGGGACCCTTCGTGACTGCGCCGCCATACTTGAGGCGGCTGGTCGATCCTTTCTGGGGCGAGACCGCCGCAGAACTTCTGCGGCTGCCGCAAGCAGCTTGATCACGCCAACCAGTTTTCACCACCCTTGCCTGAGTCTCCAGACCGGCCTCGCCACGCGTTCAAGTTGATGATCGCCGCGCAGGTCAAATGGCGCAAGCTCGACGGCCTGAACCGGTTGCCCGAGATCACCCAAGGGGTTGAGTTGCGCGACGGCCTGCGCCAGCTTCAAACCGCCGACTGATCCGCCTGAGTTCAGAATTTGTCCCCGACCGGTCAGAGCTGCCTGGGAAGTACCCCCAGACGAGTCATTGACCAGCCCAGATCGATCACCGCAAGATTGCGCTGATTTCACGGAGGATTCCTGTGCTCTATCGGCGGATTGTGATCGGAACTGCGACGTTTACCTTCGAAGCTGACATCGCGTTTAAGACGCACCGCAGGTCGGCACTGCGATTTATCGATAAGGTCTCGCGCAGGCTGGAGATTGAATACGCCTCCGGTTTCACGGTCGACGGACATTGGGTGCCCACGCACGCAATCTTTCTCGACCCAGCGTCCTTAGAGCCCGGAAGTCTTAAGGCCGTCGCGCACATCGCTACGATTGTCGGGGTGTTAGGGGGCTTGGTTGCAAACTACTCTGAGATCAAAGAGGAGATCCCGCACGTCATCGAGGATATCACCTCCTCGTCCGTGTTCACCAGCATCGAGAGGTATGTCGCCGAGATCGTCGCTGAAGCTCCGCTCAACTGGCCGCCATCGAGGGTCCTCTATCCGGTCCAAACGGCCATCGTGCCCCGCACAACGGACGAACTGCTGCAGGAGTTTAATCTGCAGCGAAAGAATGTCAGCGAGCCGCAAAAGCAGAAATTGATCCGCGGGGATTGAGATGGTGCAGTTCATCGCTGGCGTTTGGAGCAGCTATGGACGATGTGTGAGAGCAAAGGAGATTTGGGGCAGACTTGGTGTTCGTGGTCCAAACGCGTGCACATATCGACAGCTGCACTTTCGCGCGGCGGCGGCCGAACACCTGCTGCGTGAAGCTGGTAAGCCGCTTGACAACTAGTCTCCACGGCCATTTTCTGGAAAGCCTAACGGCCATGAGGACAGATGAAATTTCTTGATGTGAGTAAAGGCGGTGCGTGGACTGGACTTAAGTCAGTTTCGTTCGCGATCGCGCTTTCAATTACGTTTGTTCTGTTCATCATCGCTGCCAACATTGCGCTGATGGGACACCTCTACTCCGAACCTGGTGACCGCGGCACCGCTGGTGATATGTTCGGGGGGGGTGACCGCTCTTTTTTCAGGGCTGGCTTTTTCTGGATTGATTATTACCCTCTTGATCCAGCGCGAAGAACTTAAACTCCAACGGCAAGAAATAAGGGCGTCCAATCACGAATTTGCCCTGCAACGCTTTGATTCAGCGTTCTTTGGTATAATGAAGATGCTAAACGATCACGTTCTATCGATCACTGGGGGATCTCAAAAGAACCCGACCAGTGGTCGTAAGGTTTTACTCGAGTATAGCAATACAATTTTCAGGAATGCATCACTCAAAGCGGAGCAGTATCGGGAAGGATCCTTATCAGATCGGCGATCGTTTTTAGATGGCAAAGAGGATATTATCAACATGACGGAGCCGGCTGATTTAGTCGGATATGTCTCGAAATTGTTCGGCGATTATGATTATGACCTCGGGCCATACTTCAGGATTCTTCATAACGTATACCGTCTAATTGACGATGAAGATAAACTTTCCCCTGCTCAAAAACTTAACTATGCCAGAATTGCTCGCTCCCATATCAGCCTAGCCGAATTGGATTTGATCTTCCTTAATGGGGTGACAAGACAAGCGGAATGGTTCAAGCCATACATTGACCGATACGCTATTCTCAAACATACGGAAAAAGCGACATTGACAGAATTTGAAGGCCACTTCTCCCATCTATACGAAGACTCCGCCTTCGAAACCACCCCTCTCCCGAGCGATGCCAAACCAATATCTGAACTCAAGCGTTTCTCCCTCGCATCTAGGCTCAGGGCGCATTGATCAACCTCGCAGGCTACGCGACGTCGAATGGCCGTGTTGTCCCACCCCGAGACGTTGGACAAGCTTTCCGCTGCAACTCAATCGAACGTCTGCTTTGGGAAAGCTGCAGTGCAGCAGCGCTACTGGCCTGACCGGCGGCTATGGGCCGGCCGCCATGGAACCCACGGACCGGCTGCCAGCTACAAGTCTATCCACTCCCGCGCCGTCCAGGTCGACGCCGAGATATTGGACTGTGCTGTCCATATTCGTGTGACCGAGCAAAAGCGCGACGGCGAGCAGGATGAACTAGGCGAAGAATTTGGACCGCCCCGGCCGAAAATCGAGGCGATTTCCTTTTGGCAATACCTCCCAAGCGATGACCTGGTACGCCTTCGGCTTCACAACTTCCGGTCGCGGAGCGGCTCGGCGAGTCGCTATGCGCTCCGCAAATCTCAAATCTTTATAAGGTTCGAAGAGTTGCTTGAGCATTTCGAACCTGACAGAGACGAGCGGTACCAACGGTGTAGTGTGGACGACATTGTTGTCGTGACGGAGCAACGGTCGACGGTGCGGTCTAGTTTCAGCGTCCGAGAAGGCCGGATGATCGAAGATCGCCTTAAGCTTTGCTCCTGTGCCCGCGAGTAGGAAGATGCATCGCGCGTTTTCGTGGTGAGCGATGAGCTCGAGTCTGATGAGGTCCCACAAGATTTCGTTGGTTGAGGGTGTCGTGCGACCCGCCCATTTCGTCTCGACGGCAAGGACGATTTTTCTGCTTTCGTTACGGACGACGAAATCGACCTGCGGCCTCCGGCCAGGACCTTGCCTAAGCGGCGCGAGTATTGGATGGGTGAACTCTGCCTCGACCCTGTTTCCCGTTCTGGCCGCAAGAATCTGACCGACTGCCGAGGTCAGGTATTTTTCGCTGAAAAGGCCACTGCGATCGCAGGCTCGCTCGAACTCGAGCCATGCCGCAACGCCGCCTGTCAGAACTCTCGCGAAGTTTATCAAACTGTCAGCTCCAGACCGCCACTCCTTGGCCACCGTCCTGAAACCCCGCATCTTCCTGACGAAATCACAGGCAACTTCTCTACCAAAAGCTTCCGAGACCCGTCCGACACGAGTCTCCCCAACACTTCTCGCGCTCATACGGGGTCAACGATCCCTGACATACTCAACATGATTGCGCTGGTTTTTCCACTCTTGTCTCGGCAGAGATCGTAGACCCTCGATGTGTCCGCCGTCGACAAGCGCGCGGAACTCTGTACCGATTTGAGCTCGATCGCCTAACTGGTCCCGTCCACCACCATATAGCGCTCGTGCGGTAGTTCGTTCGGGCTCCTCGGATTCAACGAATTGTGCGGCATTCACTCGCAGCCTGTTCTCTATGTGTTCCAGCAAGTGCCTTTCCCATTCTGATTTTCGTAGCGCACTTACTTATCTAATGGATCAATCTTCCGTGTGTAGGCCCTCATCACCAACTTTCACGTAACTCCAGCCCAGTATTGCTCTACGAGGGCCACACTGTGAAATGACTAAATGGACGCCCGCTTTGAAGGCGCTGTATACCAGCGACGACCCAGTCTAAAGATGGCCGCTGTGGGCCGGTAGACCCGCCTCAGCCAGACGCGTTCACAATTCGTCACCGCTACTACCAAAACCCGGGTGGAAAAGGCGCTTGTAGAGACGCTCGGCGTAGCTGTCAGTCATCCCAGCGACGTAGTCACATACACGACGCTCTGTGGAGCTTTCCCGACACCCATCTTGCCAAGATGACTGAGGAATGAGACTTTCTGGATCCGAGATCAACGTATCAAACAG
Source organism: Falsirhodobacter sp. 1013 (assembly GCF_051195255.1). Lineage (NCBI taxonomy): Bacteria > Pseudomonadati > Pseudomonadota > Alphaproteobacteria > Rhodobacterales > Paracoccaceae > Falsirhodobacter > Falsirhodobacter sp. 1013. The sequence goes on along the minus strand of NZ_JBNJLK010000002.1, from coordinate 15,988 downwards.
ACGCGCCACGATCATTTGACCTCGACGCTCAAGCTGCTGCACCTTCGCCTTTCGGATCACGAGTTCGTAGGCCAGCCCCTTTAAGGCTTCCAACAGCCTTGCATGAGGCTCCGGAAGAACTGCGTTGAACATTAAAAGCGGGTGGTCGTATGAACTGTGTTTTGTAATCGTTACATTGGTGATGAACAGATTAACAAGCTCAGCAATTATCTGCTTTCTGCGGAAGCTGTCAGAAAACAGGCCTTCGCAGACCACATTTGTATCAAGTCCGGGCAAGCGACCGCCGTCAATTTTTTTGAAGGCTTTAGTTATCTCTTCTTTGACTTCACGTTCAGTCGCCAAACCCCTAGCGACAATGTCCTCGATGTCATGAATGCCATAGGCAATGTCATCAGCGAGTTCGAGAATACTGCAGTCAAGGCTATGATGGGCTCCTTTGCCGTCTGCTGATGTTATCAGTTGCTTTTGATCGGCAACGGAGAACCCATCAAGCGCCCATTCCACAACACTTTCCTCGTCTTCGTGGTACGACTTAGGCGGCTTCTTCACATAGTCAGCGAGGTTGAAAGATTTCATCGAGCGCGGATATTTCAGCACTGCGAGAACCAAACGGCGCGTCGGATAAAGCCCTTTCCCTCGCGCCTTGTACTTCTCAAGTTTCGTAAGAATGCGAAGGGTCTGCCCGTTTCCTTCGAATCCCCCATGGAGCAACATGGCCTTGTGCAGCGCTTGTTCTCCTTTGTGCCCGAAGGGCGGATGCCCAAGATCGTGAGCGAGGCACGCGGCTTCGACCAGATCACGCGCTGGCAGCCAATCTTGCGCATCCTTGTGGAAGGTGGCTTTCTTGAAATGCAGAGCTTCCAGTAGACCATAGCCGATCTGGGACACTTCGATGGAATGTGTCAGGCGAGTTCGATGAAAATCACCTTCGCCAGTACCCATCACCTGTGTTTTACCTTGCAGCCGTCGAAATGCCGCCGAATGCATTATACGCGCGCGGTCCCTCTGAAATGGTGACCTCATATCTTTTGAACGGTTGGGCTGATCTTCGTGCAGACGTTCTTGAAAAAAGGCAATATTAGAGGTCATAGGGATATCCTGGAACAAATACTCGGGGTAGATGCTAGATCGAATAGAAAAGCCCTTCAATGGCGGCGATGAGGAAGCTGCGTTGCAAAATCTTTATTGCGGGCGAGCGTACGGAGAGGGCCGGGGAGAACCTAAGTCCCGAGTTGGTCGACCGCGACGATAAGCTCGCGGTCGGAGGAACGGGATTCCCTCATGCCCAACCCCGACTCTCTGGCGAGCGGGTTTCTGCGCGGCGCACCGAATGGCAGCTTTCGGGAATGCCGCAGCACAGCATTCCAGGAGGGCGAATGTCCGCTACGGGCCGCGGGCGGGGATGCGAGCCCACGGCAGAGCGCGCTACCCCACTGCGTCAGGATGCTGCGCTGCGTCGAGCCCATAGCCGCCATTAAAGTCCAGCTACCAACCGAGAGGAAGACGCTCGCGTTCGGCCCTAAACTGACCTCTGCCGAGATCCGCGTTGCTGCGGCGCAGCTTCCCAGAAGCAAACGCCTGAATGCGCACCGGACCTATCTACCATCCCCATTGCGGAAATTTCGTTATTCTTCTAATGTTGTAAAAGCTGCAGATTACGCATCACAGTGTCATTTGAAGCTAATGCTCGGCGCCGCATCAAGTAGCCATTTGGGCAGTTTTTTTATCTCACCCAAGGTGATGCATTCTGGCACATCGTTCCAGAAAAGGACTATGGCATCAGATACAGCCTTAAAATGTTCTATGGAAATTTGAAGGTCGGCATGATCTTTCCAAAACAATGCAGACCCACCACTTTTCGCTATTTCGTCATCGGACACGATCAATTCAGGATACTGTCTCTTTAAGTCGTCCAGAGACTTGCCGTCGCCGTGCTTGTGGACGTTGACTACAAGACGACACCCGTCCAGCGCCTTGAAATATGGCTTCGATCGAACATCCAAGCCGAGGTCTTTCAACAAATTTAGAACTTCAACAAAGCTGGAAGACCATACACGGCGAAATGCTGTTTCGTCCTGCATCCAGTGACGCATCTCTTGGACTAACCAGTCACGAAGCTCTTTTTCCCAACGATGAAAGATCGAAACCAGCATTGCGAACAGGACCTGCTCTCGCATGTCGCAAAGGCTCAAATACAGGTCTATGCGAGCTTCGTAAGCCTGTTCTGCAAAGTCGCCGGGATCGTGGCGATCTGGGTCAAAATCCTGCCCCATAGCCTCCCATGTTGCCTCTGCATGCGCATCAGCAGCGTCCTTCATTTCCTCGTCGTCAAACTGCGCGAATAGTCTCTGGCGGGCCTGCGAGACGAAAAATTGATGCTCATCGATCAGATATTTTCGATGCCCAGACCAAAAGTGAAATGCGGTGTAAGAGCTATCCATTGTCAGCGCTCCCCTGCCAAGTCGGCCAGGGCAGCTTTCAGGACCTGAAAACAGACTTTGGCTGTGTGCTGATCCGGAGTAAACCCGGACATAAGCTGCTGATAAGGATGGATGTAATTTCGGAAATCGCGAAGACCGTGTCCGAACTTTTTGATATCAGGTTTGAGCACACCGATGTCGCAAGCAACATCAATGAACTGTGCCAGGCTCCACTCATGAAACTTTTTCACGCTGCCAGCGCTGGTTGTCGGGCTAGCCTTAGAATTGTTGAACTTTGCTGGATGCTTTTGTGCGGCACCCAGTAGCACGGCTTCCAATACGCTTCCGCAGAGGAAGATCACTGACAGGTTCGCCCCAGCCTTCAAAGCAACTCGGGCTTCCGTCAGGCGTTTTTCGACGACCGGGACAACAGGCGCATCGATAGGCAGCTTGCCAATATTCGGGATGGTGAATTCGGTGTCGAGGAAACTGCTCTCGGTGGGCGCGCTGGCTGTCCTTCCTTGTTTGCCGAGCAGCCGATCAACAGCGGATCGGCCTTTTTCTAATACCGGCTTGTCGATCTCAGCCCCGCTAAGCTCGCAACTCGCAACGTAGGAGTCCATCATCTCGGACAGTACCTTTCCGACTATAGGGTCCGGTTCTTGCTCCCAAAACGATCGCATCTTCTTTGCTTTAGAAGTGCCGTAGGTCTGGTACTTGCTTCCGTGGATGTCGATCCGGTGCTTGTTAAAGAACTCGCTGTAGGTGTTGTCAGAGAAGTCCAAGACATACCCACCACCCATACCCAGCAATCGTTCCAAGTACCGTTTTTCAATATCTGTCAGGGTGCTCACGCTTTTGCGTCTCTCAAATATATCAGTGCAACTATGAGGTCAGCTTAACGGCACTAGCTGCATAGCATAAGGAGCATAAAGCTCTTGTATGTAAAGTCGCGCCGTGTGCCGACGTCTGCGTCGACCGATACGAGTGTTGGCTGGTGCGTCCGCAGCAACGGTAGACTTCCGCTGCTCACTGTAGGTGACCCGGGGTTCCGCGCCATGATCGTAGCTGAACGTCCGCTTCCATGATCTGGCAAGGTGATGTTCGCACGTGCAGCGAATGTCGGCTCTCGCCCTGGCAGCCCCCATCAAGGGATCTTGCCACTTGGATGTGAATGGCAGGAATGTCCCATGATCGACGTGCGAAACCCTTTGCAGACCTTGGCTGATGAGGCTAGTCCATGGTTACGTGCATCGAGATCGACCTGCATGGTCAATCATCTGCGCGTTCATCTCATTGGAAAGCAAGGATGGCACATGTGTGACCATATGTTTGTCGTGACTGGCGGCCCCGGATCCGGCAAGAGCACTTTGATTGACGCGCTGCGCGACAGGGGATTTGCGTCCATGCCCGAGGCCGGGCGCGCGATCATTCAGGATCAGGTTAAGATTGGCGGAACCGCATTGCCGTGGGCAGACAAAGGCACGTTTGCCGAACTCATGCTCGGATGGGAGTTGCGTTCGTGGCACGAAGCATCGGCATTTGAACGGCCAGTTTTCATGGACAGAGGAATTCCCGATGTCGTCGGGTATCTGACGCTATGTGGGCTTCACGTCCCCGCCCATGCGGAGGTTGCCGCAAAGACATATCGCTACAACAGGATGGTCTTCATTGCCCCATATTGGGAGGCCATTTTCGGGCAGGACGCCGAAAGAAAGCAGGATCAGGAGGAAGCCAAGGCAACCGGCCGGGTCATGGCTGATACTTACGCCCGCTTCGGCTACCACCTTGTCGAACTGCCCAAGGTGTCGGTCGACGAACGCGTGGCTTTCGTCATGGATCACCTGAAAGCTGAATGACGGCTTTGTCCCAAACCTGAGACCGTAAGTCAGCTTTTTGCTGCACATCCTACGAATGACCGCTTCGAGGAATGCGGCTTCGCAGCATCGGCATTCGGCGACCGGCGGCTATGGGCCGAACGTTACCCTGCTTGGCTTCGATGGCCCCCTCCTGCCTTGACCATCACCTGGCCGATCCGCTTTTCTGGTGACATGCAAGATGACCGACTTACCCCGACGATTGTTGCGCACTGCGACTGGAGCGTGGATCCCCGGAAGCGCTGGATGGCTGTCGCTCGGCGGCAGGAAAACGGCTGGCATCTCGGCCTCCCGGAACCCGTCGGCGCGACGACCGATCTTTTCAACAGGCTTCGGACACGACAGATGGATTCCGGGTCGTCGATCGTCGGCTTCGACTTCCCCATCGGTGTCCCTGCCGCTTATGGAAACCTGACCGGAGCCGAAGATTTCCGAACCTTGCTTGCGGCTCTCGGAACAGGAGAATGGGGCGACTGGTTCAACGTGTGCTCTGCCGCAGGAGAGATCGGCGTCCGACGCCCGTTCTATCCCATGCGGCCGGGCGGAACGCGACGGCTTCACCTGACGGACGCGCTTCGCCTTCCTCCGGAAGCCCTGCTGAGGGCCTGCGAACGCGCGACGCCACATCGACCGGCCGCCTGCAGTCTCTTCTGGACGCTGGGCGGCAATCAGGTCGGCAAAGGTGCAATTTCGGGCTGGCGGGAGGTACTGCGCCCCCATCTGGACCAGATTGCCCTGTGGCCCTTCGACGGCACCTTCGACGATCTGTCGCGTACCCGTGACATCGTGGTAGTCGAGACCTATCCCGGGGATGTCTATGGACAGATCGGGCTGCCCGCGAAAAGAACGTGGAGCAAGCGGACTCAAGACGGTCGACGCACGGCCGGCAAAGGTCTGACGCAGTGGATCGAGCGGCACGGGCTGATGGCATCCGGAGACCTTCTCCACGCCATTGAGGACGGCTTCTCGGACCGCCCCGTCGGAGAGGATCAGTTCGACGCCGTTGTGGGCCTGTTCGGGATGCTGGACGTGATCGAAGGTCGGTGTTCTGCGGCACCCACCCTTCCCCTCCAGTCGTTGGAATGGGAGGGATGGATTTTTGGTCAGGATACTATCGGAGGCGATCGGCGGGAATGACCAAAGGGCATCGGTCTGAGCCGGGTGAAATACCCGTGGCAGGTCACTTACATTGCTCGATAACATGATGAATTACTCCCCGCCCCCATATTATCGAGGTTTGTAAAAGGCGTTTCCTCTGCCGTATGACGCCTGAGCGACCAGGATAGCTTTGGGAGGGCAAGCCCCGGGGGGGCTTTCCGGCCCTGAAAGGCCAGGAGCCAACGAGCAATTTTATCCGACACCGCATGATGCCGCGATGCCGGACCGGGGCCGGCTCGGAAACCGCCCTGATAAACATCTCGGCCATTGGCCCAAAGCAGTGCTCGTGGGGCTACCGACCCTCGATCCGCTGCCTGTCGAACCGATAGACCCGTGCCCTGTCCGGATCGACATGGCGGGGAAGGCGATACTGAAACGACCTCTGCTCCCCTCCGGGAACCAGCAGCCCCGCGTCTCCCAAAAGCTTCACCGCCAGGTTGGCCGGCATGCCGTCGGCGATCTCCGTCCGGAGGGCTTCGATGCCGAGATAGATCCAGCGTGCATCACACCAGCCAATGGCATCCGGATCCGGCTCGGCTCCGGGTGGGCACAGACGGTGGCGGTTGCGCCGCAGGTATCCGGTCAGACGATCGGCCATGGCCTCTGCGGTCGAGGGCGGACGCGCCGCATAGGCCCGGTGCCAGATCGTCGCGATCTCAATCAGCGCATCCGCCGCCATGCCTTTGCGCCAAGGCAGGACGCCGAGCCGGATGCCGATTTCACCGGCGGCTGCGACTAGGGCCAGACAGGTCAGAACGCGCATCACAGGACCTTCCTTCGCATTCGCGGGCAACCCGATTGCCGACAACATTGAGTTGCGCAGGCGCGCGATCATGAGGGGCAAGGTCTCCTCCACCCGCCTGTGCCGCGCAACGATCCGTTGCACGAATGCCGGCAGGACATGCCCGTGGTGCTCTCTGGCCCCGGCCTGGAGAGCTTCAGCAAAGGCATGCCCCGAACCATATTCATGCAAGGTCTTAAACAGATTAAATTCCCATGACCGCGCGGGAATATCGATCAGGCGGACGCCGATTCCTTCAGGCATCTGGATCCGGGCGGTGGCCAGGATCTGGGCGATCGGCTTTTCCGAGGTCGAAAGCAAAACCGTCCGCCAACGCAGCGTTTCCTCGCGCATCAGCTTGCGGTTTCCGCGCCCGCGGCCCGTGCCGTTGCCGATCATGTAGAGGGCCTCGATGATGGGAGGTGACGGCTGAGCCGGGAACTCGTCCAACATCAGCGTGCCGTCATGAGCCTGTCGACAGGTAAGCTCCAGCGCGGTGTTCGTGGCATTCCAACGGTCCAACTGGGGCGGCCCGATGCAGCTTTGCGCGGCAATCAACGCGGCGGTCTTTCCCGAACTCGTCGATGCGTGAAGGTTTACGCCCAGCGTTTCGAGCCTGGCAGGTTTCAGGAGGGGACCGGCGAGAACCGCGCAGATGGCGCTGATCAGCGCAGGGTTACCGGCAGCCAGACGACCGACGGTGGCTTGCCATCCTTCCAAGCACCCTGACAGCGGGACCGCGCTGCGGGCGTGGGTCAGCTCGATGTCGTCGTCACGCTGTGGGTCCGCCGCAATTAGTCTGCCGTCCGGCAACAGATACGCGGGTTCCGCAATCGTTTCCTCCAACCAGCCGGGCCGCGACACCGACAGGATACGGCGGGCATCCACGGGCCACTTACGGATCAACTGAATGATGTCCGTACGATTGCCCTCGATGGCGAGCCCCGCCGAGATCAGCTGCGCACAGACGTTACGCGGCCGGTTGAGGATGTCGGCCTCGGAGATGGTTTCCCGGCGCAGATGTCCGTCGCGATCAAGATAGCGGATACGGCGGCTCCAGTGCTGACCCTCGCCGTCGCGGATCAAAGCCTCGACGCGCAGCGGGCCGCACATCGGCACCCACTCATTATCCATGCCGCCATACCCCAGCATCTGCTCGTGGGGCAGATGGGTCCAGAACGGCGGGAGCTCCTCGCGCATGGTGGCCAGAAAAGCCGCGATGTCCGGGTCCTGATGAAGGGGGGTGAACCGAGAATGAACGGTTTCTTCAGGAACCGTTTCCAAGGGAGCGATCTGTTCGGCGTCGGTGGATGTGGTCACGGTCTCGGGATGCGCTTCGCGCTCCTGCTCGTCGAGAGAATTATGATCCGGCATTGTGTTTTCCAAGTAGGACGCAGGGTTGCGCCATCTCCGACATGATCCTCCATGACGGGATACACGTCAGCGCCGGCGCTGCGGGATAGTGTGGACAACGGCCCCGGACGTGCGAATTTTGGGGATAACCTGGGTGCGCAATTGCAATGACACGACGAACACGGAAGGCGGCGGACACCGCAGTTTAAAAAATCCGGAAAGTCCCCCTCTGCCGGTTACTGGTCCGTTGGACCTGTTGGACCGTTGGACCGGGCTGGGGATGCAAGGCAGCGCGGTTACGGACTGGTGCGCGGTAGCGGTCCGAGAATCCAACTGGTCCAATGGACCAGAAAAGAACATGCTCTGAACCTAGATCCGGCGGGGAAATCATCTGTGACGTTGCACTCGCATGCCAGGCACCGGAATTACCATTAAACTCGAAGTCACTCGTCGAAAGTATAGAGTCTCCTACCTAGTTCAGATTTTCCTCGTTTTCATCTCCAGCCATTCAATCAAGGCTCGGCGGATCATCTCAGGGCGAGTAGGCAGATCGGCCTCATCGCGGCGGTGCTCATCTATAGCTTCTATGAGGTCGCGTGGGAGGCGGAGGTTTACCGCCTCCGAGTCTATCGGAGGGCGTCCGCGTTTTTTTTCCATTTTTCCGAATCTATGCTTGATTTACGGTTTAATGGTTTCATATAATGCGGACACAGGCAAGGGCTCCTACCCCCTTGCCCGGTCCTAACCACAACTGATCCTCAGGAGATCACTCATGGCTATTCACACGCCTATCATCCCGCCGGGCCATTCGGAAGCGGCGCCATCGTTTCGCCCCTCCCCCGTCACTGTCCTGTTCAGCAAAGTGACGTGCAACCTCTCCGCCTATATCGAAGCGGAGCGCGACCTCGAGCATTGCAGCAACTGGGATCCCGCCTGCGACGCGTGGATTCGCAACGCTGAACGGGTTCGGACCCGCGTGCTGGACAGCCTTGCTCAGCTTGATGCCACGCCGCTCGAACGTCGGGAAGATCAGCCGTTGAAGCGCCTTGGCAAGATGGCACAGATGCTGATCGAGAGCGACACACCCGAAGCGTTCCGGAACACCTTCGCGCTGCAGGACTATTTCCCTGATCTTTTCCGCTGCACCGATACCGGCCCCACGGGGCGCCGCACCAATCAAATGGTCGCCGCCTTTCAACAGCATTTGAAGGCCTTGAGCGAATTGCCGGATTTCATGGATGCCATCGAGGTGGATCCTGCCGAGATCACCGCGGATGATCCCGATTACCAGATGGCGCCGGCGGCCTGACTGCTTCGCAGATCTGACAGCTGCCGGCCTGCGATTAACCATCGACCGCAGGTCCGTTGCTCCGTCTCACCAAATTTCCTCAGCCTCCGGCCCTTGGGCTGCACGCTTCGCATGCGCAAGCTCGGCCATGGCTGCCCCCATCCTGTTTTCCGGGAGGACCTCCCATGCCCAAGACCATCCTGTCTTCGCACGACAACCGCACTCCGATTGCGGTGTCCGATCTCCCCCTCGTCATTCATCCCGGCCCGATCCACGAGCACTGGACCATAGCGGCGCGGGACAAAGGCTTCGACCTGATCGCCCGGGTTCGGGACCGCCTGCATGTCGCACTGCGTTGCCATATCTGCGGCGGGATCCACGCTGCGCGTCATTCGGTTGTCATGTCGGCGCAACCTTTGTGCCCGCATTGCATCGAGGCCCGTTGGCGCCAGACGGCCCTGACCGCTGGCCTGACCTGGCTCGGACGGGACCAAGATCATCGGCATTATGGTCGCTACGGCCTACCCTGTGGCCATGAGTCACGTAGGCAGTTCGCATTCGTGGACCGTATGGCCCGTGGCGAAGTGGCCGCCCGCTGCAATATCTGCCTCATCATGCGTGAGGAAGATGAGGCGCAAAACTTCGGCTGGATGCGTGTGGGACGCGATCCCAAGGGAAGTGCGTCCTATCGGGTCTATCGTCACACTTGCGGACATGAACAGCGGATCGCGGTTGCCAATGTGCGGTGGGGACAATGCGATTGCGCCGGCTGCGGGCAATCCTGGACGGCCAAGCCGAGCTATATTTACCTGCTCGACATCCGTCATCCTGCCACCGGTCGTCACGTTCTCAAAGTTGGATATTCGGCACGTCCGGTAAAGAGGCACAAACATCAACTTGACCTTCCCAAAGACGCCATCGTCGAGGTTCTCCGGGTCGTGGCCATGCCGACGGGCCACGACGCCTGCGCGAGCGAGAAAGCCGCCCATGCCCGCCTCAAACGCACACATCCGGAGTCCCTCGTTCCGCGTCAAGAATATGTGGATCTGATGAATGTCTCGTCCGAGGTGTATAGGCCTGAGAGCCTGCCTCTCCTGCATAAGACCCTCGACCTGATCGAGGCGGACATCGTGGATGCGGCGCGCATCCGGACTCCGGATTCGACCTCCCCGCTGTCCCGAGCGGCGGACCTCGCCGATCCGGAGATCATGCCGGATCCCCCGGATTCACATCCGTCGACCGTATCGGCCCGCCGGACTCCAGCACGCGCCCGAACCCGGCGCAAACCGCAGCCCAAGACCACGCTGCGGGATCGATCTCCGATCCTGCGCCGCCATCCGGGCCAACCCGGATAACGCCATCTTGCGTGGTGATTCCGGATCATGGCCGGCCTTATGCCGACAGTTCCGGATGACGCTGCGAACCAGCGTCGCAGCCGCATGCCTCCGTTATCCGGAAGCCGAACCTATCCACCGGACGGCCGAGGCGATCTGCAGCGCGCGTTCCGGAATCCGGATGCCATCGGCTTCAACAGAGCCGATCTCAGGAGGCTTCCGGATATCCGTTCGCCCCTTACACGACACCGCGGCCACCATGCACCGCCCAAGATCGCGCCTCCCGCTCTGCCTCACCGATCGCCATTCGGACCGCCGGATGGTCTTCCCTCCTCACACCCGGAATCCCGTTATGACCCAGACAAACGCAAATCTGACCCGCAACCCCAAGATCAATTCCGGATCCCCTAAATCCCCGATTTGGCTGTCTTTGGCAGATCAGGCCATCCGCAATCTGCAGGACGATCTGGCGGCTCGGCTGACCCCGGCCTGGGATCCCGCATTGGACCCGGAGGATATGGATCTGCCCGAACTCCTGGTGACCACAATGTCGCCTCCGGGGTCCACCGCACTCGATGCACTGAACCGCAGCCCGGCTGCGCAAAACATTCCCCCGGAGGAATACGACTCTGTCCAGGAAGACGATGGCGATCCCGCGGCGACCGCGTCGGATGGCACGTCGCAGCCCCGCCTCCGGTTGCCGTCAGGCAAGCTCATCCCGCTTTTGCGCCTGGTGGCGAGCATCGGCAATCTCGCAGATCGCGACGCCATGCTGGCCCCCGGCGCGATCACCGTAATCGAGCGCGTGCCGGCTGATCTCATCCACATGCTGCAGAAGCTACTGCCGCTCTTGGTGCCGGAGGGTTGGTCACTTGCCATGACGCTCGGCCGTCTCCCGAAGGATGCGCCCTATCTACTGCTATTGCACCCGGAGCCCATGAACGGCAAGGTCTCGGAACGCGCGGAAGCGGCTTTTGCTGCCGATCTCGCGCGCGCCGTCGATATGCGCGCCCCGATTCTCGTCCTGCTGCCGGAGGAGTCCAAGGGCCTGCCAATCCCGCGGCAGGCACCGGTCCAACACCGGAGCTACGCGCCTCTGTCGGTGGACATCCTGATCACCGCGCTGCGCGCGACACACAGTGCGACGGGGCGGATCGACGAGGCGGCGGTGCGCGCCGCCCTTACCAACGATACCGTGCTGTCGGACCTCGACGCGCTGTCCCTGAGCCTTGCGATGCGGGCGCCCACCGCCAAAGCCGTGGCCGAACGGATCGCCGCCCTCACAGAAGTTCCGCGGGCTGCGACGGATGGGCCATGGCTCGAAGATCTCCACGGCGACACACCGGCGCTGCGCGCCGCGCGGCAGATCGTGCGTGACTTGCGCGGATGGAAGACCGGCGCAGTCGCCTGGCCAGACCTAACGCGGACGCTGTTGCTTTACGGCCCGCCCGGGACGGGTAAATCGTGGATCGCTCGGGCGATGGGCCATTCCGCCGGTTTTGCCGTCGTCACCGGAACGTTCGGCGCTTGGCAGGCGGCGGGCCATCTCGGCGACATGCTGCGCGAGATGCGCAAGAGCTTTGCCGAGGCCCGCACAAAAGCGCCGTCGGTGCTGATCATCGACGAGATCGATGCGGTCGGCTCGCGCGAGGACAGTGACCAGCACAATCGCAGCTATCGCACGCAGGTGATCAATGCTTTTTTAGCCGAGATGGACGCAATCGCGCGCGAGGAGGGCGTTGTGGTCGTTGCCACGTGCAACCACCCGAATACAATCGATCCGGCCGTTTTGCGCGCGGGCCGGATCGATATGAAGGTCTCCGTGCCGTTGCCCGATGCTGATGCACTCTACGGCGTGTTCCGACATTGCCTGCCTGACTGGAGCGAAGCTGACCTGCGGGACCTTGCCGCCCGTGCCATCGGCTGTTCCGCCGCCGATGTCGATGCCGTCGTGCGCCAAGCACGGGCCGCCGCCCGTGGGGCCAAGCGGAATCTCGTCATCAACGACCTGCGGAACGTGTTCCGCCTCACGCATGATCCCGAGATCGACCGCCGCGTCGCCGTCCACGAATGCGGCCACGCCATCGTCTGCACCGTGCTGGATCTTGGACCAATCAAGCGGGTCTACCTGGATCGCGACGGGGGCGGAGGGACTGTCTTCGACACCACTGCAAAGCACGGCCTTCTCGCGGATATGCAGAATCGCATGGTTCAGCTTCTTGCTGGGCGCGCCGCCGAACGGCTGGTGTTGGGCGACGTATCCGCCGGAGCGGGAGGTGGTCCGGACTCTGATCTGGCCATGGCGACGGCCATCGCCTCGGGGATCCAGATGCGCTATGGTCTGGGCGGCCATGGCTCGGTCTGGAGCGCAGACCCCGAGGCACGTCTGGCGCGCGACCCCGACGCCGTATTCCGCGTCAGGCGCGAACTCGAGAATGCCGAGAAGCGCGCGGCGGAGATCCTTACCCTTCACCGCCCTCTTCTCGAAGAGATGGCGGAGTCGCTGATGGCCACCCGCGACATGGATCAGGCCGAAGCCCAAAACTGGCTCGCGCGCCTGCGCCCGACGGCACCGGATGAAGACCCACACACGCGCGCCGCCCAGCAATCCCGATAGATGCGGACACCTGCGCCAGCCCCGGGCAATCACCCGCGTCCGCGAACCCGTCATCACCGAACAAAAAAGAAGAAGAAGGCGGTGGAACCGCCTGCCAAGTCCCCAAAACCAAAAACGGCACTCCCTGCGGCGGGTCCCATCCGCCGCCCACTCCATTCCCCCGGCACGAAGAAGAGAAGACAGAAAGAACAAAAAAACAAAGAACAAAGGACCGGGAAGACCCACCAGACAAAATCCTTCGTCGACCGAGTGTCGATGGTCCATGACGGCCACCCCACGCGCACGTCATGGAACCCGGGTTGTCTCAAAACGACGCACACCCCCTTTCATTAAGGAGAACGGCATGACCATTTTGTCGCCCTATAAGCGCTCTTGGCTTGACCGTGCATTGGTCTCGATCACCGCCGCAGAGGCAGGTCCATCTGACCTGGATCTAGACAGCGCACCGGAACTCGATCCCTGGCGGCCGCAGATCACTGTCATCGGCGAGCTGGTGCTGGAAGGCGACGTCCGCGGCCATCCGGCGTTGGGGGACAAGACTATCATCACCTCCCCCATCATCGCCCTTGATCCCGACGATCGCTGGGCCCGCACGGTGTCGCGCTGGTATCGACTCCGGCGCCACCACCCGCGCGAGGGACATGTGCATCGCGCCCATCCCTACCTCGCCCCGTTGCTGCCGCCCGACCGCGCGCAAATCGATCGTCGGTTGCAGGTCTATATCGAGTGGCTCAGGGAGATGGACGCGCAGGATCGCCAGGCGCGAGGCTGCGCCGACAAAGACGGCCATCGATGACAGCCTTGCCGCCAGATGGTCTGCCTTAGTGGGGCATTTGACACTGCTCCTGAGAGCACGCCCTAAAATACGGATAACTCGCCCCCGAAGTTCTGCGGTGCCTGGCAATCACCCCGACAAGCCATCGGAATGCGGCCATCGCATCATCCAGCGACCCGAAGTTGTCTCTCGGTCACCCTATGAAGAGTGAGATTTCCGTATTTCCGGCAGGTTATCCACATTCATGAACCCAGAGTTCCGTGTTTCCAGCTTCAGAACCTCTCCCATGCCTTATGATCATCTGAACACCCGCGGGACCGCCCGCACCCAGGATCATCAGCAGCAAACGTCGACGGGCCCTGCCCTCCGGCGCAGGGAGCAACTCGGCCCATGGCGCGAGACCGGAGAGATATTGCCAACGAGGGAGGCGCCACGCAAACGGCGGCCTTCGCGTTGGTATCTCCTAGTGTCCGTGTTTCGGCCCCCTTGGCCGATACCCCCAACACGCCCCTTGCCGGGGATCATCAGGTGTCGCAGCCTCGGGATCACCTGCTCGCCTTGGTCCGGGCCTTGGCGCGCGATGCCGCCCGCGCCGATCACCTTATGGAACAGGGACACGGCACTGACTGACGTCCCTGCCCCGTGCAAACCGGAGATTACCCCATGACCCTCCGCGTGGCCCTCTACGCTCGCTACTCCACCGACCTGCAGAATGCCGCCTCCATCGAGGACCAGATCCGGCTGTGCCGCGAACGCGCCCTGCGCGAGGGCTGGCAGATCGTCGGCACCTATGAGGATGCCGGCCTGTCGGGCTCTAACATGATCCTGCGCCTGGGCCTCCAGCGCCTTTTGCAGGACGGGCGGGATCGTCGCTTCGATCTCGTGCTGTCCGAAGCCCTCGACCGGATTTCCCGCAACCAGGCCGACATCGCCACCATCTACCAGAACCTTTCCTTCGCGGGCGTGACCATCCTGACGCTGGCCGACGGTCAGGTGAATGAGATGCATATCGGGCTGAAGGGCACGATGAACGCGCTGTTCCTCAAGGACCTTGCAGCCAAGACCCACCGGGGCCTGCGCGGCCGTGTGGAGAAGGGCAAGTCCGGCGGCGGCAATGCCTTCGGCTACACCGTTCTGCGCCATATGGGCGAGGATGGGGAGATCCGGCGCGGCGACCGTGAGATCAACGCGGAGGAGGCTGCCATCGTGCAGCGTATCTTCACCGCCTATGCCGAGGGAATGTCGCCGGGCCGGATCGCCGATCAGCTGAACCGCGAAGGCATTCCGGGCCCTCGTGCCGGCAAATGGGATAAATCTACCATCCATGGCAATCCGAAGCGCGGCACCGGCATCCTGAACAACGAGATCTACATCGGTCGCCTGGTCTGGAACCGGCAGCAATTCGTTAAAGACCCCGCGACCGGCAAACGGCAAGCACGCCTCAATCCCGAAGCGGACTGGATCATCACGGAGGTGCCCGAATTGCGCCTGATCGATCCCGCCCTCTGGGAGAAGGTGAAGGCCCGTCAACAGGGCCGGAAGATCGAGCAGACCGACAAGGAAGCTTGGGAACGGCGCAAGCCACGCTTCCTGCTGACCGGTCTGGTCAAATGCGGGTGCTGCGGGGGTGGCTTCTCCACCATCGCCAGGGATCGCTTCGGCTGCAGCAACTCGCGCAACAAGGGCACGTCGGTCTGCAGCAACCGCACCGGCATTTCCAGGCAGGAGCTGGAAGGCCGGATCCTCACCGCCCTATCTGATCGGCTGATGGATCCGGACCTGGTGAAGGTGTTCGCCGAAGAATACATCGCCGAGCGCAATCGCCTGGCGGCACGCCACACCGATGACCGCGCGGTGAAGGAGAAGGAGCTGGCGAAGGTCATCAAGGACCAAGACGCGCTGGTGAATGCCCTGCTCTCCGGCCTGCCGCCCGACCGGATCAAGGCGAAGATGCAACAGCTGGCGATCCGGCAGAAGCAGCTGGAACGGGACGTCGCCGCGACCCCTGCCCGGTCCGCCACCGTGCGAATCCATCCGAAGATGGCCGACACCTATCACAACCGCATCCTTGGACTGATTGCCGGGCTGACGGACCCGGATCGGGAGAGCGAAGCGCGGGAGGCGATCCGGGGCCTGATCGAGAAGATCGTGGCGACACCGGTGCCGACCTCGGGCAAGCGCAGCCGGCTCGAGTTGACGCTGCACGGCGACCTGGCGGGCATTCTGGCGCTGAGCCTTGTCGCGGTCCTGATGTCCAGACAGCAAAAAACCTCCCTTTTACGGGAGGTTGATCAAACACGAGAATTTCTGGTTGCGGGAGCAGGATTTGAACCTGCGACCTTCAGGTTATGAGCCTGACGAGCTACCGGGCTGCTCCATCCCGCG